>NZ_JBEZIH010000006.1:0-324505 GCF_040650935.1 Streptomyces sp. NPDC048565
ACATCCTCTACGGCCAGGGCATCAGCCGTGAGGGCGGTCTGATCGACATGGGCGTGGAGCACGGCTTCGTCCGCAAGGCCGGCGCCTGGTACACGTACGAGGGCGACCAGCTCGGCCAGGGCAAGGAGAACTCCCGCAACTTCCTCAAGGACAACCCCGACCTGGCCAACGAGATCGAGAAGAAGATCCTCGACAAGCTCGGCGTCGGTGTCCGTCCGGAGGACGCCTTGGCGGAGCCCGCGGCCGACGCCGCGGTCACCGCGGGTGCACCGGCGGAGGGGGCGGCCAAGTCGGTACCGGCTCCCGCGACCAAGGCCAAGCCCGCCAAGGCGGCGGCGGCCAAGAGCTAGGGCCAGGCCATGACGCGTCGCACGGAGTGGCCGGGCGCCGACACAGGCGCGGGCCCCGGCCCCGAGTACGCCGCAGAACCGTCCGGGGGTCCCCCGGAGCCCGGTCGGGGGGCCGGGTTCGGCGAGGGGGCGGGCCGTCATTCCCGCTCCCGTTCCAGAAGCAGCGGTTCCCCTTCCTCGTCGAGGGCCGAGAAGGGGGAACCGCGAGACCCGGTCGAGCAGGCGCGCAACATCTGTCTCAGGCTGCTGACCGGCACGCCGCGCACCCGGAAGCAGCTGGCCGACGCGCTGCGTAAGCGGGAGATCCCGGACGAGGCCGCGGAGGAGGTGCTCTCGCGGTTCGAGGACGTGGGACTGATCGACGACGCGGCGTTCGCGGACGCCTGGGTCGAGTCCCGGCACCACGGCAGGGGGCTGGCCCGGCGCGCCCTCGTGCGGGAACTGCGGACCAAGGGGGTGGACCCGACGGTGATCGACGAGGCGGTCGGGCAGCTCGACCCCGAACAGGAGGAGGAGACCGCCAGGGAGCTCGTCGCGCGAAAGCTCCGCGCCACCCGGGGGCTGGACCGTGACAAGCGTCTGCGCCGGCTGGCGGGCATGCTCGCGCGCAAGGGGTACGGCGAGGGGATGGCCCTGCGTGTGGTGCGTCAGGCGATCGAGGCCGAGGGGGAGGACACGGAGGGGCTGGACGAGCCCTTCTGACCGGAGGCCGGAGGCCGGAGGCCGGCGAGCCGGTGGACAGGGGCCGGTGCGACCGGGGCTGGCACCGGGCTGATCCGGGGCCGGTGGTGACCGGGGCCGGCCCGTGCCGATCGGCGAACGGTGAGGACCTCAGTGACCTGCCATCGACGCCCGGCGGATCGTGGCGTCGATCAGGGCCAGCGCGTCGGCGGCCGTGCGGCCGGGGTGCCGGTTCCAGGGGCCGATCAGATCGGTCCAGCCCTGTGAGCGCAGCTCGGTGATGATCCAGGCTCCGGCGCGGTCGACGGTGTCGAGCGATCCGTAGCCGAGCCGGTGGGCCGTCAGCATCGCTCCGCAGAGGCAGCGCGCGCCACGGGCGTTGCGCAGCCGGTAGGGGGTGTTCTGCCAACCCCACTCGGTCAGGATCTGCCGGGCATGGCCCAGATGGGTGGACGGGCGCACGTCCGGCTGTCCGATGCGGCGCCACGTGTGCAGACGCTCGGGCAGCGCGGCGCCGAGGCGCCCGGGAAGCGGGCGCTCGCGCGGCGGGCGCGGGGGCAGCGTCCGCAGGGAGTCCTCGATGAGCCTGTCGACGGGCACGGACAGCAGGTCCCGCCAGTCGGCCGGAGGGACGGGAGGCGTTTCGTGACCGGGGATCGGTGCCGGACGTGCGGGCTCCCGGGCGGTCTGCTCCCAGCCCGTGACGATCCGCTGCCAGGCATCGGTGTCATGGAGCCGGGAGGCCTGTGTGTCGAGCTGGTCCGGGGTGAGCTGAGCGGTTTCCATCGGCGCGACATCTCCGTACATTCCGGTCCTCGGTGATGAGGCGAATGTCCGTCGCGCGGGGGGATTGCTCCACCGGAGAGCAGCGTTCGGGTGGGCCGGGGCGCCATTCGGTCCTGCGAGCAGCCGAATGACCGGTGACAGCGTCACCGGTCATTTCAGCAGTCGGGGCCGCCGGGTGCTCCGGGTCAGAGGGTGACCGGGAGACCGGCCGCGCGCCACGCCTGGAAGCCGCCGGTCAGATCTGTGGCCCGGTGCAGTCCCAGCTGTCGCAGGGAGGAGACCGCGAGGCTGGAGGCGTAACCCTCGTTGCAGATCACCACGACCCGCAGATCATGGCTCACCGCCTCCTCGGCGCGGTGGCTTCCCTGCGGGTCGAGCCGCCATTCCAGCTCGTTGCGCTCGACCACCAGAGCGCCCGGGATCAGGCCGTCCTTCTCGCGCAGCGCCGCGTAACGGATGTCGACGAGCAGTGCGCCATCGGCCGCCGCTACCGCCGCCTCCTCGGGCCCCACCCGCTCGTAACCGGCCCGTACCCGGTCGAGCAGTTCGTCGATGCCCACCGGCTCCGGCCGGTCCCGGTCCCCGTCGCTCACTGCCAGTCCTCCGGGCGCTCGGTCTGCTCCAGGCGCAGCACCGCGCCGGTGCGGCTGTAGCGGCGGATCTGCGGCAGGGGCGGGTAGTACGCGTGCACCGACACGGCGTGTTCCTCGCCGGACTCGTTGAGCACCTCGTGGACATGGTGCCGGCCGAAGGCCCTGCCCTGTCCGGTCGCCAGTTGCCGCTCCCGGTCGATGCCCTCGCTCAGTTCGAGGGTCTGCCAGCCGTCGGTGGGCAGCCGCGCGGCCAGCGAGTGTTCCTTGAGGGCGCCCGCGGCGACGGTGAACGCCCCCGTCGACTCGGCGTGGTCGTGCCAGCCCGTCCCGGTACCGGGAGGCCAGCCGATCAGCCACGCCTCGCTGCCGCCCGGACCCTCGAGCCTGAGCCAGGTGCGCCCCTCGAGGTCGAGCGGGAGCGAGGCGACGAGCGCGGCGTCCTGCGCGGTCCGGCGGACGAAGGCCAGCAGTTCCGCCGCGGTCGGGGCCGGCGCGGTGGCCGGGGTCGGAGAGTGCGCACCGGCGGTGGGCGGAACGTTCGCGCCGTCGGCGGCCAGGAGCGCCGGGTCCGTCCCGACGGTGGACGCGGGCGTGGGCAGGGTGGGGAAGGATGCAGACACAGGGACCGTCCTGAGAAGTTCGCGTGGAAGCACAGCCGTGCGCGAAACAGCACGACGTGCGGTGAGAGGCGATTCAGCAGGACGGGCGACACACGCAGCCCGCATAGCGGACGAGGTCCATATGGACCCTCCGCCACAGGCGCACATCGGTGTCGGTCATGATCTGGAGTACACCATGTGTGCCTGCGGCGGTCAATTGACGTCCGCGGTCCGGTCGGAGCTCGTGGTGGCGCGGGCCTGGTCGCCGTGCGCCGTGTCCGCGCCACTCCCGCGCGCCGTGTCGGCCGCCGCGAGCAGTTCCGCGGGCCGCACACCGCTGAAGGCCGCGACGAGATGCCCGTCCGGCCTGACCAGCAGCACCGTGTGCGCGGTGGCTCCCGGATAGCTCTCGGCAACCAGCAGCTCGGCGTTCACGGGGAGGGCCTCCACCGCGTCGACGAGCCGGGGCATGACCCCCGCGGTCAGCCAGTGCCGTCTGTCCCACACGCCCGTGCCCGGCGCGACCAGGATCACCAGCAGGTGCCCCAGACCCAGCCGGTCGCGCAGCCGCACGGTCTTCCCGTCGGGCGCTGTCACCCGCACATCGGCGACGGGCGCCCCGGGCGCCGTCCCCACGGACGCGTGGCCCTCGGTGCGTCGAGGTGAAAGGGGGGAGTGGGCGTACGCGGGGGGCGCGCCCAGTGGCCCGCACCCCAGATGACCGTCGGCCAGCAAGGTGTCGTGGCCTCGCGCCGCGCCCGGTACGAGCGTCCGGAGACCGCCGCCGCCCCGCAGTATCGGCAGCGACTGGTCGGCGGCCCGCAGTCGGGCTGCGACGGCCGCCCTGCGCTCGGCCTGATAGCTGTCGAGCAGCAGCTCGGAGGCGCTCTGATGCCAGGCCTGCGCCAGCTTCCAGGCCAGATTCTCGGCGTCCCGCAGCCCCTCGTCCAGGCCCTGGGTGCCGAGCGCGCCCAGCAGGTGCGCGGCGTCGCCGGCGAGGAAGGCGCGCTTGGACCGCCAGCGCCTGGCCAGCCGGTGGTGCAGGGTGTACACGCCCGTGTCGAGCAGTTCGTACGCCGGAGTCTCGCCGCACCAGCCTTCGAGGGTGTCGCGGATCCTGGTGATCAGCGCGTCGGGGGTGACGAGCTCGCCGCGCGGCGGAAGGAGCCAGTCCAGCCGCCAGACGTCGTCGGGCAGCGGTCGCGCGGTGATCTCGGAACCACCGGAGCGCCAGGGCGGAGCCCGGTGGAGCACCGCTTCTCCCGGCCAGGGGAGTTGGGCACGGAGCGCGGCGACGGCGTGCCGCTCGACCGCGGTGCGGCCCGGGAACCTGATGTCCAGGAGCTTGCGTACGGTGGACCGCGCGCCGTCGCAGCCCACCAGATAACTCCCGCGCCACCAGGTCGATCCGGGCTCCCGGGTGTGCACCGTGATCCCGTGCGCGTCCTGTTCCAGGGTGTCGATCCTGCTCAACGGCACCGTGGTGACCAGGTCCTGCGCGGCGACCGCGGCCCGCAGGCCGCCGGCCAGCGCGTGCTGCGGCAGATGGACGGGCGCGGGCAGGGGGACGGTGCCCTCCTCCTCGCCCAGAGGTACGGCCCGCACCAGTTGCTTACGTCGCACGGAACGCCAGCCGGCCCACCGCAGTCCCTCGTCGTGGAGCGTCGAACAGCCCAGCCGGGCCACGAGGTCCGCGGTGTCCTCGCGCAGCACGACGGTGCGGGCGGGGCGCGGTTCGTCCTTGCCCGACCCTTCGTCGAGCAGGACGGAGGGAACGCTCTGAGCCGCGAGGGCGAGCGACAGGGCCAGCCCGACCGGCCCGGCGCCGACGACGATCACCGGGTCCACGGTGTGAACCCTTCGGCGCTGGTGGGAGTGGCTGTGGAGGTTGTCGATGCCGAGGGGGAACCAGGGGGTGCGGCGGCGGTGGTTCGGGACGCGATCACAGAACGAATGCAACCCACTGCCGCTGCTTGCGTCAAGCGACGGTGGACGGGACGCCCTCGTCGCCGCCCCACGCAACCCGTGCGGGCTCCGAAACCCCGGACAGCCCGCCGGTGTACCGACGGGCTGTCCTGAGCGGGGCGAGGGGAGCGACGACCGGTCCGTCAGCCCGCCGTGCCGGGCCCCCCGTTGGCGTCGGGGCCGACTGCCGGGTCCTCGGCAGGGGGGACCGTCAGGCCGCCGGCGGGGATGGCTCCCGGGGTCTCGGCGGCCGTGGCCACCGCGATCCCGGTCTTGGCCCGCCGGCCGCGCTTCTCGATCCAGGTGGCGAGTGCCGACAGGAGCAGACACATCGCCACATAGATCGTGCCGATGACGGCGATCGTCGAGACGTACGGGTACTGGCTGTTGACCTGGGTGTTGGCGGCGATCAGACGCGCCGTCTGGAGCAGCTCCGGGTACAGGATGATGAAGCCGAGCGAGGTGTCCTTGAGGGTCACCACCAGCTGGCTGATGATCGTCGGCAGCATGGCGCGGACCGCCTGCGGCATCAGCACGCTGACCATGACCTGGGTCTTGCTCATCCCGAGGGCGTAGGCCGCTTCGCTCTGGCCCTTGGGCACGGAGTTGATGCCCGCGCGCAGCACCTCGGCCTGGACACTGCCGTTGTAGATGGAGAGTCCGAGCGCCAGGGCCCACATCGAGTAGTCGGTGAGGAAGCCGACCCAGATGGCGTAGATGGTGATCAGCAGCGGGATCGAGCGGAAGAGCTCGATGAAGGTGGTGGCGACCCAGCGGACCGGCTTGTGGTCGGAGAGCCGGCCGACGGCGAGCACGACCCCGAAGATCAGTGAGCCGATCGCCGCCAGGCCGAAGGCCTTGAGCGTGGCGAGCACGGCGTCGGCGATGTTCTGCCGGATACCCGAGTAGTTGAAGATGTCCCACATCTCGGGGGCGAGATGACCCTTGTCGGCCAGCCGCATCAGGCCGATCGCGATCAGGGCGAGGATGGCGAGACTTCCGACCACGGCGTAGATCCGGTTACGGACGGCCGCCTTCGGGCCGGGGGCGTCGTAGAGAACGCTGGCACTCATCGGGCGACCTCCATGCGGCGCTCCAGCAGCCGGAAGAGACCGCTGATGACAAACGTGACGACCAGATAGCCGATGGCCACCCAGATGAAGACCGGTCCGATTTCGTAGCCGCGGTCGCTCATCAGCTTCTGCCACCCGAAGAGTTCGGTGTTGCTGAAGGCACCGGCGATCGCCGAGTTCTTCGTGAGTGCGATGAAGATGCTGCTCAGCGGCGGGATGACGGACCTGGTGGCCTGCGGGAAGATCACGATCCGCAGGGTCTGGGTGAACGTCATTCCGATGGAGCGCGCGGCCTCGGCCTGCCCCAGGGGGACGGTGTTGATGCCCGAGCGGACGGCCTCGCACACGAACGACGAGGTGTAGAAGCCGAGTGCCAGCGAGCCGAGCAGGAAGGGGCTCATGCCCGGGAAGAGGATCTCCGGCACCACGAAGAAGAAGATCATGAAGAGAAGCGTCAGCGGGGTGTTGCGCAGCAGGGTCACCCAGGCGGTGCCGAAGAAGCGCAGCGGCGGCACGGGGGACACCCGGCAGCCGGCGATGACGATGCCCAGGACCAGGGCGATGACCGAACTGCTGACGGTGATCGACACGGTGCCTATGAAGCCGTCGCGGAATTCCGGAAAGTTGTCGAGCAATGCGTTCATGGGGTCTCCGCGTCGGCGGTCAGCGGCATCAGGGCAGGGGAAGGGCGCCCCGTACGCCGCTGTGCCCGATGGGCGGCGGCGTACGGGACGCTTCACTCACGCGCGCGGCGTCAGTGACAGGGCATCAGCGACGGGCGGCGTCAGTGACGGGACGTCAGCGACGGGGCTGCGTCAGTAGCGCTCGATGGCCGGCGGCTCGATGTAGTCCGAGCCGGACAGGCCGAGGGTCGCCTCGTAGATCTTCTTGTACGTGCCGTCCTCGGTGTGGGTCTCCAGCGACTTGTCGATCGCCTCGCGGAGCACCTTGTCGTCCTTGTTCAGGCCGACGCCGTAGGGCTCGTCGGTGAAGGGCTTGCCGACGACCTTGAGCTTGCCGGAGTTGGCGGCGGCGTATCCCTTGAGGATCGAGTCGTCGGTGGTGACCGCGTCGATCTGCTTGGTCAGGAGCTGCTGCACGCAGTCCGAGTACTTGGCCAGCTCGACGACCTTCGCGCCGTACTCGGGCTTCTTGATCTCCTGGAGCGGGGTGGAACCCACGATCGAGCAGACCTTCTTGCCCTTCACCGACTCCTTGCCGGTGATGGAGGTGTCGTCCTTGCGCACCAGCAGGTCCGCGCCGGCCTTGTAGTACGGGCCCGCGAAGCCGACCTGCTTCTTGCGCTCGTCGTTGATCGTGTAGGTACCGACCAGGAAGTCGACCTGACCCTTGGCGATGGCCGTCTCACGGATGCCGGAGTCGACGGTCTTCCACTCGATCTGCTTGTCCGTGAAGCCGAGGTCGGCCGCGATCATACGGGCGATCTCGATGTCGAAGCCGGAGCGCTCCTTGGTCGACTGGTCCTCGAAGCCGAGGTACGGCTGGTCGGCCTTGGCACCGATGACCAGCTTGCCGCGCTTCTTCGCCTCCTTGAAGACCGGCGAGTCCAGGTCGACACCGGTCGCGACGGTGTACTTCGGCAGCTCGGGGGCCGCCGACGAACCGGGCTTGACGCCCGACGGCTTGTCGCCGGCGGAGCCCTCCTTGCCGCCACACGCGGTCGCGGTCAGGGCGAGCACAGCGATGGCCGCAACGGCGGCCGACTTGCGGAGCTTCATGTCAACAATCCTTGTGTCGTAGGTCGTCGGTAGTCAGTGGTGAAGAATCTTCGACAGGAAGTCCTTGGCCCGGTCGCTGCGCGGATTGCTGAAGAACTGGTCGGGAGTCGCCTCCTCGACGATCTTCCCGTCCGCCATGAAGACCACACGGTTGGCGGCCGAGCGGGCGAAGCCCATCTCGTGGGTGACGACGACCATGGTCATCCCCTCGCGGGCCAGCTGCTGCATGACCTCGAGCACCTCGTTGATCATCTCCGGGTCGAGCGCCGACGTGGGCTCGTCGAAGAGCATGACCTTGGGGTCCATCGCCAGCGCACGCGCGATGGCGACGCGCTGCTGCTGGCCGCCCGAGAGCTGCGCCGGGTACTTGTCCGCCTGGACGCCGACCCCCACGCGGTCGAGCAGGCTCCTGGCCTTCTCCTCGGCGGCCTTCTTGTCCGTCCCACGGACCTTGACCTGGCCCAGCATCACGTTCTCGAGCACCGTCTTGTGCGCGAAGAGATTGAACGACTGGAAGACCATGCCGACATCGGCACGCAGCCTCGCCAGCTCCTTGCCCTCCTGGGGCAGTGGCTTGCCGTCGATCGCGATCGCGCCCGAGTCGATCGTCTCCAAGCGGTTGATCGTGCGGCACAGCGTGGACTTCCCGGACCCGGAGGGCCCGATGACTACGACGACCTCGCCGCGGGCGATGGTCAGATCGATGTCCTGGAGCACATGCAGCGCGCCGAAGTGCTTGTTGACGTCGCTCAGTACGACAAGGTCGTCTCCCGCAGGTGCGGCATCGTCGGCGGCCTTGGTCACTGAAACTCCGCTCATCGGCTTCTTGCTCCGTCCTCCTCGGTTAGGCAAGGACCCTAGTGACGCAGTGCTACCAGAGTCATTACATCTGAGCGGAAATTGAGCATAACGATCCGGCCGCAACCGGACACACGGCGTGAAGGGGACGCCACGGGGCACCCGGCGGCGTACCGGGTGGGTAACGGAAACCTGGTGGTAACCGGCGGGGACTTGACTGGCGTACCTGTCATCGGCGTGGATGCCCTGGTACGGGAATCACATGAATCGCCGCGGTACGGGAAGATTCGCCGGGGGGAACACCCGTGGATCGTCACGCACGGTTCCCGGCCGCCGCGAAGGACATGGCTCGGCCATGGGATGACAAGGAAAACGGAAAGGGGGGTCATGAGACTGCTGCTCGTCGAGGACGACGACCACGTTGCCGCGGCCCTGTCCGCCGTGCTCTCACGTCACGGCTTCCAGGTCGTGCACGCCCGCAGCGGCGAGGAGGCCCTGCAGGCGCTGCTGCCGGCCGACAAGGAGCCCTTCGGGGTCGTGCTCCTGGATCTCGGGCTGCCCGACCAGGACGGCTACGAGGTCTGCGGGAAGATCCGCAAGCGTTCGGCGATCCCGGTGATCATGGTGACCGCGCGGGCCGATGTCCGCTCCAGGATCCACGGCCTCAACCTCGGAGCCGACGACTACGTCGTGAAGCCGTACGACACCGGTGAGCTCCTCGCCCGTATCCATGCCGTCGCCCGGCGCAGGAACGCCGGTGAGGACACCGGTCCGACGCCGCTCGCCGCCCTGCGGATCGGCCCGGTCCACATCGAACTGCCCACCCGCAGGGTCAGTGTCGACGGCCAGGAGGTCCAGCTCACCCGCAAGGAGTTCGACCTTCTCGCGCTTCTCGCCCAGCGCCCCGGAGTGGTCTTCCGCCGGGAGCAGATCATCAGCGAGGTGTGGCGGACCAGCTGGGAGGGGACCGGACGCACCCTGGAGGTGCACGTCGCCTCGCTGCGCTCCAAGTTGCGGCTCCCCGCTCTGGTAGAGACCGTGCGAGGAGTCGGCTACCGGCTCGTCCCGCCGCCGGCCTGAGGACGTACGCCCCCGTGCGCACCCGTCTGCTCCCCCTGCTCATCATCCTGATGGCCGCCGTGCTCCTCGCACTCGGCCTCCCGCTGGCCGTGCGGGTGGCCGCCGCCGAACAACAGCGGGTCGTCATCGACCGGATCGACGACACCGCGCGCTTCGGCGCGCTGGCCCAGTTCGTCGACGAACCCCTCGTCGGCACCGACGAACGGCAGCGGATCCTGCAGACCGAACTCGAGGCCTACGACTCGGTGTACGGGATCCGCGCCGGAGTCTTCTACCGCGACGACAGGGCGCTCGCGAAGGCACCCGACTCCTGGTCCCTGCCCGCCGACGGGGAAGGCAGAGCGGCCTTCGAGGAGGCCCTGCTCGGCCGCCGCTCCCACGACCCCTCCCAGGTCTGGCCCTGGCAGGACGACCGGATCGTCGTCGCCTCCCCGGTCGTACGCGACGGAGACGTGGTCGCCGTCGTCGTGACCGACTCGCCCACCGGCGACATGCGGTCCAGGACGGTGCGCGGCTGGCTGCTCATCGCCATCGGCGAGGCGGCGGCCCTGCTGGTGGCGGTCGGCGCCGCGTTCCGTCTCACCGGATGGGTCCTCCTGCCCGTACGGGTCCTGGACGCGGCCACCCATGACATCGCCAGCGGCCGGATGAGGTCGCGGGTCGTCGCGTCCGGCGGGCCGCCCGAACTCAGACGGCTCGCCCGCTCGTTCAACGAGATGGCCGACAACGTCGAGGACGTGCTGGAGCAGCAGCGCGCCTTCGTCGCCGACGCCTCGCACCAGTTGCGCAACCCGCTGGCCGCGCTGCTGCTCCGGATCGAGCTCCTCGCCCTCGAACTACCCGACGGCAACGAGGAGATCGCCTCGGTCCGCACGGAGGGCAAGCGCCTCGCCCAGGTGCTCGACGACCTCCTCGACCTGGCGTTGGCCGAGCACACGGCGGCCGATCTCCAGCTCACCGACATCGCCGCGCTCGCCGGGGAACGCGTCGCCTCATGGCGTCCGCTGGCCGAGGAGAAGGGCGTACGGCTCATCCTGGACGGGGTGCCCGCTGTGACCGGCTGGGCCGATCCGATCGCCCTGTCCAGCGCGCTGGACGCCATCATCGACAACGGCCTCAAATTCACCCCCGAAGGCCAGGAGGTCCGGGTCACCGCAGGCTCGGACGGCGAGGGCGTCACGGTCGTCGTCGCCGACCGGGGGCCGGGCCTGACCGATCAGGAACTGGAGCGCGTCGGCGACCGCTTCTGGCGCAGCGGGCGGCACCAGAACGTCAAGGGATCCGGTCTCGGACTGTCCATCTCGCGTGCCCTGCTCGCGGCGGGCGGCGGATCGCTCCGCCACGAGACGCACCCGCCGCACGGCCTGCGGGTGACGGTCACCGTGCCGCGCAACCCTCCGCACACGTGAGTCAGGGCTTGGCCGAGCGGTAGTAGCGCCTGGCGCCCTCGTGCAGCGGCAGTGGATCGGTGTAGATGGCCGTCCGCAGATCCACCAGCTGCGCGGAGTGCACCTCACGGCCGATCCGGTCCCGGCTGTCGATCACGGTCCGGGTGAACGCCTCGGTCGTCAGCGGATCGGTACGGTCCGTGGTGATCAGCAGATTGGAGACCGCGACCGTCTTCACCGCGTCACCCTGCGCGTGGCGGTAGGCGTCCGCCGGGATCACCGCGGAGCGGTAGTAGCGCGTGGACCCGCCGACGGCCTGGAGCTCGGTCACCAGCGAGTCCTCCAACGGCACCAGCCGGATCGCGAACTTCTCCGAGAGATCCTGCACGGCGCCCGTCGGCAGCCCCCCGGACCAGAAGAAGGCGTCCAGCCGTCCGTCCGCCAGCCTCGCCGGCATCGTGTCGATCCCGGCCCTGACAGGGGTGATGTCCCCCTCCGGATCGACGCCCGCCGCCTTCATCAGCCGGTCAGCGACGAGAAGCACGCCCGAACCCTGCTGCCCCACACCCACCCGCTTGCCCCGCAGATCCGAGACCTCGCGGATCTTGGAGTCGCTGGGCACGATCAGCTGGATGTAGTCGTCGTACAGCCGGACGCAGCCGCGCAGCCGGCCGGCGCCGGGCTTGCCGCTCTGCAGATAGGTGGCGACGGCGTCGGCGGTCGCGATGGTGAAGTCGGCCTTCCCCGTGGCGACGCGTTCGAGGTTCTGCTGCGAGCCCTCGCTCGTCTGCAGGTGTATCGACACCTTGGGCATGTCCTTGGCCAGCGCGCCCTCCAGTCGCTGGCCGTAGCGCTGGTAGACCCCGCTGCGCACGCCCGTGGAGAAGGTGAGCGAACCGCTCGGCTCCGCCTTCCCGATCGGGAGCACCCACCACAGCAGCAGCCCGAGCACGACCAGGAGGGCGGCGCCCCCCTGAAGGGTGCGTCGCCGGCCGAACCGGGACAGTACGTGCTGCATGGCGCGATCCTGCCAGCCCACGCACCGTCCTGGCCAGGCCGGAACGGGGGTACCGGCTCCGGCGGCGGGAGAACCGGCGCCACCGCCTACCCTTGTCCCATGACCAGCGGCAACCGGAGCGAAGCAGTGGACGTCCAGAAGAGCTACGAGGTGCGCACTTACGGGTGCCAGATGAACGTCCACGACTCCGAACGCTTGTCGGGGCTGCTGGAGGGCGCCGGATACGTACGCGCCCCCGAGGGCTCCGACGGTGACGCCGATGTCGTGGTGTTCAACACCTGCGCCGTGCGTGAGAACGCCGACAACAAGCTCTACGGCAACCTCGGCCGCCTCGCCCCCATGAAGACGAAGCGCCCCGGGATGCAGATCGCCGTCGGCGGCTGTCTGGCACAGAAGGACCGCGACACCATCGTGCGGCGCGCCCCGTGGGTGGACGTCGTGTTCGGCACCCACAACATCGGCAAGCTGCCGGTGCTGCTGGAGCGGGCCAGGGTCCAGGAGGAGGCGCAGGTCGAGATCGCCGAGTCCCTCGAGGCGTTCCCCTCGACGCTGCCCACCCGCCGTGAGTCGGCCTACGCGGCGTGGGTGTCGATCTCCGTGGGCTGCAACAACACCTGCACCTTCTGCATCGTTCCCGCGCTGCGCGGCAAGGAGAAGGACCGTCGCACCGGCGACATCCTGGCGGAGATCGAGGCCCTGGTCGCCGAGGGGGTCAGCGAGATCACGCTGCTCGGGCAGAACGTGAACGCCTACGGTTCCGACATCGGCGACCGCGAGGCGTTCTCCAAGCTGCTGCGGGCCTGCGGCACGATCGAGGGCCTGGAGCGCGTCCGCTTCACCTCGCCCCACCCGCGCGACTTCACCGACGACGTGATCGCGGCGATGGCCGAGACACCGAACGTGATGCCCCAGCTGCACATGCCGATGCAGTCGGGATCGGACAGGATCCTCAAGGCCATGCGCCGCTCCTACCGTCAGGAGCGCTTCCTCGGGATCATCGAGAAGGTGCGCGCGGCCATGCCGGACGCCGCCATCTCCACCGACATCATCGTCGGCTTCCCCGGGGAGACCGAGGAGGACTTCGAGCAGACCATGCACGCCGTGCGCGAGGCCCGCTTCGCGAACGCCTTCACCTTCCAGTACTCCAAGCGCCCCGGGACCCCGGCGGCCGACATGGAGGGACAGATCCCCAAGGAGGTCGTGCAGGAGCGCTACATGCGCCTGTCCGCCCTCCAGGAGGAGATCTCCTGGGACGAGAACAAGAAGCAGGTCGGCCGCACCCTGGACGTCATGGTCGCCGAGGGCGAGGGCCGCAAGGACGGCGCCACGCACCGGCTCTCCGGGCGCGCTCCCGACAACCGTCTGGTCCACTTCACCAAGCCCTCCCAGGACGTACGGCCCGGGGACGTCGTGACGGTCGAGATCAGCTACGCCGCCCCGCACCACCTGCTCGCCGAGGGCACACCCCTGGGCGTCCGGCGCACCCGGTCGGGAGACGCCTGGGAGAAGCGCAACGCGGCTCCCGCCGAACGGCCCGCCGGAGTCATGCTGGGGCTGCCCGGGATCGGCGCGCCCGCCCCGCTGCCCGCGGCCGCCACCCCGGGGTGCGGCTGCGACTGACGACGGCCGGTCCGATTACGCTGACCGGCATGCTTGTCGCCGCAGCCGTCTGCCCCTGCCCGCCGATCCTGGTGCCCGAGGTGGCAGCGGGAGCCGCGCCCGAGCTCGACGCCGCGCGGAGCGCGTGCCTCGACGCGGTCGGCGTGCTCGCCGCCGCGCTGCCGGATCTGCTGATCGTGGCCGGTCCCGCGGGACCGGACGACCGCGGGCCGTTCCCTCCGGGGTCGGCAGGTTCCTTCGACGGTTTCGGCGTCGACCTGACCGTGCGGCTGGGGCAGACACCCACGGGATCCCCCGCACCCGCACGCCCGCTACCCGCGTCCCTCGCCGTCGGCGCCTGGCTGCTGGACCGCTGCGGGTGGGACGGCGCCAGGACCGAAGGGCTGGGCGTGGGGGAGCCGCTCGCCACCGACCGGTGCCTGCGGGCAGGAGCGGACCTGGCGGCCGGGGCGGAGCGGGTGGCCCTGCTGGTGATGGGCGACGGCAGCGCCTGCCGTACGGTCAAGTCGCCCGGCTATCTGGACGAGCGGGCGGCGGACTTCGACGCGGCGGCCGCCCGGGCGCTGGGCAGCGCGGATGTGGCGGCGCTGAGCGCTCTGGACGAGTCGCTCGCGTACGAGCTGAAGGCGGCCGGACGGGCGCCCTGGCAGGTGCTCGCGGGCGCGGCCGAGGGCGCGGGCCTCGGCGGCCGGCTCCTGCACGAGGACGCCCCGTACGGCGTGGGGTACCTCGTCGCAGCCTGGTCATGACCCGGCAGCCGGCCTTCCGCGCCCTTCACCGGCACGGATGAGGGCCGTGGAGCCACTGCGCTCCACGGCCCTCGATTTCGCCGGGACCCGGGTCAGGAAGCGGACGGCGGCGGCGGGGTGCCGCCCTCGTCCTTCTGACCCAGGCGGTCGACCGCGTCCTTGGCCTTCTGCGTGCCGGACTCGATCTTGTCGCTGTACTTTCCCTTGGTCTTCTCGTCGACCGTGCGGGCAGCCTTGTCGAGGCCCTGATCGATCTTGCCCCCGTGCTGCTGCGCGAGGTCGCCGACCTTGTCCTTGGCCGGGGCCAGCTTGGTCTTCAGGTTGTCCAGGAAACCCATGGGTCACCTTCCGTGCTGGGGGACTGTGATCACATTTTACTCGTCGGCGAGCGAACTCTCCTCCGGTCGGAGCGCACCTCGAAGTTTGCGAGACTGTCCCGGTGAGAAGACCAGCTCCCACCCCCCGTGTCATCACCGTCGTCGGTCCCACCGCAGCCGGAAAGTCCGATCTGGGGGTGTTTCTCGCCCAGCAGCTCGGTGGCGAAGTGGTCAACGCCGACTCCATGCAGCTCTACAGGGGCATGGACATCGGCACGGCCAAGCTGACCCCTGCCGAGCGGGCCGACGTCCCGCACCACCTCCTGGACATCTGGGAGGTCACCGAGGCGGCGAGCGTCGCCGAGTACCAGCGCCTCGCCCGCACCGAGATCGACCGGCTGCTGGCCGAAGGAAGGACTCCCGTCCTGGTGGGCGGGTCGGGTCTCTATGTGAAGGGCGCGATCGACGCCCTCGAATTCCCGGGGACCGACCCCCAGGTACGCGCCCGGCTCGAACAGGAGCTGACGGAGCACGGATCGGGCGCCCTGCACGCCAGGCTCGCCGCCGCCGACCCGGAGGCCGCCCGCGCCATCCTGGCCGGGAACGGCCGTCGTATCGTCCGCGCCCTGGAGGTCATCGAGATCACGGGCAAGCCCTTCACGGCCAACCTCCCGAGCGGCGAAGCGGTCTACGACGCCGTGCAGATCGGTGTGGACGTCGAACGCCCCGAACTCGACGAACGCATCCGTACCCGCGTGGACCGGATGTGGGAGGCCGGGCTCGTGGACGAGGTGCGCGGCCTGGAGGCCCGGGGACTGCGTGAGGGGCGGACCGCATCGCGGGCGCTGGGCTACCAGCAGGTGCTCGCGGCGCTCGCCGGGGAGTGCACCGAGGACGAGGCACGCGCGGAGACCGTACGCGCCACCAAACGCTTCGCACGCCGCCAGGATTCATGGTTCCGGCGCGACCCGCGCGTCCGGTGGCTGAGTGGCGCCGAGGAACAGCGGGGGGAACTCCGGCGCCGGGCGCTGGCGTTGGTCGAACGAGCGGTTACAGCCTGATCGCATGACAGGAGAGTGTGCATTATGTGCGCTGTTGGGCGTTACTGGCTGATTCCTGACGCTCTCAGTGGTGTCTTGACGCTCGTTCTGATGGAGCGTCAGGTGCCCGTTTCCGCGGGTGACGGTGTGTCGACTCGGACCTGAGGGGGTCCTGCCCTTACCGCCCCTTGGTGAAGCCGTGCCCGGTATGCCCAGATTTGGGCTCAGCGGGAGTGGGGCCCGTACGGCCTCCAGCTGCCGAGAAATGGCTTGAGGTCGTCGCCGCTGGCCTTCGGTGGCGTGGGCAGTTTCGGTGTCGAGGCGGATTCGGTGAGGTGCTGAAGGTGGGCGTCTGCGAACGTGAGCCACTCCTCGATCTCGGTGATTTCCTGCTCGGGCGCCAGTGATGTGGCATGGTCGCGCACTGCTGCGGCGTATTCGCTCAGGCGCTTGGCTTGCCGCCAGGTGTTTGCCTGTTCTGCGAGGTGCTTGACGCGATAGTCGTGGGCGTATGCGCTGTGGGCTTCCTGTGTGGCGGCTTCCCAGCGCTGTTGCTTCGCTTCTCGGGCTTGCTGGTCCGCGTGGCGTTTGCGTTCGGCGGCTTCACCGCGGAGATCGACTTCTTGTGTGATCTCGGCGAGTTGGTCTTCCAGTGTCCGATTGGGGGGCGGTCCATTCGCGCTCACCGACGACCGGGGCCGGCTGCTGTGGATCTCCGCAGCCCGGCCCGGACGGACCTCGGAGATCACCGCCTGCCGCCATCACCACCTCACTCAGAAGCATGGTCCGGAAGACGTCTGCTGATTCCCTGGGCGGGAATGGCAACCAGGCGGCGACAACCGCGGTGGCCGGAGAGGTCCTGTCCGGCCCGCGACCGGCCTGTACGCTGCGACCATGCAGTCGTCCGCCCCCTCCTCCCCGTCGGCTTCCGCGTATTCGGGTCCGGTCGCGGACCCCGCCCGGCGCGGACTCCTGACGGAGCGCATCGCCCGTCAGCTGGAACACGACATCAGGTCCGGAGAGATCGCCGTGGGGTCGAAACTCCCCTCGGAGCGCGAGCTCGCCGCACAGTTCGGTTCGAGCAGGAACGTCGTGCGCGAGGTGCTGCGCCGACTGGAGGCCCAGCACCTGATCGAAGTCGCCCCGGGGCGTGGCTCTTTCGTACGCGAACAGTCCTCGGGGCAGGCGCGCGAGTACGACGCGCTGTACCGAGCGGGCCGGCCCACCGTCCGGCAGCTCATCGAGGCACGGATCCCGCTGGAGGTCGAGATGGTCCGGCTGGCGACCCTGCGAGCGACGGACGAGGACATCGCGGCGATGCGGGCCGCACGGGACGCCCTGGAGGCGGCGACGGACGTCGTCGTCAAGGCTCAGGCGGACATGGATTTCCACGATGCCATCGCGGTAGCGAGCAAGAACCCGGTCCTGCGGATCATGCTGTCGTCGATCAGCGGAATGATGTTCGAGATGATGCTCCGCTCGAACTCCGACCCGTCGATCGGTGAGGCGGGCGTGCCGCACCACCCGGAGATCTTCGATGCGGTCGAGGCACGGGACGTGGAGCTCGCCTGCGCGCGGATGCGGGAACACCTGCTGCTGGGCCTGCGCACCTATGGGGCCGATCTCGACCTGCAGGTCGACACCATGGCTCGTAACCACATCGAGACTCTGCTGGGCCAGGCCGAGGACCGCCGGGGTGGCAACGGAAGGGGCGAATAGCCCGCGGATCTGGCCGGCGGAACTTCCCTCAGGGGCTGGTCGACAAGGTTCTTCTGCTGTTACGGTCCCGTCTGAACCATCTGGTCCTACCAGTTGGACCAGACGTGTCCCGGGGCTGTACGGACCGGAACACGACGTGCACGGCACGACAGCACGAGAGACCGCACGACACCGCAGAGAGACGAGGACAAGGATGTCCACGAGCAGCCAGCTCCTGAGCCGGCGCGCCTTCGGCAGGCTGGCCGCGGGGGTCGCCGGGGCGGGGGCGCTGAGCGCCTGTTCGACCCGGGGAGGGAAGCCCTCGGCCGACACCCCGTTGCGGATCATGGCGATCAACCATGTCTGGTCCCAGGCGATCCGGCGCCGTACGAAGGAGTTCGAGGAGCGGATCGGCCGGCGGGTCTCGATGACCCTGCTCACCGCCGACCAGCTCTCGAGCAGCTACAACGTGAAACTGAACGCCTCCGGCACCGACGTGGACGTCATGATGGTCCGCGCGCTCCAGGAGCAGCTGGTCTTCGCGCACAACGGCTGGCTCGCCGACCTCAGCGACCGGGTCGGGGACGACCCGGAGTTCGCCTGGCCGGACTTCCAGAAGGCCCCGCGCGAGGCATCCGTGACGGACGGCAGCGTGCTGAGCGTCCCGGTGGTGACCGAGCGACCCGCGCTCTACTACCGCAAGGACCTGGTCGAGGACCTCGGTGGCCCGCCGCGCACCCTGGACGCGCTGATGGACGCCGCGCTGGAGCTCTCCGAGCGGAAGAAGGGCTTCTACGGCTACGTCGGCCGCGGTCAGCGCAGCGGCGCGGTGTCCCAGTGGTCGAGCTTCCTCTACTCGCACGGCGGTGACTTCGTCGTCGGCGGGAAGTCGGGCATCGGGAGCCCCGAGGCGCTCGCCGCGTACGAGTACTACGGCAGGCTGCTGGCGAAGACGGGTCCGCCCGGCGCCACCAACATGAGCCTCGAACAGGCTATGCCGATCTTCGCGCAGGGCAAGGCGGCGTTCTATATCGACGCCGACGCGATCTACAGCAGTTTCCTCGACCCAAAGGTGTCGAGGGTGCGCGAGAGCGTCGGCTTCGCGCCCTTCCCCGCCGGGCCGGCCGGTGCCAAGCCGCACAACATCCCGTCCTGGAGCCTCGGCATCAACACCTTCTCCCTTCTGCGCGACGACGCCTGGGAGTTCATCAGGTGGGCGGCGAGCCCCGGCATGGTGGCGGAACTCCAGTCGGACGGCATTCCCGGCGCCCGGTCCTCGGCGTGGTCCGACCCGAAGAACCTCGCCTCCTTCCCGCCGGACCTCGCCGAGGCCATGCGGATCAACGCGGAACGCGGCCTGGGCTACGACCGGCCCCGGGTCCTCCAGGTCGGCCGGGCCAGGGACATCGTCGGGCGTCCGCTGGTCGCGGGCATCCTCGGCGAGTCGGTACGGCCGGTCGTGCGCGACGCCGACGCGGAGTTCGCCGAGTTCCTCGTACGCGACAACCGCCACAAGGAGTCCTGATGCCCACCACCGAGGTCTCCACGGCCCGTCCCGCTTCCCGCCTGCCGGGCGCCGAGAAGGCGTCCCGCGCACCGAAGCAGCGCACCTTCGAGCAGGCCAACCGGCGACTCAAGTGGGCGATGCTCGCTCCGGCGCTGCTCTTCGTGGGCCTGATGATCGTCTTCCCGCTGGCCTTCACACTCGACCTCAGCCTGACCGACGCCTTCGGCGCGGTGAACGCCGACAAGGCCCACATCGGCCTGCGCAACTTCACCGACGCGCTGGGCGACACCCGCAGGTTCTGGCCGGCCGCCCGCCGCACCCTGGTCTTCACCGTCGGTGCGGTGGTGCTGGAGACGGTGCTCGGGCTCGCCCTGGCGATGCTGATGCGCAAACCGTTCCGTGGGATGCGCTGGGTGCGCACCATCCTGATCATCCCGCTGCTCACCACACCGGTCGCGATCGGCATCCTGTGGCTGCTGATCCTCGACCCCACCAACGGCATCGCCAACCACCTGCTCGCCGCCGTCGGCATGCCACGGCAGGAGTTCCTCGGCTCGGTCAGCCAATCGCTGCCGACGCTGATGCTCATCGACGTATGGCAGTGGACGCCGATGATGACGCTGCTGCTGCTCGCCGGGCTGAGCACGCTGCCCGAGGAGCCCGAGGAGGCCGCCTTGGTCGACGGGGCGAACAGCTGGCAGCGGTTCCGGCACGTCATCCTGCCGATGCTCGGTCCCACGCTCGCCACCGCGCTGGTGCTGCGTGCCGTCGACGCACTGAAGACCTTCGACATCCTCTACGCCACGAAGGGCGCCGGCGGCGGTTCGGACTTCGAGGTGGAAACCCTCAACGTCTACGCCTACGGGCTCACCTTCGACTACCAGGAATACGGCCTGGCCGCCGCCGTCCTGGTTCTGTTCACGCTCTTCATCATCGGTGTCGTGGTGCTCCTGCGCCGCCGTGGCGGAAGGAAGAACGCATGAGTGCCACCGTCTCCCGCGCCGCGCGCCCGTCGGCCGCTCCGCACACCGCCCCGCGGGCCCGCAGGCGCAGGAACTGGTCCTGGCTGCGCGGCACCGCCATCACGATCGTGACGCTCGTCTTCGTGCTGCCGATCGTGTGGATGTTTGCCGCGGCCTTCAAAACCAATGTGCAGGTCACCGACCCGTCCGTCGGCCTGTGGTTCAGCCCCACCCTGGACAACTTCCGCAGCATCGTCGAGGCCGGACAGATCCTGCGTTCGATGGGCAACTCGCTGCTGGTCGGGCTGATATCGACGGTGCTCTCCGCCGTCATCGCCGTACCGGCAGCCTGGGCGGTGGGCCGGTTCAACATGCACCGCACCGGCTCCCTGATCCTCGTCGCGCGCATCGTCCCGGCGATCTCGCTGCTCGTCCCCTGGTACTACCTGTTCGCGCGGATGGGCCTCGTCGGCTCCTACACCGTGCTGGTCCTGAGCCACATGTTCGTCTCCGTCCCGCTGATCATGTGGATCATGATCAGCTTCTTCGCGGGGCTGCCGGTCGAACTGGAGGAGGCCGCCCGCACCGACGGCCTGAGCGCCTTTGGCGCCTTCTGGCGCATCTCGCTCCCACTCGCGGCACCGGGCACCGCGACCGCCTCGTTGCTTGCCTTCGTCTTCAGCTGGAACAATTTCATGTTCGCGCTGGTCTTCGCCGACGACCGGACCCAGACCGTGCCGGTGACCCTGTTCAACTTCATCTCGTACGCGAGCACCGACTGGGGCGGCCTGATGGCAGCCGCCACCCTCATCACCGTGCCGGTCGTACTGGCTGCCGTCCTCGGACAGAAATACCTGGTGGCCGGGCTGACCTCCGGCGCCACCAAGGGCTGAGAAGCCGTTGCCCAGCGGGATCCGGACCACGGCTTCCGCGCCGGTCCAGGGCTGACCCGACACCCCCGACATCCGGAAAGAGAACACACGCATGAAGATCGTCGACGCGAAGGTCGTCGTCACGAGCCCCGGCCGCAACTTCGTCACCCTGAAGCTGACGACCGACGAGGGCCTCACCGGCCTCGGCGACGCGACCCTCAACGGCAGGGAACTCGCCGTGGTCAGCTACCTCACCGACCATGTGGCGCCGCTGCTCGTCGGCCTCGACCCGCACCGTATCGAGGACACCTGGCAGTCGCTGTACCGGGGGGCTTACTGGCGGCGCGGGCCGGTGACGATGGCCGCCATCGCCGCCGTCGACGTAGCCCTGTGGGACATCAAGGCGCAGGCCGCCGGCCTCCCGCTCTACCAGTTGCTGGGCGGCGCCAGCCGGGAACGCGTCGGCACCTACGGCCATGCCAACGGCCGGGACATACCCGAACTCCTCGACTCCGTACGGGCCAGGCTGGCCGAGGGCTACCCCGCCGTCCGCATCCAGTCCGGCATCCCCGGCCTCAAGGCCGTCTACGGGGTGTCCGACACCGACGACGCCGGTTCGCAGATCCTCCACCAGCAGGCCCGCCCCCTGGTGGAGGACTGGGACACCGACGCCTATCTGCGCCACATGCCGGCTGTCTTCGACGCGGTACGCGCCGAGTTCGGCGCCGAGCTGCCGCTGCTGCACGACGCCCACCACCGGCTCACCCCGATCCAGGCCGCCCGGCTCGGCAAGGATCTGGAGCCGTACCGGCCGTTCTGGCTGGAGGACTGCACGCCCGCCGAGAACCAGGAGGCACTGCGCCTGGTGCGCCGCAGCACCACCACGCCGCTGGCCATCGGCGAGGTGTTCAACACCGTCTACGACTACCAGGCCCTGATCACCGAGCAGTTGATCGACTACGTACGGTCGGCGGTCACCCACTTCGGCGGAGTCACGCCGCTGCGCAAGCTCTTCGACTTCGCCGCCCAGTACCAGATCAAGAGCGCCGTGCACGGGCCGGAGGACATCTCCCCGGTCGGGATGGCCGCCGCCGTCCACCTCGACCTCGCCATCCACAATTTCGGCATCCAGGAGTACTCGGGCCACACACCGCTGACCCAGGAGGTGTTCCGGCACTCCTACACCTTCACGGACGGGCACCTGCACCCGGGCGAGGCCCCCGGCATCGGGGTGGAGCTGGACGAGGAGCTGGCGGCGGCCCACCCGTACGACCCGGCGTATCTTCCGGTCAACCGCCTCCACGACGGGACCGTCCACGACTGGTGAGCCTGCCACCCGGGTGTGCGGGCCGCTGCCGTGCGAACGGGCCCGCGCAGGGGACGGGGGCGTACCCGTAACGACCAGGGCTCTGCGCGGTCTGCGTTGGTCATGCCCCCATGCAACCCGATGTGTGCGACAAACCGCGAACGACCGTGCGGCCCCTGTGGACAAAGTTGTCCACAGGGGCCGCGGAATTCGGCTGTCCGCAGGACGGTCGTGCCCTGAACAAGCACCACGAATCCACTTGACCGGCCGACGAGCAGCAGATCACCCTGCGCGGTCCCGCCGAACTTGCCGACGCCCTGCCCTACCTCATGGGCTTCCACCCGAACGGCAGCGTGGTCATGGTGGCCCTCAACGGCGGGCGGGGCCGCTTCGGAGGGCGGCTCAGGCCTTGGAAGGTTCCGTGGGTGGCGGCGTAGTGTCCGATGCCTTCTCGGACGAAAGCGGGCAGGGGCACCTCGCGGAACTCGCCGGCTTTCCTGTGCCTGAGGGGTTCCAGGGTGACGGTCCGGTCGTGGACCTGCTGGTGCACCCGGTGGACGTCTTTGGCGACCATGTTGTTCACGTTGACGGCGAGGGCCTCGCGGTTGCGCAGGCCATGCCGCCCATGAGGTCGACGATGAGGCGGAAGGCGTCGTCGTCGCGGGCTACGCGCAGCAGACCGAAGCGCTCCACCACGAAGCTGTCGAAGGTGAGCATCTTCCGCGAGCCGATCTCCGGATAGGCGTGAGTGCGCATCCGGGACTCGGTCGCGGCCTTCGTGCTGCCGGTGAGACCACGCTTGCGGGCGAACCATGCCTTCGCGTACTCCTCGAAGGTCATCTCGCCGAGCGTCTCCCGCTGTTCGGCGACACTCGCAGGGCTTGAAGAAGCTGCCCATGCCCCGCGCAAGCTTGTTCGACATGATTGTTACGGTCTCCTCTCCGGGTTCGGGCGTGACCGTGTAATCGGGCGCTGACCTGGGGTTATTGCTGACCTTCTGCTGACTCGCTGACCAGTAGTAAGCGTCTGACCTGCATAAACCCTCGACTGGGGCCATAACAGCCTGATCACGTGATGGCATCGGGAAGCTCCGCCCGTCATTTCGGCAGCCAGGGCCGTGCCATCATCGAGCATCGATCGACCAGTGGAGTCCGAGTTGGGAGGGCGCGTGGCGATGGAGGCCGGCCCTCGCGACACAGACAGAGACGCACCGGACACGCAGCACGAGGCAGGACGCCTGAGCCCTGACGGGCCGGACGAGCACCAGGTGGGCCCCGAGGTCGAGGTCGAGCTCCGCCCCGCCCGCCGACTGCGGATCTGGCAGCTCGCACCGATCGTCGGGCTGGCGGCGGTGGGCTCCCTGATGTTCGCCTTCCCGCTCGCCTTCGAGTTCGGCGGCGGCGGTGCCGTCGTGGCGATGCTGGGACTGCTGATCAGTTGCTGCGCCGCGGGCTGGGGCATGATGGCCGCGCGCCGCGTCGGCCACACCTGGCCCGGTCTGCCGGCCAGGGGGTCGAACGAGCGTCCCGACTGGCGCGTGATCGGGCTGTACGTCGCCGTGTGCGCCGCGCTGGTGGCCCTGGCCGTCTGGCGCGTGGCCCGTCTCCGCTCCTGAGCCGGCGGCCCTGCGGGCCCCCGGGTTTCGCGGGCCCCGGGTGCGGGCTCGTACAGTTGCACCGTGAGCACTTCGCAGATCACCTTCCTCAAGGGCCACGGCACCGAGAACGACTTCGTGATCGTTCCGGACCCGGACAACGCCCTCGACCTGCCGGTCTCCGTCGTCGCCCGGCTCTGCGACCGCCGGGCGGGCATCGGTGGCGACGGGCTGCTGCACGTCGTGCGGTCCGTGGCGCACCCGGAGGCACGGGCCATGGCCGGGCAGGCCGAGTGGTTCATGGACTACCGCAACGCGGACGGTTCGATCGCCGAGATGTGCGGCAACGGCGTGCGGGTGTTCGCCTGCCACCTGCGGCGCGCCGGACTCGTCGACGAGGGCGATCTGGCCGTCGCGACCCGGGGAGGGGTCAAGCGGGTGCACATCGCCAAGGACGGCGACATCACGGTCTCCATGGGGCGGGCCGAGCTTTCCGGGGACGGCGTCACGGTCACCGTGGACGGCCGCAGCTGGGAGGCCCGTAACGTCAACATGGGCAATCCGCACGCCGTCGCGTTCGTCGAGGACCTCGCGCACGCCGGAGAGCTCCGCTCCGTACCGCCGTTCGGCCCGCGGTCCGTCTATCCGGACGGGGTCAACATCGAGTTCGTCGTGGACCGCGGGCCCCGGCACGTCGCCATGCGCGTCCACGAGCGCGGTTCCGGCGAGACCCGGTCCTGCGGCACGGGCGCCTGTGCGGTCGCGGTCGCCGCGGCTCGCAGGGACGGCGTGGACCCGGCCGAGACCGGCGCCCCGGCGACGTACACCGTGGACCTGCCCGGCGGCACCCTGGTGATCACCGAGTACCCGGACGGCGGGATCGACATGACGGGGCCCGCGGTGATCGTCGCCGAAGGCGTGATCGACCCCTCCTGGCTCGAAACGATGACCGGTTAGAGCTTCGCTCGAATGGGTGATCCGTTTCACGCTGGGCGAGAGCTGTACTGCGCCACGTGGTGGGGTCGATAGCATCAAGCACCGGCCCGGGGGTGTATCCGCACCCACCGCCGGTCGACGTTGCCGGAGGTGCCCCATGAGCGCAGAGGCCACCAACCCAGGTGCTCCCCTTCGCAAGCGCGGTCGTCCACGGATCGATCTGCGCAGGCTGGGCCGAGTCGCCCTGCTCGGGCCGGTCTCCCGTGACCGGCTGCCCGACGCCATCGGGCATGTCGCGGAGGCCCATCGCGCGCACTACCCGGACGCCGACCTCGCCATTCTGCGCAAGGCCTATGTCCTGGCCGAGACCTCCCATCGCGGCCAGATGCGCAAGAGCGGCGAGCCCTACATCACCCACCCGCTGGCGGTGACCCTGATCCTCGCCGAACTCGGCGCTGAGACGACGACACTGACGGCCTCGCTCCTCCATGACACGGTCGAGGACACCGAGGTGACACTCGACCAGGTGCGCAAGGAGTTCGGCCACGAGGTCTGCTATCTGGTCGACGGCGTCACCAAGCTGGAGAAGGTCGACTACGGGGCCGCCGCCGAGCCCGAGACCTTCCGCAAGATGCTCGTCGCCACCGGGAACGACGTCCGAGTCATGTCGATCAAGCTGGCCGACCGGCTGCACAACATGCGGACGCTCGGCGTGATGCGCCCCGAGAAGCAGGCCAGGATCGCCAAGGTCACCAGGGACGTGCTCATCCCGCTCGCCGAACGCCTCGGCGTGCAGGCACTCAAGACGGAGCTCGAAGACCTCGTCTTCGCGATCCTGCACCCGGACGAGTACGAGCGCACGCAGGCCCTGATCTCCGCCTGGGACGGCGCGGAGGACCCGCTCACGGACATCGCCGACGGTGTCAGAGCGACCCTGCGGGAAGCCGGCATCAGCGCCGAAGTGCTCATCAGACCGCGCCACTTCGTCTCGGTCCACCGGGTGAGGGTCAAACGTGGCGAGATGCGCGGCACGGACTTCGGACGGCTGCTGGTGCTGGTCGGGGAGGACGCCGACTGCTACGCCGTCCTGGGGGAGCTGCACACCTGTTTCACCCCGGTCATCTCCGAGTTCAAGGATTTCATCGCGACTCCCAAGTTCAACCTCTACCAGTCGCTGCACACGGCGGTCGTCGGATCCGAGGGCGCGGTCGCCGAAGTCCTGATCCGCACACACCGGATGCACAAGGTCGCCGAAGCTGGGGTCGTCGCCCTCGGCAACCCGTACACCCAGGACGGCACCACCGCCGCGCACCAGACCGAACCCGCCGACGGCGAGCGCGCCGACCCGACCAGGCCCGGCTGGCTCTCCCGCCTCCTGGACTGGCAGGAATCGGCGACCGACTCCGACACGTTCTGGGCCACGCTGCGCGCCGACCTCGCGCAGGACCGTGAGGTCACGGTCTTCCGTACCGACGGGGGCACGCTCGGGCTGCCCGCGGGCGCCAGCTGTGTCGACGCCGCCTACGCGGAGTACGGCGACGAGGCGCACGGCTGTATCGGGGCCCGTGTCAACGGCCGGCTCGCCACGCTGAGCACCGTCCTGCACGACGGTGACACCGTGCAGCCGCTGCTCGCCCAGGACGCGTCGTCCGGCCCCTCCCCGGAGTGGCTGGACCACACGCGTACCCCTGCCGCCCGGATCGCGATCACGACATGGCTCGATGCACACCCGGACGGTGTGCAAGGACCCGGCCGGAGCAGGCCCGACGCACCCAGGCCGCAGGACCGGCCCGCCGACGGCGTGCCGGACAGCCGGGGGAGGTCCGCCGGCGGCGCCCCGACCGTCGCCGTCGACACACCTGGCGCACCGGTCCGTCTCGCCGGCTGCTGCACCCCCGTACCGCCCGACGGCATCATCGGCTTCACGGTGCGCGGCGGTGCCGTCACCGTGCACCGCGAGGAGTGCCCGGCGGTGGCCCGGATGCGGGCGGGCGGCCGGGCAGCCGTCGGAGCACACTGGAACGCGCCGGACGACCGGAGCGGCACCCCTGACTACCGGGTCACCCTCGTCGCCGAGTCCTTCGGGCGTCCCCGGCTCCTCGCCGACCTCACCGAAGCCATCGCCACCGCGGACGCGGCCGTCGTCTCCGCGACCGTCGAGCCGCCCAGTGAACAGCGCGTCCGGCACACCTACACGTTGCAGCTGCCCGACGCCGCAGGGCTGCCCGGCCTCATGCGGGCGATGCGCGACGTACCCGGCGTGTACGACGTGAGCCGCGCCCAGCAGCCCGCAGCCATGGGCTGACCGCGGGCCGTCCCGCCGCCGCTTCCTGCCGCCCCGTTCGGGTGGTGCGGCGCGCGCCACCCTCGTGTCAACGGCGCGCGCTGATAGCCGTAGTCCATGCCGCTCACCTCCCGCCGACTGCGCGCCGCCCTGCTGGCCACCGCGTCGGTCACCCTCGTCGCCGCGACCCTGCCCGCACCCGAACCGCTCGGCATCGGCGACCGTCTGTTCCCTCACCTGGGCAACCCGGGCTACGACGTGCTGTCGTACGACATCGCACTCGCCTACAAGGGCAGGAACACCGAGCCCCTCGACGCCGTCACCACCATCGACGCGCGGACCACCGCTCCCCTGGAGCGGATCAACCTCGACTTCGCCAGGGGCACCGTCCGGTCCGTCGAGGTCAACGGGCGGAACACGGAGTTCGCCACGGTGGGGGAGGACCTGGTCGTCGACGCGCCCTCCCGGCTCCCCGCGGGGGTGCCGCTGCGGATCACCGTCCGGCACACGAGCGACCCCTCGGGGGACCAGTCCGTGGGCGGCTGGGTCCGGACCGCCGACGGCCTCGCGATGGCCAACCAGGCCGACGCCGCGCACCGGGTGTTTCCCAGCAACGACCACCCCGCCGACAAGGCGTACTTCACCTTCAGGGTGACCGCACCGAAGGACCTCACGGTCGTGGCGGGCGGCCTTCCCACCGGGAAACAGGACCACGCGGGCACGACCACCTGGACCTACCGGAGCGGACACCCGATGGCGACGGAACTCGCCCAGGTGTCCATCGGCCGTTCCGCCGTGCCGCGCCGTACAGGGCCGGGCGGACTGCCCGTACGCGACGTGGTCCCGGCGGCAGACCGCGAGAAGCTGGAGCCCTGGCTGAAGAAGACCCCTGCGCAGCTGGACTGGATGGAGAAGCAGGTCGGCCCGTACCCGTTCGAGACGTACGGACTCCTGGTCGCGGACACCCGGACGGGCTTCGAGCTGGAGACACAGACCCTCTCGCTCTTCGAACGCTCCCTGTTCACCGGGACCGGATACCCGGAGTGGTACGTCGAATCGGTCATGGTGCACGAGCTCGCCCACCAGTGGTTCGGCGACAGTGTCTCCCCGGGGTCATGGTCCGATCTGTGGCTCAACGAGGGGCACGCCACCTGGTACGAGGCCCGCTACGCCGAGGAACACGCGAAGAAGCCGATGGAGCGCCGGATGCGTGAGGCCTACGCCGCCTCCGACAGCTGGCGCGCCGCGGGCGGTCCGCCGGCCCGTCCCGATGTGCCCACCCCCGACCACAAGATCAGCCTCTTCAGACCGGTCGTGTACGACGGCAGCGCGCTCGTCCTGTACGCGCTGCGCGAGGAGATCGGCGAGGCCGCCTTCGACCGCCTGGAGCGGACCTGGGTGCGCGCCCACCGGAACGGATCGGCGACCACCCGGCAGTTCACCGCGCTGGCGTCGAGGATCGCGGGACGGGACCTGACGGAGTTCTTCGACGGATGGCTCTACGGGAAGAAGACCCCGCCGATGCCGGGACACCCGGACTGGCGCAGCGGGGCGCCCCGGAACGCCGCGGCCGGAGGGGACCCCGCGAGGGCACCGAAACCCGAGTGACGACCCCGGCGGGGACATGCCACTATCGACCCGTCGGCACGGCGGCCGGCCGGTGGAGCCCTTCCGTGGGAATCTTCCGGCAGGGTCACGCGTTGTGACTGGCATATCGGACTTCTATCGACGTAAGGATCCAATGACCTCCTCTTCTTCCCTTCCCCAGGACGCGCAGGACGCGCGGAGCGCCACGGAAGACAACTCCGAGAGCCTCACCGAGGGCCTTCGGGCCGACGCCCTGATGGAAGAGGACGTCGCCTGGAGCCACGAGATCGACGGAGAGCGGGACGGCGACCAGCTGGACCGTTCCGACCGCGCGGCACTGCGCCGTGTGGTCGGTCTCTCCACCGAGCTCGAAGACGTCACCGAGGTCGAGTACCGGCAGCTGCGCCTGGAGCGCGTGGTGCTGGTCGGTGTCTGGACATCGGGGACCGCCCATGACGCGGAGATCTCCCTCGCGGAGCTCGCGGCCCTCGCCGAGACGGCGGGAGCCCAGGTGCTCGACGCCGTGTTCCAGCGGCGCGACAAGCCCGACCCGGCCACCTACATCGGCTCGGGCAAGGCGCTGGAGCTGCGCGACATCGTTCTCGAATCCGGGGCCGACACCGTCATCTGCGACGGTGAGCTCAGCCCCGGCCAGCTGATCCACCTGGAAGACGTCGTCAAGGTCAAGGTGGTCGACAGGACCGCCCTGATCCTCGACATCTTCGCCCAGCACGCCAAGTCCCGTGAGGGCAAGGCGCAGGTCTCACTGGCACAGATGCAGTACATGCTGCCGCGGCTGCGCGGCTGGGGTCAGTCCCTGTCCCGGCAGATGGGCGGCGGCGGTTCCAGCGGTGGTGGCGGCATGGCCACGCGTGGTCCCGGTGAGACCAAGATCGAGACGGACCGGCGTCGGATCCGCGAGAAGATGGCGAAGATGCGCCGGGAGATCGCGGAGATGAAGACCGGCCGGGAGATCAAGCGCCAGGAGCGCAAGCGCAACAAGGTGCCGTCGGTGGCGATCGCCGGATACACCAACGCCGGCAAGTCCTCGCTGCTCAACCGACTCACCGGCGCGGGCGTGCTCGTGGAGAACGCCCTGTTCGCGACCCTCGACCCGACCGTCCGTCGGGCAGAGACGCCGAGCGGCCGGCTCTACACCCTGGCCGACACCGTCGGCTTCGTGCGCCACCTTCCCCACCACCTGGTCGAGGCGTTCCGCTCCACCATGGAGGAGGTCGGCGAATCCGACCTGATCCTGCATGTGGTGGACGGCTCCCACCCGGTGCCGGAGGAGCAGCTCGCCGCCGTACGCGAGGTGATCCGGGACGTCGGCGCGGTCGACGTGCCCGAGATCGTCGTGGTCAACAAGGCGGACGCGGCGGACCCGCTGGTGCTTCAGCGCCTGCTGCGCACCGAGAAGCACGCGATCGCGGTGTCGGCGCGGACCGGCGCCGGCATGGACGAGCTGCTCGCGCTCATCGACGCCGAGCTGCCGCGGCCGTCCGTGGAGATCGAGGCGCTCGTGCCCTACATCCAGGGGGCGCTCGTCTCCCGGGTGCATGCCGAGGGCGAGGTGGTCTCCGAGGAGCACACCCCGGAGGGCACACTGCTCAAGGCGCGGGTCCACGAGGAGCTCGCAGCCGAGCTCGCCGTCTTCGTGCCGGTGGCGCACTGATCCGGTGACCCACTGACCCGGTGGCGCACTGATCCGGTGGACATACGAGAGGCCGGGCTCCCCTTCGCGGGGGAGCCCGGCCTTCTTTCGTGTGCGGGTCGGGTCCTACTGGCCCGCGTACTTCTTGCTGACGGCCTCGTAGACACCCTTGGCCTCGTCGCCCAGGCGGGGACCGGCCAGCCAGCCGGCCGTCACCGGGCCGATGGAGGTGTTGGAGACCAGCGCCGGCTTACCGTCCTGGCCCTTCGCGACCCAGCCGCCACCGGAGGAGCCGCCGGTCATCGTGCACCCGATGCGGTACATCGTCGGCTGCTCCTCGAAGACGGTGAGGCGGCCCGGCTGGTCGGTGCACTGGAGGGCCTTCTGGCCGTCGTACGGCGGGGCCGCCGGATAGCCGGTCGCCGTCATGCTGTCGATCTCGGGCACCGCCGGGGCGCTGAACTCCACGGGCAGTGCCGAACCGACCGTCTCCTCCAGGGACTTGCCCGTCGAGCCCTTCTCCGGAGCGACCTGCAGCACCGCGAAGTCGTACGGAGCGCCCTGACCGCCGGTCGCCGCGCCCTGGTTGATCCACTCGTCGGAGGTCTGCGCCCACTGGCCCCACCACACGCCGTACGGAGCGATCTCCTCCTTGGAGGCGTTCTGCAGCTCGGCCGTCGACTTCCCACTGTCGTTGTACGAGGGGACGAACGCGATGTTGCGGTACCAGCCGCCCTTCTTGCCCGCGTGCACACAATGCCCGGCGGTCCAGACCATGTTGGACTTGCCCGGGTGGGCCGGGTCCTGCACCACGGTCGCCGAGCAGACCATCGAACCCTCGGGGCCGTCGAACAGGAGCTTGCCGGACTCCGGCGCACTGTCGTGGTACGGCGTCCCCAGGTTCGTCGCGTCGACGGGTGCGGGGGTCGGGTCGGTCACGCCCTCGTCGCCGGAGATGTCGTTGTCGACGGGGTTCTCCGGGGGCTTCTCGGCGTCCCGCATCCGGTCCGGGTCCCAGAGGTCCTCGATGATGGGGTTGACGTAGTCCTTGGCCTCACGCAGCCACTTGTCCTTGTCCCAGTTCTTCCACTCGCCGTCCCTCCACTCGTCGAGGTCGATCCCGTGCTCCTTGAGCCGGTCCTTGAGATCGTCCGGGATCGCGACCTTCCCGTCGGAGGACTGGCCGGTGGAGCTGCCCGGCTCACTGATCGCGCCGTCGTCCTCGGGCCCGCAGGCCGAGGCGGTGAGCGTCAGGACAGCGGCAACGGCGGCCGCGGCGAACACCCGGGGGGCGCGACGGGCGCTCCCCCCGCGGCGAGTGGTATCGATCGGGCGCATGGGTCGCATCTGGTGATCCCCCTGGGACTTCGTCACTGACTCCGGTACCGCACTGCGGACTTGGCGTGCGCGGCACGGCCCTGCGGGCCGCGGCGTACCCCCCTCGGAGCGACGGCTCCGTCCCGAGTGCGGCCCCTACTATGCCGGTGCCGATGGGGACGGTGCGCGGCAGGGCCACGGTTCCGCCCGCGCAAGGATCTTCCGATTTACCCGTGATCTCCCGCGTTCCGTGTCGTTGGTACGTGCGGGGGACACCCGGACAGCGTTCATCGGCGCGGTCCGCCCACGGGAAACCGTGGTCAGGTGCAACGCAACTGTTACAGCAGGAGGACCGAACAGCCGTGGCCGTGACCGAACCAGCTCCGGTGTCACATCCCCCTGCGCACGAAGGGATCCTGCGGCGGCAGGCGTCGCGTGAGTCCGCGGCCCGTACTTACGCCCGCTCCCTGCCGATCGTGCCCGTACGCGCGCGGGGCATGACCATCGAGGGCGCGGACGGCAGGCGCTACCTCGACTGTCTGTCAGGTGCGGGCACGTTGGCCCTCGGGCACAACCACCCCGTGGTGCTCGAAGCCATCAGGAAGGTCATCGACTCCGGGGCGCCGCTGCACGTGCTCGATCTCGCCACGCCCGTCAAGGACGCCTTCACGACCGAGCTGTTCGCCACGCTGCCCCGTGAGCTGGCCGACAACGCCCGGATCCAGTTCTGCGGCCCGGCGGGTACGGATGCCGTCGAGGCGGCGTTCAAGCTGGTCCGCGCGGCGAGCGGACGCAGCGGACTCCTGGCCTTCACCGGGGCGTACCACGGGATGACCGCCGGCGCGCTGGCCGCATCGGGCGGTGCCCCGGACGTCGGGGTGACACGGCTGCCGTTCCCCCAGAACTACCGCTGCCCCTTCGGAGCCGGCGGGGAGCGGGGTGCGGACATCGCCGCGCACTGGACGCAGTACCTCCTGGACGACCCCAAGAGCGGTGTGCCCGCTCCTGCCGCCATGATCCTGGAACCGGTGCAGGGCGAGGGCGGGGTCAATCCCGCCCCGGACGGCTGGATGCGCAGGATGCGGGAGATCACCCAGGAGCGTTCCATCGCCCTCATCGCGGACGAGGTACAGACCGGGGTCGGCAGGACCGGCACTTTCTGGGCGGTCGAGCACAGCGGTATCGTGCCCGATGTGATGGTGCTCTCGAAAGCCATCGGTGGCTCGCTGCCTCTCGCGGTGATCGTCTACCGTGCCGAGCTCGACCTCTGGCAACCGGGTGCCCACGCGGGCACCTTCCGGGGCAACCAGCTCGCCATGGCGGCCGGTGCCGCCACTCTCGCGTACGTGCGGGAGAACCAACTCGCCGAACGCGCGGGGACGCTGGGCGCGCGCATGCTCGCCAGGCTCCAGGCGCTCGGTACTGACCATCCCAGCGTCGGCGACGTCCGCGGCCGCGGTCTGATGATCGGCATCGAACTCGTCGACCCCGAGGCCGATCCGCTCACCGTCACCGCGGAGAACGGCTCCGCCCCGCCACCCGATCCCGCCCTGGCCGCCGCAGTGCAGCAGGAGTGTCTGCGCCGCGGTCTCATCGTCGAACTCGGCGGACGCCACAGCGCCGTGGTCCGGCTGCTCCCTCCCCTCACTCTCACCGACGAACAGGCGACCGCGGTCGTCGACCGCCTCGCCGACGCGCTGAGAGCGGCCGAGCGCTCTCCGTACCGCCGGGCCGTTGCCGGGCCGACCCGCTGACCCCGGACCCCTCACAAGGAAGACCGCCGTGAACCCCACCCCTGCGCCCGAGGCCGACGGCCCCCTCACCAGCCAGCAGCGAGGACAGGACCTGCCGGAGGGCCCTCTCGCCGTCGAGTCGACGACCGTGCCGCGTCAGAAGGCCGGCCCGCACGGAACCCTGCGTGCCGGGACCGACCCCCACGCGGGCGCCGTCCCTGCCGACCGCCCCGGCCACACCGCCCAGGACCCGCTGGACCATCCGGACCCGCTGCGGGCCTCGGACTCGGCCGGTACGGAGAATCTGCTGCGCTGCTGGACCAGGGAGAACGACCTGCCGCGCCCGCAGGGAAACATCCTGCGCATTGCGCTCCCCGCGAGCGGCACCGCCCTGCTCGTCCCCGTCGCCCACTGGTCGGCGACGGGCTGGCACCGCTTCGGGACACCGCACCTGGAGAGCGCCCCCGAAGGCGCCCCGGGCGCCGACGCAGTCACGGTGGCCGCGCTGCTGAGTCGTGAGAGCGAGCGGAACACCGGAGTCGACCTGGTGGCCAGGGTGGCCGACTCCGTACGGCACACGGCCTCCTTCATCGAGGCCCGGCGCCGCACACCCACCGAGTCGCCCGAGGCCGACCTCTTCCTCACCGCCGAGCAGTCCCTCGTCCTCGGCCACCCCCTGCACCCCACGCCCAAGAGCCGCGAAGGTCTCTCCGAGTCCGAGACGCTGCTCTACTCGCCCGAACTGCGCGGCTCCTTCCCGCTCCACTGGATGGCCGTGGACCGTTCACTGCTGGCCACGGAGTCGGCGTGGACGAAGGCCGGCAGGCCGGTCTCCGCCGAGGCGCTCCTGGCGCCCCACGCCGAAGGGCTGAGCCTCCCCGAGGGGACCACGGCCCTCCCGCTCCACCCCTGGCAGGCCGCGGAGGTCCTGCGCCGTCCCGAGGTCGCCGCCCTGTGCGAGAAGGGCCTCCTGCACGACCTCGGTCCGCACGGCGTGCACTGGTACCCCACCTCGTCCGTCCGTACCGTGCACCGCCCCGGCTCCGACCTCATGCTGAAGCTGTCCCTGGGCGTACGCATCACCAACTCGCGCCGGGAGAACCTCCGTAAGGAGCTCCACCGCGGAGCCGAGGTCCACCGGCTGCTGCGCACCGGCCTCGCCGACCGGTGGCGGGAGGCACACCCGGGCTTCGACATCGTGCGGGACCCCGCCTGGCTGGCCGTCGACCGGCCGGACGGCAGCCCCGTCCCCGGCCTCGACGTGATGCTCCGCCACAACCCGTTCGGCCCGGCCGACGACGCGGTGTGCATCGCCGGGCTCACCGCCCCCCGCCCGTGGCCAGGCCGCTCCGGCACGCACTCACGGCTCGCCGACACGGTCTCCTCGCTGGCCGCCCGCACGGGCAGGTCCACCGGGGCGGTGAGCGCCGAGTGGTTCCTGCGTTACCTGGACCGTGTGGTCCTCCCCGTCCTCTGGCTCGACGCCCACGCCGGGGTCGCCCTGGAGGCCCACCAGCAGAACACGCTCGTACTCCTCGACGCGGACGGCTGGCCCGTCGGCGGCAGGTACCGCGACAACCAGGGCTACTACTTCCGCGAGTCCCACCGGGCCGCACTCGAGAGCCGGCTCCCGGGCATCGGCGCCGTCAGCGACACCTTCGTCGCCGACAGCGTCACCGACGAGCGGCTCGCCTACTACCTCGGCATCAACAACGTGTTCGGGCTGATCGGCGCCTTCGGCGCCCAGCGGCTCGCCGACGAACGGCTGCTCCTCGCCGCGTTCCGCCGCTTCCTGGAGGGCGCGGCGGGGCTGGGCTCCTCGCTCCCCTCCTACCTCCTGGAGACCGACAAGCTCCGCTGCAAGGCCAATCTGCTGACCCGGATGCACGGACTGGACGAGCTCGTCGGGCCGGTCGACACCCAGTCCGTGTACGTCACCATCGCCAATCCGCTCCGCGGCGACGAGGCCTGACCGTCTGGACCCACGAGAGGAGAGCGTCACGGTGCATCAAGCCGATGCCCACCCCGATGCCGGTGCCGTCCCGCCCGACGCCACCGGTACCGAGGACACCCTGGAGCTACGGCTCACCGAGGAGCTCCTCGCCCTGCTGGGTGAGAGCCCTCCGGCAGCCAACGACGCCTCCGCTCTCGTGGGCAACCCCGGCGCCTGGAGTCCGGTCACCACGCCCGCCGGGGTGTTCCAGCTCGTCGCGGTGGAGCCCGAGCGCGACCTGGGCGTCATCAGCCGCTGGATGAACGATCCGGCAGTCGCCGCCTTCTGGGAGCTATCCGGACCTGAGCCGGTCACCGCGGCGCACCTGAGCGGGCAGCTCGCGGGGGACGGCCGCAGTGTCCCCTGCCTCGGCATCCTCGACGGCAGGCCCATGAGCTACTGGGAGATCTACCGCGCCGATCTTGACCCGCTGGCCCGCCACTACCCGGCACACCTCCATGACCTGGGCGTCCACCTCCTCATCGGCGGTGTGGGCAACCGAGGACGGGGCGTCGGGACCGTGCTGCTCAGGGCCGTCTCCGACCTCGTACTCGACAACCGGCCGCTCTGCGGACGTGTCGTCGCGGAGCCGGACCTGCGCAACACCCCGTCGGTGTCCGCGTTCCTGAGCGCCGGCTTCCGGTTCTGCGCGGAAGTGGACCTGCCCGACAAGCGAGCCGCCCTGATGGTCCGCGACCGAGCCCACCGTGACCGCCTGTGAACAACATGCCGCACCGCACAGCCCGCTCGAACCCCATCGGTCCCACCCGGAGGAGTCCCCGTGCCGTCATATCCTGCGAGCCACCAGCCGGCGAAGTCCCATGCGCCGTTCGACACCCCGGAACTCAACCGGATCGTCTGGGACCGGGTGGCGGTGAGACTGCTCGCCAAGATGCTCGGTGAGTTCGCGTACGAGGAAGTCATCGAGCCCGTGCCCCGAAGGGAAGGAGGCGAGGGGCGGAGCGGTGACCACACCCTGACGCTCGACGACGGCGCGACCCTGAGCTTCCACGCCCGGCGAGGTGTCTACGGCAGCTGGTACGTCGACCCCGAGACGATCCGCGAGGTCGGCGCCGAGAACACGCCCACCGACGGCACGCCCTTCCGCGACCCGCTGCGCTTCCTCGTCCGTGCCCGCCGTCTCCTCGGTCTCGACGGCGCCACGCTCGGCCACCTCATCCGTGAGCTCACCGTCACACTGACGGCCGACGCCCGGCTCGACCACACCGCACTGCGCGCGGGGCAGCTCGCCGAGCTCCCGTACGCCGAGCTCGAAGGCCACCAGACAGGACACCCCTGGCTCGTGGCGAACAAGGGCCGCCTCGGATTCTCCGCCGCCGACGCCGCCCGCTTCGCACCGGAAGCCCGCTCCGCCACCTCACTGCCCTGGATCGCCGTCAGCACCCGGATAGCGAGCTACCGGGGTGTGGGCGGTGTCGCCACCCCCGGTGACCTCTACGACCAGGAACTCGACCAGGGCGTCCGGGATTCCTTCGCCGCGCTCCTGCGCGCCCGGGGTCTGGACCCCGCCGACTTCCTGTTCCTCCCCGTGCACCCATGGCAGTGGGACGAATGGATCGTGCCGCTCTTCGCCCCCGCCATCGCCGGCGGCGAGATCGTGCCCCTGCACGCCGATGACGACCTCCGGCTGCCGCAGCAGTCGATCCGCACCTTCACCAATGTGGCCCGGCCCGACCGGCACACGGTCAAGCTGCCCCTGTCGATCCTCAACACCCTCGTCTACCGGGGCCTGCCGACCGAACGCACCCTCGCCGCCCCGGCCGTCACCGCCTGGGTCCAGGGCCTGTGCGAAGGTGATCCGTTCCTCCGTGACACCTGCGGTGTCATCCTGCTCGGTGAGGTCGCCTCGGTGTCCGTCGAGCACCCGCTCTACGACCACCTCCCGGAGTCTCCCTACCAGTTCAAGGAGATCCTCGGCGCGATCTGGCGGGAGCCCCTCCAGCCCCGGCTCGCACCCGGCGAACGCGCCCGCACGCTGGCCTCGCTGCTGCATACGGACCCCGAGGGCCGTTCCTTCACCGCCGAGCTCGTCGCCCGCTCGGGACTGACCCCGGCCGTCTGGCTGACCCGGCTGTTCACCGCGCTGCTGCCCCCGCTGCTGCACTTCCTGTACCGCTACGGCACGGTGTTCTCCCCGCACGGAGAGAACGCCATCGTCGTCTTCGACGAGAACGACGTCCCCGTACGGCTCGCGATCAAGGACTTCGTCGACGACGTGAACGTCAGTGCCCGGCCGCTGCCCGAGCACGCGACCATGCCCACGCACGTCCGGGACGTCCTGCTCGCGGAGGATCCCTCCTTCCTCACCCAGTTCATCCACTCGGGACTCTTCGTGGGTGTCTTCCGCTATCTGTCGCTCCTGTGCGAGGAGCAACTGGACCTACCTGAGGGTGAATTCTGGTCACTCGTCCGTGCCGAGGTCCTCAGGCACCACGCCCGGTTCCCCGAGCTCAAGGAGCGGTTCGAGATCTTCGACATGCTGACGCCGACGATCGAGCGCCTGTGTCTGAACCGTAACCGTCTGCATCTGGACGGCTACCGGGACCGGCCGCAGCGCCCGCACGCCGCCGTCCACGGCACCGTCCCCAACCCGCTCCACCCCTCCGCGTGAGTCCGGGACGGACCGCTGCTGTCGGTGGGGCGCCGTAGGGTGGACGCGCTATGACGAAGCCATCTCTTCCCGAGCTCCTCCACGCCGCCGTCACCGCCGTCGGCGGCACGGAACGCCCCGGCCAGGTCTCCATGACCGAGGCCGTCGCCGAGGCTGTGGACGACAACGCCCATCTGCTCGTCCAGGCCGGCACCGGCACGGGCAAGTCTCTCGGCTACCTGGTGCCGGCGCTGGCCCACGGCGAGCGGGTCGTGGTGGCCACCGCGACGCTGGCCCTCCAGCGCCAGCTGGTGGAGCGGGACCTTCCGCGCACGGTCGACGCGCTGCACCCGCTGCTGCGCCGGCGGCCGCAGTTCGCGATGCTCAAGGGCCGGTCGAACTACCTCTGCCTGCACCGGCTCCACGAGGGGGCGCCGCAGGACGAGGAGGAGGGGCTCTTCGACCAGTTCGAGGCGGCGGCGCCGTCGAGCAAGCTGGGCCAGGACCTGCTGCGGCTGCGCGACTGGTCGGACGAGACGGAGACCGGCGACCGGGACGACCTGACGCCGGGAGTCTCGGACCGTGCCTGGTCCCAGATCTCCGTCTCCTCGCGCGAGTGCGTCGGCGCCACCAAGTGCGCGTACGGCGCCGAGTGCTTCGCGGAGGCGGCCCGTGAGAGGGCCAAGCTCGCCGACGTCGTCGTCACCAACCACGCCCTGCTCGCGATCGACGCGATCGAGGGTGCTCCTGTGCTTCCCAAGCACGAGGTGCTCATCGTCGACGAGGCCCATGAGCTGGTCTCCCGGGTCACCGGGGTGGCCACGGGGGAGCTCACCCCCGGCCAGGTGAACCGTGCGGTGCGCCGTGCGGCGAAGCTGGTCAACGAGAAGGCGGCCGACGCCCTGCTGACCGCGTCGGAGGGGTTCGAGCGGGTCATGGAGCTTGCGCTCCCCGGGCGCCTCGAAGAGGTGCCGGAGGACCTCGGCTACGCGCTGATGGCCCTGCGTGATGCCGCGCGTACGGTGATCTCCGCCCTCGGCGGCACCCGGGACAAGTCCGTCCAGGACGAGGACGTGGTGCGCAAACAGGCCATGGCGTCGGTGGAGTCCATCCACAGCGTCGCGGAGCGCATCACGCAGGGCTCCGAGTACGACGTCGTCTGGTACGAGCGGCACGACCGCTTCGGAGCGTCCGTCCGGGTCGCGCCGCTGTCCGTGTCCGGGCTGCTGCGCGAGAAGCTCTTCGCCGACCGCTCGGTGGTGCTGACCTCTGCCACGCTCAAGCTCGGCGGCGACTTCAACGGCGTGGGGGCATCCCTGGGGCTCGCGCCCGAGGGCACGGCGGGCGACGACATCCCGCAGTGGAAGGGCCTCGACGTCGGCTCGCCCTTCGACTATCCGAAGCAGGGCATCCTGTACGTCGCCCGGCACCTGGCCACTCCCGGCAGGGAAGGATCCCGCACCGACATGCTCGACGAGCTCGCGGAGCTGGTGGAGGCCGCGGGTGGACGCACGCTCGGCCTGTTCTCGTCCATGCGGGCGGCCCAGGCGGCAGCCGAGGAGCTGCGTGGACGACAGGACAAGCCGGTCCTGCTCCAGGGCGAGGAGACGCTCGGGGAGCTCATCAAGAACTTCGCGGCGGACCCGGAGACCTGTCTGTTCGGGACGCTGTCCCTCTGGCAGGGCGTCGACGTCCCAGGACCGAGCTGTCAGCTCGTGATCATGGACCGGATTCCGTTCCCCCGGCCCGACGACCCGCTGATGAGTGCCCGGCAGAAGGCGGTGGAGGACGCCGGCGGCAACGGCTTCATGGCGGTGGCGGCGACCCACGCCGCGCTGCTGATGGCGCAGGGCGCGGGCCGGCTGGTCCGGGCCATGGGTGACAAGGGTGTGGTCGCGGTGCTCGACCCCCGGCTGGCCAACGCCCGCTACGGCAGCTATCTGCGCGCTTCGCTGCCCGACTTCTGGTACACCACGGACCGCAATCAGGCGCGGCGCTCGCTCGCGGCCATCGACGCGGCGGCCAGGAGCGCGCAGTGAGCTGAGGGCGGCGCGGACGCGTCAGGGCCCCGGGATCGGCGCAGGGATCCCGGGGCCCAGTTCGAACCGGCGGAGGTCACACCCGCCGCAGCACCGCCACGACCTTGCCCAGGATCGTCGCCTCGTCACCGGGAATCGGCTGGTAGGCGGAGTTGTGCGGGAGCAGCCACACATGGCCGTCCTCGCGCTTGAACCTCTTGACCGTGGCCTCGCCGTCCAGCATGGCTGCCACGATGTCGCCGTTCTCCGCGACCGGCTGGCGGCGCACCGTGACCCAGTCCCCGTCCATGATCGCTGCCTCGATCATCGAGTCACCGACGACCTTCAGCACGAAGAGCTCGCCGTCACCGACTAGCTGGCGGGGGAGCGGGAAGACGTCCTCGACCGACTCCTCGGCGAGGATCGGCCCGCCGGCGGCGATCCGGCCGACCAGCGGGACGTACGAAGCGGCGGGCTTCCCCGTGGTGTCGGTCGGCTGTGTGCTGGGCTGGTCCGAACCCCGCACCTCGTAGGCCCGCGGCCTGTGAGGGTCGCGGCGCAGGAAGCCCTTACGCTCCAGAGCCATCAGCTGGTGGGCGACGGAAGAGGTGCTGGACAGCCCCACGGCCTGACCGATCTCGCGCATCGACGGGGGATAGCCCCGACGCTGCACCGAATCCCTGATCACCTCGATCACACGCCGCTGCCGGTCCGTGAGCCCGGAGCTGTCCGCCCGGATTCCTGGAGGGCGTCCGGGCAAGGAGCGTGCGGCTCGGGTGGGCTCGGGCCCCTCCGCGTTCATGACTGAGTCATTCATGGCATGCACCGGCTCAAGTCGGCTCTGGGAGCGGTGGTCCTGGGCAGTGATGGTGGCACTGTCTGCGGTGGTGGTCACGTCGGCCCCTCTCGAATGGTCTCCCTAGTTAGGCAACGGTAGTAGCTTTCGAAAGGTTGCGCCAAACACACGTTCGAGTGAAAAACAAATAAAGGTCTATCACGCGCTTGCCGAGAGGTGTATGAGCCAAGTGCGAAGGGCCGGAATCGAGCCCCGTTCCCCGGGGTCACGCTAGCGCTCCGCCGGTCCCTTCCGGTGCGCGGGGTGGGGGTTCCGGGCGGTCCGCCGCCCCGCTCCCGGGTGTCGCACGGGTCCGCCCCGGCGGGCGGACCCGGCGGGGTCGCGGTGTCGCGCCTCCCGTACCCTCTTGCCGGGCCGTAGGCTGCCCGCGGCCCCGGGAAACGCGCGACACGCGCGGGGGGTAGAGGCGGAGTAAAACCCTAGATGTAGTGGTTGCATTGCTGTAGCCGCCCACAAGTAGTGGTCCCCGGTCCCTCGGAGTCGAGTTCATCGCCTATGCTGGTGACTGTCCTCAGGGGCCCGAACCGGGCACGGAGGGCTATTCAGTCGTGCTGTGAAGGAGGGTTCGGAGACATGCACTGCCCCTTCTGCAGGCACCCCGACAGTCGGGTCGTGGACAGTCGCACGACGGACGACGGGACGTCGATCCGACGGCGCCGCCAGTGCCCCGACTGCTCCCGTCGCTTCACGACGGTGGAGACCTGCTCGCTGATGGTGGTCAAGCGCAGTGGCGTGACCGAGCCCTTCAGTCGTACCAAGGTCATCTCAGGGGTTCGTAAGGCGTGCCAGGGCCGTCCAGTCACCGAGGATGCCCTGGCGAAGCTCGGCCAGCGGGTCGAGGAGGCCGTGCGGGCCACGGGGAGCGCCGAGCTGACGACGCACGACGTGGGTCTGGCCATACTCGGCCCCTTGCAGGAGCTCGACCTCGTCGCGTATCTGCGTTTCGCGTCGGTGTACCGCGCGTTCGACTCGCTCGAAGACTTCGAGACCGCTATCGCGGAGCTCCGCGAGGAGCGGCCCCGTGCAGAACAACGCGGGAGCGGCGAGACCCTCGAGGTCCCCGCGCCCGCCGCAGTCGCCGCTGATTGATCACGGAGCCGGCCGGCAGGGCGGCAGAGCCGGCGGCAGGCGGCACCAGACCTGCTCCGAGACGCCGTGCGCGGCGTCAGGAGCATCAGACACACACTGTGCCCTGGGAAGAACTGGGCACTTCAGGGCGTTTTTGCCCACATATGGGAGGCGGCATGACAGAGACGGCGAGCGGCCCGGCACGAGGTTCCCGAACCAAGGGAGCCAAGTCGACTGCGACCAAGCAGGGCCTGCGCATCGAGCGCATCCACACGACGCCTGGCGTGCATCCGTACGACGAGGTCGCGTGGGAGCGCCGTGACGTCGTCATGACCAACTGGCGCGACGGCTCGGTCAATTTCGAGCAGCGTGGCGTCGAGTTCCCCGACTTCTGGTCGGTGAACGCGGTCAACATCGTCACCAGCAAGTACTTCCGGGGGGCTGTCGGCACGCCGCAGCGCGAGACCGGTCTGCGGCAGCTGATCGACCGGATCGTGAAGACGTACCGGAAGGCCGGCGAGGACAACAGCTACTTCGCTTCCCCCGACGAGGCCGAGATCTTCGAGCACGAGCTGGCGTACGCCCTCCTGCACCAGATCTTCAGCTTCAACTCCCCGGTGTGGTTCAACGTCGGAACGCCCCAGCCGCAGCAGGTCTCGGCCTGCTTCATCCTGGCCGTCGACGACTCCATGGAGTCGATCCTCGACTGGTACAAGGAAGAGGGCATGATCTTCAAGGGCGGCTCGGGCGCAGGCCTGAACCTGTCCCGTATCCGCTCCTCCAAGGAACTGCTGTCCTCCGGCGGCAACGCCTCGGGACCGGTCTCCTTCATGCGGGGCGCGGACGCCTCCGCCGGAACGATCAAGTCCGGTGGCGCCACCCGTCGCGCGGCCAAGATGGTCATCCTCGACGTCGACCACCCCGACATCGAGAACTTCATCGAGACCAAGGTGAAGGAGGAGGAGAAGATCCGCGCCCTGCGCGACGCGGGCTTCGACATGGACCTGGGCGGCGACGACATCACGTCCGTCCAGTACCAGAACGCCAACAACTCGGTCCGTGTGAACGACGAGTTCATGAAGGCCGTCGAGGCCGGCGGGAAGTTCGGCCTGCGCGCCCGGATGACCGGTGACGTCATCGAAGAGGTCGAGGCCAAGTCCCTCTTCCGCAAGATGGCGGAGGCCGCGTGGGCCTGCGCCGACCCCGGCATCCAGTACGACGACACCATCAACAAGTGGCACACCTGCCCGGAGTCCGGCCGCATCAACGGCTCGAACCCCTGCAGCGAGTACATGCACCTGGACAACACCTCGTGCAACCTGGCCTCGCTGAACCTGATGAAGTTCCTCAAGGACGACGGCGAGGGCCACCAGTCCTTCCAGGCCGAGCGGTTCGCCAAGGTCGTCGAGCTGGTCATCACCGCGATGGACATCTCGATCTGCTTCGCGGACTTCCCGACCCAGAAGATCGGCGAGAACACCCGCGCCTACCGCCAGCTGGGCATCGGCTACGCCAACCTGGGCGCCCTGCTGATGGCCACCGGGCACGCGTACGACAGCGACGGCGGCCGTGCGCTCGCCGGAGCCATCACCTCGCTGATGACCGGCACGTCCTACCGGCGCTCCGCCGAGCTCGCCGCGGTCGTCGGCCCGTACGACGGCTACGCCCGCAACGCGGCCCCGCACCAGCGCGTCATGAAGCAGCACTCGGACGCCAACGCCGTGGCCATCCACGTCGACGACCTGGACTCGCCGGTCTGGGCCGCCGCCACGGAGGCCTGGCAGGACGTGATCCGCCTCGGCGCGAAGAACGGCTTCCGCAACGCCCAGGCGTCGGTCATCGCCCCGACCGGCACCATCGGTCTCGCGATGTCCTGCGACACCACCGGCCTGGAGCCCGACCTCGCGCTGGTCAAGTTCAAGAAGCTCGTCGGCGGCGGCTCGATGCAGATCGTCAACGGCACGGTGCCGCAGGCCCTGCGCCGTCTCGGCTACCAGCCGGAGCAGATCGAGGCGATCGTCGCCCACATCGCCGACAACGGCAATGTGATCGACGCCCCCGGCCTCAAGACCGAGCACTACGAGGTCTTCGACTGCGCCATGGGCGAGCGTTCCATCTCGGCCATGGGCCACGTCCGGATGATGGCGGCCATCCAGCCGTGGATCTCCGGCGCGCTGTCCAAGACGGTGAACCTTCCGGAGACGGCCACCGTCGAGGACGTCGAGGAGGTCTACTTCGAGGCGTGGAAGATGGGCGTCAAGGCGCTCGCGATCTACCGCGACAACTGCAAGGTCGGCCAGCCCCTCTCCACCAAGAAGTGGGAGGAGAAGAAGGCCGAGGTGACCGAGAAGACCGAGGACACCATCCGTGCCGCGGTCGAGAAGGTCGTCGAGTACCGCCCGGTCCGCAAGCGTCTGCCCAAGGGCCGTCCCGGCATCACCACCTCCTTCACGGTGGGCGGCGCAGAGGGCTACATGACCGCCAACTCCTACCCGGACGACGGTCTCGGTGAGGTCTTCCTGAAGATGTCCAAGCAGGGTTCCACCCTCGCGGGCATGATGGACGCCTTCTCGATCGCGGTCTCCGTCGGTCTGCAGTACGGCGTGCCGCTGGAGACCTACGTCTCCAAGTTCACCAACATGCGCTTCGAGCCGGCCGGTATGACGGACGACCCCGACGTGCGGATGGCGCAGTCGATCGTCGACTACATCTTCCGCCGCCTGGCGCTCGACTTCCTGCCGTTCGAGACGCGCTCCGCGCTCGGCATCCACTCGGCCGAGGAGCGCCAGCGTCACCTCGACACCGGTTCGTACGAGCCGGCGTTCGGGGACGACGAGCTCGGTGCGGAGAGTCTGGTGCAGTCCGCTCCCGTGCAGACCCAGCCGCTGAAGGCGGTCGCGTCGCCCGAGGAGAGCCCTGCGGAGAAGCCGGCCCCCAAGGCCGCGCACACCTCGGCCGAGCTGGTCGAGATGCAGCTCGGCATCAGCGCGGACGCGCCGCTGTGCTTCTCGTGCGGCACGAAGATGCAGCGCGCCGGATCCTGCTACATCTGCGAGGGCTGCGGCTCGACCAGCGGATGCAGCTGACACCTGACACCGGTCATCGGGCGTGATCTCTGAGTGAGGGGCGCCGGCCCAGAGCCGGCGCCCCTCACTCAACGCCTTTTCTCAGCGGCTCCCCATCGCGGCGGCGAACGAATCGGGATCACCGTCGAAGCCACGGACAGCCTCGGTGAAGCCCCAGGACCCCGAGGAGTCCCGGACGAATTCCGCGACGACCGCGGCGGTGGAGCCGGCCACCGAGGAGAAGTCGTCCTCCGCCAGATTCGTGTAGCCCTCGCGGATCTGCACGCCCGTCTGTTCCACCTGGCCGAAGGTCTTGTGTCCGTCGCGCTGCTGGATGGCCACGCCGACCACGACCCTGGCATACGTGTCCGACAACCGGTCCAGTTCGAGCGTCATGACCTCGTCGAAGCCGAAACCCTGCCCCGTCCGGCTGTCCCGGTCCAGCGTGATCGTCCCGTCCGGTGACCTGCTGTCGAAGTGGACGAGATAGACGGGGTTGCCGTAAGGCGCTTCCGTCGAGTAGGTGGCGGCGATGATGTCCAGGTCGTTGTCGGGCTCACCGACTTCGCTGGGGTCCCACTTGACCCTCACTTCGACCTTCTCGATGTCCTTCTTGGGGGTGCTCACCGGACATGCCTCCTCGCTTCGGGACCGACGGACCGTTTACCCTCCTCAGATCATCTCCGTAACTGTCCGTGGATCCAACCGCGTTGGGGACATACATCGCATTCGGGCCAGCGGGGTGGCTGGAGTTGTGCCTGGCCGGTCCCCGGGCGGTCCTGAGCGTGACCCGCGCCGCGCCCGGCGCCGTAGGATGGCGCGGTGCTGGTCAAGTGGATTCGCTGCACCGTGGTGGACCGCCACGGTTTCGAGCGGGGGCAGCGGAAGTGGGCGGCGCTGCTCGGGGAGCCGGGATTCCGTAGTCAGAGCGGTGGGTGGAGCCGGGGGCAGCCCGAGGTCGCCCATGTGTTCGCGTTCTGGGAGAACCGGGTCTTCTACGACTCCTTCATGGCCCGGGGCCATGACCGGATGGCCGCCGCCCAGTCCGGCACGTACAAGGACATGCAGGTCAAGCTCTTCGAGTACCGCTTCGACGTGAAGACCGGCTTCGTGCCGGATTTCACCGACGCGGACGTGGTCAGGGTCGCGCACAGCCAGGTGTACGAGGACCGTGTCGACCACTTCTCACTCATGCAGCAACGGGTGTGGAACCCCGCCATGGCGGGATCACCCGGGATGCTGCGCGGAGTCTGCGGAGAGGCCCCGGGGCATGAGTTCCTGGTGCTGTCCATGTGGCAGTCGAGCTCCGAACGCGGCAAGTACCGGCCCGAGGGCGTCGCCCGGCTCTCGGCCCGGGCGGAGACCGAGAGGGATGTCGAATCGCTCACGGGAGACGTGGTGCAGCTCGAGCCCTCGTGGACAGTCTGACCCGCACCGCTGCGGCCGTCTCCTTGGTCACACAGACGCCCGATGGAGCCCGCACAGTTGCTGGAACGCGCCGGACGGCATCTAGGGTCGGTACATGGCACGACCGCAACGCATCGTTCTCGTCCGGCACGGTGAATCCGAGGGCAATGCCGACGACACGGTCTACGAACGCGAGCCCGACCACGCGCTCAGTCTCACGGCGAAGGGCCTGCGTCAGGCGCGGTCGACGGGCTCCCGGCTCCGTGGGATGTTCGGCGACGAGCACGTCAGCGTCTATGTCTCGCCCTACCGGCGCACCCACGAGACGCTGAGGGCCTTCGCCCTCGAAGCGGAGCACGTACGCGTCAGGGAGGAGCCCCGGCTGCGTGAGCAGGACTGGGGCAACTGGCAGGACCGTGACGACGTCAGGCTGCAGAAGGCTTACCGGGACGCGTACGGGCACTTCTTCTACCGCTTCGCGCAGGGTGAGTCCGGGGCCGATGTGTACGACCGGGTCGACGCCTTCCTGGAGAGCCTGCACCGAAGCTTCGATGCCCCCGACCACCCGCCGAACGTCCTGCTGGTCACCCACGGGCTGACCATGAGGCTCTTCTGCATGCGCTGGTTCCACTGGTCGGTGGCGGAGTTCGAGTCGCTGTCCAACCCTGGTAACGGCGAATCCAGGACGCTTCTGCTCGGTGCGGACGGCCGGTACACGCTCGACCGGCCCTTCGAACAGTGGCGTACCCCTGAGCCGTACGGCATCACCGGATAGAGTGGAAGGGCGATGACCGCTGACTCCGCTTCCGACCGTTTCGAACGCGCTCTGGGCAGCCTGCGTGGACTGTCCGTGGGAGATGCCCTCGGCTCCCAGTTCTTCGTCCCGGCCCAATACCCCCTGCTCAAGAACCGCGAGCTGCCGCCCGGCGACTGGCAGTGGACCGACGACACCGAGATGGCCTGCTCCGTGCTCGCCGTGCTGGCCGCGCACGACCGTATCGACCAGGACGCTCTCGCCCACTCCTTCGCCCTGCACCATGACTTCGACCGGGGCTACGGGCCCGCGGTCAACCGGCTGCTCAGGCTCGTGCGGGAGGGCGGCGACTGGCGTGAGCTGGCGTCCGGGCTCTTCCAGGGCCAGGGATCCTGGGGGAACGGTTCGGCGATGCGTATCGCACCGCTGGGCGCCTGGTACGCGCACGATCCGGAGCAGGCCACCCACCAGGCCGAGATCTCCTCGTACACCACCCATCAGCATCGTGAGGGCGTCGTGGGGGCCATGGCCGTCGCGGCGGCAGCGGCCCTCGCCGCGGCGCCGGGTGGCCCGCCGAAGCCGGAGGAGCTGATCGACGGCGTCGTCGCTCTCGTGCCGCGCAGCGCTGTCGGCGCGGGGCTGCGCAGGGCGCGCGACATGCTCGACTACGGGGACGCGGGAACGGTGGCCGCGGTGCTCGGCAACGGCCGCCGGACGAGCGCGCACGACACGGTGCCGTTCGCCCTCTGGTCGGCGGCGCGCAGCCTCGGCGACTTCGAAGAGGCCTTCTGGGCGACGGCACAGGCGGGCGGCGATGTCGACACCACCTGTGCCATCGTCGGTGGAATCGTCGCCGCGACGCAGGCCGGCGCCCCTCCGGCCGACTGGCTGGCGCGGACGGAAGAGCTGCCCGACTGGGTCCCTCCCGCCCCGGCGCGCCGCTGACCGTCCGCACAGGGAGGAGCCTGGCATGTCCACTGTCACGGTCCTGCCACAGCATCGGGCGAGGCAGATCGAAGAGGCCGGGTCCGCTTTACCCTTTCGGCCACGCCGCCCTCATGGATCTTGGTGGGCGTGCGCCTAGAGAAGCCGGGGCCTTCGTGCCGCGATGTGCCGTGCGAGCGGACCCCGGTCGGGGAGGGGTCCCATGTCCGATCGTTCGTCCGATGCTTCCGCCGCGTCCGATGCGCCTGCCGCGCCCGCCGCGGTCGGCCCGCCGAAGGCATCACCCGGGACGCATCCCGGGATGCCGCCCGGGACGGACGTCTGGAAGCGTCCCGGACGGCATGAGCCGATCGGCCTGCTGACGCAGCTGCGGCCTCCGCCCCCGCCCGGGATCGGTCCGGCGACGCTTGGAGCGGTCTTCGCCACGGCCCTGCTCAGCGCCCTGCTGCTCGCCGACGGTCTGGGGCCCAACCTGCTGATCGTGGCCGTACCCGCCACCTTGGGGGCATTCTTCGCCGCACGCTCGGCCGGACGCGTGCTGCGGCCCTGGACCGCCGTCTGGGCGGTCGGCGGTCTGGCGCTCCTGGCGGTCCCGGCGCTCCGGGACGCGGGGTGGCCGGTCTTCCTCGCCGTGGTGTCGGCCATCGCCCTCGGCTCGCTCGCCCTGCACGGGAGCCGCAGCTGGCCGGGTGTGTTCTTCGGATCGCTCGGGCTGTTCCCCTCGATCGCGGTCGGCGTGCGCTGGGGGTGGCGCGGGGTGCGCGACCGCGCGGGCGACTCCCGCGGCCGGATACGCACCGCGGTGCGCAGTGCGGCGGTGGCCGTCGTCCTGCTCGTCGTGTTCGGCGCCCTCTTCGCCTCGGCGGACGCGGCCTTCGCCGACCTGCTGGGCAGCCTCACCCCCGATGCGTCGGTCGGTGACAGCCCCTGGCGCCTGTTCCTCTTCGCCGTCGGCCTCGTCGGAGCACTCGCGGCCGCGTACGGCGCCGCGGCGCCGGTGCGCTGGGACCACATAGCCGTCCGGCCGGGCAGAGCCAGGAACAGGGCGGAGTGGGCCCTTCCGCTGATCGTGCTCAACCTGCTCTTCGCCGCTTTCGTCGCGCTCCAGCTCGTCGTTCTCCTCGGCGGGTACGACAAGGTGCTGAAGGAGACGGGGCTGACGCCCGCCGAGTACGCCAGGCAGGGCTTCTGGCAGCTCCTGTGGGCCACCGTGCTCATCCTGCTCGTCGTCGCCCTCGCCCTGCGCTGGGCCCCGCGGGGCGGGCCGCGCGACCGGACCCTGGTGCGGGGCGTTCTCGGCGCCCTGTGCGTCCTCACGCTGGTCGTCGTGGCCTCGGCGCTGCGCCGCATGGATCTCTACGTGGACGCCTTCGGGCTGACCCGGCTGCGGATATCCGTGGCCGCGGTGGAGCTCTGGCTCGGAGTGGTGCTGATACTCATCCTGGTGGCCGGCGTCCTCGGCGCCAGGCTGCTGCCGCGCGCCATCGCCGCGAGTGCGGCCGTCGGTGTGCTGGCCTTCGGGCTGATCTCGCCCGACGGGCTGATCGCCCAGCAGAACGTCGAGCGCTACCGCAGCGACCGCACGATCGACCTCGACTACCTCAAGGGGCTCTCGGCGGATGCCGTACCGGCCCTGGACAAGCTGCCGGAACCGCTGCGGTCCTGTGTCCTGGAGAGCTACCAGCGCGACCTCTCCCGCCTGGACACCCCGTGGTACTCGACCAGTTGGGGCGAAGTCCGGGCCAGGGACATCCTGGAGGAACATCCCGCCGACAGCGGCACGACCGACTGCTACAGCCTCGGGACGAAGTCCGACCGGCGAGGCGGACAGGGGGAGGAGCACTCCGGCGACGCGTACTGAGCGGCGCCGCTCCGCCGTCCCCGGGGCACGTCGAGTGCCTCGACGTGCCCCGGGGTGTTCTTGCCGTGCCCATCGGCGTAACCTGGCAGGCGCCATGCCGTACGAACCACCCACGCACACCGTCGAGCGCTCACTGCGCGCCACGTCCGGTGCCAGGACCGTCGCCGGTGTCGACGAGGTCGGACGCGGAGCGTGGGCCGGCCCCGTCACCGTGTGCGCGGCCGTCACCGGACTTCGCAGACCCCCTGAGGGCCTCACCGACTCGAAGCTGATCAGCCCCAAGCGCCGGGCGGAACTCGCCCCGATGCTCGAAAAGTGGGTCACGGCCTACGGGCTGGGCCACGCGTCACCCCTGGAGATCGACGACCTCGGCATGACCGCGGCACTCCGTCTCGCTGCCGTCAGGGCGCTCGCCGCGCTGCCGGTGCGACCGGACGCCGTGATCCTCGACGGCAAGCACGACTACCTCGGAACGCCCTGGAACGTCCGTACCGTGATCAAGGGTGACCAGTCCTGCATCGCCGTGGCCGCGGCCTCGGTGATCGCCAAGGTCCGCCGCGACACGATGATGGCCGAACTGGGCGCGGACACGGGGCAGTACGCAGACTTCGCCTTCGGCGCGAACGCCGGGTACCCGTCACCGGTGCACCGGGCCGCGCTGGAGGAGCGGGGGCCTACGCCGCACCACCGTCTCAGCTGGGCCTACCTCGACGCGCTGCCCAAGTGGCAGCACCTGAAGAAGGTCCGATTCTCCGCCGAGGCGGCGGCACTGGAAAGCGGGGGCCAGCTCGGCTTCGATTTCTGATCGCACTGGCGCACCCAGCCGCCGACGCGTTCGCGTCGGCCGTGAAAGACAACCATTCATGCCTCTCATCCCCGAGGAGCCTCAGATTCCCGAGAGCGCCCAGGGTCCCAGCGTCACTCCGGCCGCCGGCCGTACCGCGCCGACCCCTCGACCCGTACCCGGTCCGCGTTCCGCGGCCACCCCGCGTCCCGGAAACCCCGGCCGCGGCCCCGCGAGGCCCGCGCCCCCGGCGCCGCGCCCGCATTCCACGTCCGTATCTCCCTCGGCCTCGGCCGCTGCTCCGGCTCCCGCGGGACCGAAGCCGCCGCAGGAGCGTCCCGCGGCACAGTTCCAGCTGATTCCGGCTCCTGCGGGCGGCGCCGTCGACGCCGCCGACGAGGCGGTGGACCTGTTGCTCGACTCCGGGCGTGCGCCCGGCGACATCCTGGTGCTCACCACCGGCGAACAGCACGCCTGGGCCGCTCACGAGCTCTCCTTCGGAGAGACCGCGTACTGGGCGCAGCACGATGCGGGTGACGACGTCTTCTTCGCCCGTGCGGCGGACATCGGCCGCTGCGCGACCCGCTCCGTGGTGGTCGTCGCGGTCAACGGCGACCTCGACGACGCCGCTGCCGGCGCGCTGTCCGACGTGCGTGAGCGCGCCGGCGCGCTGCTGATCGTGTGCGGAGACCCGCAGAGGATCAACTCGGCTCTCGGCGCGGGAGTCTGAGCCGCACCGAGTCGTACGTCGTGGGTCCCGGCCGTCCGTGAGGGCGTCCGGGACCCACGTCCCGTCTCACCGGGCGGCGCTGCGCCGCAGTGCCTCGGCCGCCCCGCCACCCGAGCTCAGCGGAACGGGGTCGTGCTCGGCGGAGGTGTCCGCCAGGGCGGACGGTCTTGACAGCAGCGTGGGTCTGCGGCCGCCCCTGCCCTCGCCGAGGACCTGCCAGCCTCCGCGCGTCAGGGTGATGTAGGCCCCGCAGCGCAGACCGTGCAGTGTGCAGGCGTCCCGCAGGCCCCACATCCATGCCCCGTCCTCCTCGGTCCAGCGCTCGTCGCCCTCGCGGCAGTAGAGCAGGACGGCGGTGCGTACCGGGGTACGGCGGCGGAGATCATGAGGGATCACCCTGCGCAGATGTGCCAGCAGGGCGTTGCGGAACTCCCAGCCGTCCGTCGCCACGGCGGGCCGCCGGGCGAACGAGGCGCTGGCCGTGAGTCGTTCCTCATGATCGAGTACGGCGACGACAGCGGTGGCCGGAGTGGGTCGGTGCCGTGCGTGGAGGCCGCTGACGACCTCGCGCGGACTGCGTAGCAGGGGTATGCCCGCCGCGGCCCACTCGGCCGGTTCGAGCATTCTGGCGACGTGGTTGACGGAGTCCGCTGACGCCGAGAGTGAAGTGGCGGCGGACGGAGCGAATCCGAAGGTCACGGTCCTCCCTTCGCTACGCGCCCACGGTGCGGGCAGGGTCGGGTGAGGGCGCGCCGCGGCACAGCCCTTCCGGGCCCGCGAAGAGACCGTGCGGGGAGCGACTCCAATTCTTCCTGTCGTATCGGCAGGCGGCAACGAGCAATTGGCGCGGCTGACGGGTATCTGACGGAATGACACGGATATCCCTGCCCGTTCGGCGGCGAACGAAGCCGTTCGGGGGCCCGGCCTGCGAGGACCAGCGTAAACATCAAGCAGCGCACGGCGGATTCGCTGATTGTCGGTGCCATCGGGTTGCATGGGGGGCATGGACAACCTGGAGCTCCGCACCGAAGCCGATACCGTCCTCGCCGAGCTGGTCGGCGCCCCGGTGGGCGCGGCGCGGCTGCGGGAGGACCAGTGGCAGGCGGTGGCGGCCCTGGTCGAGGAGCGTCGCCGTGCGCTGGTGGTCCAGCGGACGGGGTGGGGGAAGTCGGCTGTGTACTTCGTGGCCACGGCCCTGCTTCGCCGGCGCGGCTCGGGCCCCACGGTGATCATCTCGCCGCTGCTGGCGCTGATGCGTAACCAGGTCGAGGCGGCGGCGAGGGCGGGGATCCAGGCGCGCACCATCAACTCGGCCAACCCGGAGGAGTGGGAAACGATCTACGGGGAGGTGGAGCGCGGTGAGACCGACGTCCTCCTCGTGAGCCCGGAGCGTCTCAATTCGGTCGATTTCCGCGATCAGGTGCTCCCGCGGCTTGCGGCCACGACCGGACTGCTGGTGGTCGACGAGGCGCACTGCATCTCCGACTGGGGACACGACTTCCGGCCCGACTACCGCCGGCTGCGGGCGATGCTGGCCGAGCTGCCCGCCGGTGTGCCCGTGCTGGCCACGACGGCGACAGCCAACGCGCGCGTGACGGCGGACGTGGCCGAGCAGCTGGGCACCGGCGCGGGTGAGGCGCTGGTGCTGCGCGGGCCGCTGGAGAGGGAGAGCCTGCGGCTCGGTGTGGTCCGGCTGCCCGATGCCGCGCACCGGCTGGCCTGGCTCGCCGAGCATCTGGGCGACCTGCAGGGCTCGGGGATCATCTACACCCTGACGGTCGCGGCGGCCGAGGAGGCCACCGCCTTCCTCCGCCAGCGCGGCTTCCGCGTGGCGTCGTACACGGGCAAGACGGAGAACGCCGACCGGCTGCAGGCCGAGGTCGACCTCCAGGAGAACCGCGTGAAGGCGCTGGTCGCCACGTCCGCGCTGGGCATGGGCTACGACAAGCCGGACCTGGGCTTCGTGGTGCACCTGGGCTCACCGTCCTCACCCATCGCCTATTACCAGCAGGTGGGGCGTGCGGGACGCGGGGTCGAGCACGCCGATGTGCTGCTGCTGCCGGGTAAGGAGGACGAGGCCATCTGGCGTTACTTCGCCGACACGGCGTTCCCGCCCGAGGCGCAGGTCCGCGACACCCTCTCGGCACTCGCCGGTGCGGGCCGGCCGCTGTCGGTGCCGGCTCTGGAGGCGGCGGTGGACCTTCGGCGCGGCCGGCTGGAGTCGATGCTGAAGGTGCTGGACGTCGACGGCGCGGTCAAGCGGGTGAAGGGTGGCTGGACGGCCACGGGAGCCGAGTGGGTCTACGAGGGGGAGCGCTACGCGTGGGTCGCCAAGCAGCGTGCGGCGGAGCAGCAGGCCATGCGCGACTACGCGAGCACGTCCGGGTGCCGGATGGAGTTCCTGCGTCAGCAGCTGGACGACGAGGGGGCGGCCCCGTGCGGCCGCTGTGACAACTGCGCGGGAGCCTGGGCCGACCCCTCCGTCTCCGCGGAGGGACTGACGGGAGCCGCGAAGGAGCTGGACCGCCCCGGGGTCGAGGTCGAGCCACGTCGTATGTGGCCGACGGGGATGCCCGCGCTGGGCATCGAGCTCAAGGGGCGCATCCCGGCCAAGGACCAGTGCTCCACGGGACGTGCGCTCGGGCGGCTCTCCGACATCGGCTGGGGGAACCGGCTGCGCCCGCTGCTGGCGGATAACGCGCCCGACGGGCCCGTCCCCGACGATGTCCTTCAGGCCGCGGTGTCGGTCCTCGCCGACTGGGCGCGCTCCCCGGGCGGCTGGGCGCCGAAGGCGGCGGACGCCACCGCCCGGCCGGTGGGAGTCGTCGCCGTGCCGTCCCTGACCCGCCCGCAGCTGGTCGATTCCCTTGCCCGGGGGATCGCGGCCACAGGCCGCCTCCCGTTCCTGGGCGCCCTGACGCACACCGGGCCGAACGGCACGCATGCGGCGCGTCGGAGTAACTCCGCACAGCGCCTCAAAGTGCTCTCCGGTGCCTTCACCGTCTCCGAGGAGCTGGCCGGCGCCCTGGCAGCCTCTCCCGGCCCCGTCCTGCTCGTGGACGACTGCACCGACTCCGGCTGGACTCTCGCCGTCGCCGCCCGCCTGCTCCGCCAAGCAGGCAGCGACCAGGTGCTCCCACTGGTGCTGGCCGCGGCGGGCTGATCGGCCGCTGGGCTTCAGGGGTTTCAATCACTGATTGAAATAATTCGGGATGAGTGCTCTCATGAGGGGCATGACCACTGATTCCACCCGGACCGCGCTGCTCGATGCGGCGGAGCGGCTCTTCCTCGCGAAGGGCTACGAGCAGGTGTCCGTCCGTGCGGTCAACGCGGCGGCCGGTATGAACCCGGCCGCGGTCAACTATCACTTCGGCACCAAGCAGGACTTGGTCGCGGCGCTGCTGCAGCGGCGCCTCGGCCCACTGTGGGCCGAGCCGCTCGTGGCGATGGAGCGGCGAACGGCCGAGGGCAGGCCACCACGCGTCGAGGAGCTGGCCGACGTGCTGGTGAGGCCGCTCGACGAGCTCACCCGGCAGCCGAGGGGCCGGATGCTGATGCATCTGCTCGCACGCCTCGTACTGCGCAGCCGTGAGCTGCCCTTCGACGCTCGCTGGTTCGGATCCGCTCCGTGGGGCGAGCTGCTGGAGGCCGCACGGCCCGAGCTGTCCGGGGGCGAGGCCGCCGATCGCTTGCGGATGACCTTCTACCTGCTGCTCCAGCTCTACGGCGAGCCGCTGGCCGATGACGCCGAGCTGGGCCGCGGCCGGCGACCGCCGGTGGCCACGGTCGTCTCTTTCGTCACAGCGGGGCTGAACGCCCGCACACCCTGAACCACCTGGAGAACACCGTCATGGGAACCATCGCTGTCACCGGAGCCGCCTCAGGCATGGGCGCATCCATCGCCGCACGCCTCACCGAAGAGGGACACCGCGTCATCGGTGTCGATCTGCGCGGCACCGAGGTGGAGGCCGACCTGGGCACCCCGGCGGGCCGCGCCGCCGCCGCAGCAGAGGTCACCCGCCTCGCCGACGGGCGGCTCGACGGCTTCGTGCCGTTCGCAGGGATCTCCGGCGGTGCCGGCCGCCCACCGAGCCTGCTGGTTTCCGTCAACTACTTCGGCGCCGTCGGCCTGTTGGAGGAGCTGCGCCCGGCGCTGGCCGCGGCGGGGGAGTCCTCCGTGGTGCTCGCCTCGTCCAACTCCACGACCACGCAGCCCGGCTGGGACCCGAAGCTGGCCGCCGCCTGCCTGGCGGGCGACGAGGACGCGGCACGGGCCTTCGCCGATTCGCTGGACGACAGCGGTGGCGTGCTCACCTACCCGGCCACCAAGGCGGCCGTCGCCCATTACACGCGCACCCGCGCCGCCGACTACATCGCCGACGGCATCCGCCTCAACGCGATCGCGCCCGGCTTCATCGACACCCCGATGACCCAGGCCTCCCGCAAGGATCCGCAGACCGCCGCCGGGATCGAGGCGTTCCTCGCGTCCATCCCCGCGGGCCGGGCGGGCCGCCCTGACGAGGTCGCCGAGCTGGTGCTCTTCCTGCTGTCCGCCCGATCCGGTTACTGCGTGGGCACCTTGATGTACTGCGACGGAGGTCTGGACGCCCAGCTGCGCGGCCTGGACTGGCCCAAGGTGCGGACGCCGAACGTCTGAGAGGGGGCTCATACCCCCATGTAACCCGACGCCTACGGCACACCGCGAGCAGCGGGCCGCACCTGTGGACAAGTTATCCACAGGGGGTCGCGGAAATCGGCGGAGCGCGGGACGGTCGTGCCATGAACAAGCACGACGAAAACGCCGGACCGTCCGGGGCGCAGCAGGTCACCCTGCGCGGTCCCGCCGAACTTGCCGACGCCCTTCCGTACCTGATGGGCTTTCATCCGAACGACAGCGTGGTCATGGTGGCGCTGCACGGTGGCCGGGGCCGCTTCGGCGGCCGGCTCAGGCTGGGCATTCCGCCCGAGCCGCAGGAGTGGGCGCCCGTCGCCGACCAGTTGGCACGATCTCTGATCGCCGGAAGCGAGAGGCGCGAATCCAGGCCTGACGCGATCCTGGTCTTCCTCTGCCAGGACCCGGCCGAGGGGGAGAGCGCTCCGCAGACCATGGAGCGGCTGAGGCCGCTCGCACAGCGCTTGCGCACGGCCTGCGGGGCGCTCGACGTCCCGGTGCTCGAAGCCCTCTGCATCTCCGACGGCCGCTACTGGTCCTACTGCTGCCCGGACGACCGCTGCTGTCCGCCCGAAGGCAGCCCGCTGGCACTCCCGGGCACCACGGTGATGGCGGCCGCCGCCGCGTACGCCGGTGTCCAGGTGCGTGGGTCGCTGCGGGACATGGAGGCGCGGCTCCTGCCGTGGGAACGGGCTGCCGCACAGGAGCAGGAGCGGGCTCTGGACTCGGCGGGTGCCGTCCTGGTGTCGCGCATCCTCGACGTCGGCGGGCGCGCTGAGGTGGCGGGAGAGACTCTGGCGCTCGCGCGTGGCCTCATGCGGCGCCTGGGGGACGCATCGGCCTCCGGATCCGCCGGGACGGACAGCGGTGACGACGGCCTGATCGCGCCCGACGAGGCGGCGGCTGTGATTCTGGGCCTCCAGGACCGCGAGACCAGGGACCGGGCCGCCGAGTGGATGGAGGGCCCGGAGGCCGGGACCGCGCTGCGCCTGTGGCGTTCCCTCGCCCGCCGGTGCGTCGGCGCGTACGTGGAACACGCCGCAGCGCCGCTCACGCTGGCCGGCTGGGTCTCGTGGTCCACGGGTGACGAAGCGGGCGCCAGAGTGGCGCTCGGGCTCGCCCTGCGCGCCGACCCCGACTACACGTTCGCCCAGCTGCTGCACCAGGCGTGCAACCAGGGTCTGGACCCGGAAACGCTGCGCAGCTGCCTCCGCGGGGAGCGCACGCTGCGTGACGGCGAGAGCGACAGTACCCCTCAGGAACACGAAGAGCGTCGAGCGGACCGACGGACCGCGCCACGGCCCCCGCGCGCGCCGGCTGCACGGCGCAGGCGGAAGGCGGCGCAGCGGCCGTCGCCCGACGCCGCTCCCCGGCCTGGACCTGCCGTGAGTCGGGGCCGGGCCCGTGACACACGACGGCTGGGGCACCGTGGCGCCAGGAGCCGCGACTGACCGGCCGTGCCCCGGCGTGGAACCGGTGTTGCGAAGGGTGTGTTTATCGTCAGGAAGACGACTATGATTTCGGCATGCCGCGCTACGACCCGTCGACCTTCCCGCCCTTCGCTGTCACCGTCGACCTGGTTGTCCTCACGGTGCGACGTCACGCCCTCTGCGCGCTGGTGGTACGCCGTGGCGAATCGCCGTTCCAGGGGCGCTGGGCACTGCCCGGTGGATTCGTCAGGGCCGATGAGGACCTCGGAGCGGCCGCAGCGCGTGAACTCGTCGAGGAGACCGGGCTCTGCGCACACGACCCTTCGACCCCCGCCGTCGGAAACGGGGCCCATCTCGAACAGCTCGCCACCTACGGAGACCCGGGCCGCGACCCCCGGATGCGGGTCGTCAGCGTCGCTCACCTCGCGCTGGCGCCCGACCTTCCGGCGCCCCGCGCGGGCGGCGACGCGAACAGCGCCCGCTGGGCGTCGGTCGAGGACCTGCTCGGACCGGGGGGCAGCTTCGTTCGCGACGGAGAGCAGGCCGCGCCATTGGCCTTCGATCACGCGAGGATCCTCGACGACGGGGTGGAGCGGGCCCGCTCGAAGATCGAATACTCCTCGCTCGCCACGGCTTTCTGTCCGCCGGAGTTCACGGTCGGCGAGCTGCGCAGGGTGTACGAGGCGGTGTGGGGCGTGGTCCTGGATCCCCGGAACTTCCACCGCAAGGTCACGGGCACGCCCGGCTTCCTCGTGCCGTCCGGAGGGACGACCACGCGGCAGGGAGGCCGACCCGCGCAGCTGTTCAGGGCCGGTGCGGCGACCGTGCTCAACCCCCCGATGCTGAGGCCGGAGGTCTGACCCGAGCCCGCCGGGCTGGGCGGCGTCGTACGCACCTGCGGAACGCCCATAGATCCACCGATGCACAAAAAGTCTGAAATGTCGCGTTATCTTGCTGGGGTACCCCACCCTGCCGCCGAGCGGTCTCACCCTCAGCGAGAGAAGCGATGCTCCAGGCCATCGGACTCACCACCACCCCCCGCCGCGACGGTCCGCCCGTCGTGGACGACCTGACCTTCGAAGCGCCGCCCGGCAGCGTCACCGCGCTGCTCGGCGCTCCCGGCTCCGGCAAGACCACTGCCCTTCGTCTGATGCTCGAGCTCGAAGCGGGCAGAGGCGTCACCTATTTCAGGGGCCGCCCCCTGCACCGCATCGGCCACCCGGCCCGCGAGGTCGGGGTGCTGCTCGGCGATGTGCCGGGGCACCCGGCGCGCACCGCCCGTGGTCAGCTCCGCATGCTCTGCGCCGCAGCCGGGGTCCCCGCGTCCCGGGCCGACGAGCTGCTCGAGGTCGTCGGCCTCGCGGGGCTGGGGGACCAGCGCATCGGAACCCTCTCGGCGGGCATGGACCGACGGCTCGGCCTCGCCTCGGCGCTGCTCGGTGACCCCCACACGCTCGTACTCGACGAGCCGACCGAGGGGCTCTCGCCGCGTGAGAGGAGCTGGCTCCACGGTCTGCTCCGCGCGCACGCGGCCGAGGGCGGCACGGTCCTGCACACGACGAGCGACCCCAAGGAGGCCGCTCGCGCGGCAGACCGTGTGGTCACCATCGACGAGGGGCGCCTCGTCGCGGACCAGGACGTCGCGGACTTCTCCCGTACCCGCTTGCGGCCACGGGTCGCCGTGCGGACCCCGCACGCGGCCCGGCTGGCCGCGGTGGTCAGCCGTGAGGCCCGCGCCGCCCAGCGCTCCGTCGAGGTGGTCGCCGAGGACGGCAGCCGGCTGTCGGTGTACGGCAGCAGCTGCGCGGAGATCGGGGACACGGCGTACCGCCATGGCCTCCCCGTCCATCAACTCGCGGACGAGACCGGGGACGCCGGCCCGGTGGCCGCTCCGGGCAGGGGTCCGGCGGATGGGCCGGTGCGAGCCGTCCTGCCGGGCCCCGCCTCGGCCGTGGCGATCTCCGAGCTGCCCCCGCCGATCTCCGTACGGCCCGCCCGCGGTCCGCTCCGGCCCCTGCGCTACGAACTGCGCCGCCTCTTCGGTGTCAGGACAACGACCCTGATCATGGCGGCCGTTCTGGTTGTCTCGCCGGCTCTGTCCGTGCTGCTGGCCCGCTCCGGAGGGACTCCGCTGCCGCATCTGCTGGTCGCCTGGCCGGACCTGCTGCCGCTTCCCCCCGCCGCGTTCGCCGCCGGGCTGCTGGGAGCCCTCTCCTTCGGCGACGAGTTCCGCTACCCGGCGCTCGCCGCGGGGCGGGGGACGGTCCCTCGCCGCCTCGGCCTCCTGCTCGCCAAGCTGGTGGTCTCGGCGGGCGTCGCGTTGCTGCTCGCCCTGTTCTCCGTGCTGGCGGGCGCATGGGCCCTGCGCCTCGTGTACGGCGGTGACTTGGTGACGGCCCCGACGAACGGGCCGCAGCTCGCGGTGAGTTGGGTGGGCCTGTCGGTCGGGTGCGCCTGGGCGGGACTGCTGGGGGCCGGAGTGTTCAGGCTGGCCGTCGCCGGAGTGGCGGCCGTACTGGCGGTTCCGGTTCTCGTCGTACCGCTCATGCAGAAGCTTCTCGCGGGTCCGTCCGCCCGTTCGATCACCGGACTGCCGGGCCGACTGCGTGAACTGGGCGGTGCGCAGTGGCCGTACGAGACAGACCGCTGGGCCATGGCCGCCGTGCGGGTCGTGGCCCAGCCGGTGGGGCTGGCGCTTTCCTTGTCGTTGTCTGCCCTGATCTGCGCCTATGTGTTCACCAGCCTTCGCGGGAGAGCCCGTTGGTGATCATGTGGCCTCTTGCTCGACGGCCAGGGCCGGGCAACTCTCTTGAAAAGACATGATTTCTACCGATAACGCGTCAATTGAGGGGTGGGTGCCGATCACCCTTTCGTGTGCTTTTCAGCAAAGACCTCAAGGGTCGGGTGAGCGGCGCCGACAAAGGATGCGTGAGTACCCTTGCGCACACCATGATGACCGCCGCCCGCTCCGCCGACTCCGGCCTCGCCGGTCCGGGCGAACTCGACCGCTACCCGTACACGGAGGCGCCGGCCGGCGAGCGCGCCGCACTCCGTTCCTGGGGTGGTGCCGAATCCGAACTGGGGCGGGCGAGCCGACGCGGCACGGCCAGTCGTGGCCGTGGACTTCACGGCCAACTGGTCCAGCAGCTCGGCCAGATGATCGTTTCCGGTGACCTCGGTGCCGACCGTCCGCTCGTCCCTGAGGAGATCGGACAGCGATTCGAGGTCTCCCGCACCGTTGTGAGGGAGTCCCTGCGCGTTCTCGAAGCCAAGGGCCTGGTCAGCGCCCGGCCCAACGTGGGCACCCGGGTCCGTCCGGTGAGCGACTGGAATCTGCTGGATCCCGACATCATCGAATGGCGTGCCTTCGGCCCGCAGCGTGACGACCAGCGCCGCGAGCTGGACGACCTCCGGTGGACCATCGAGCCGCTCGCCGCCCGACTGGCCGCAGGCCATGGGCGTGATGACATTCAGCAGCGCCTCGGCGACATGATCGAGATCATGGGGCACGCGATGGGGCAGGGGGACGCCGTCACGTTCTCCCGGGCCGATGCGGAGTTCCACGCCCTGCTGATCCAGGCGGCGGGCAACCGCATGCTCGAACACCTCTCGGGCATCGTGTCGGCCGCCCTGCATGTCTCCGGAGGTCCCGTCACCGGCTGTGACCGGCCCGCCGAGGCGTCCCTCGGGCATCATGCGCGGATCGTGGAGGCCCTCGCGTCGGGCGATTCCGCCGGTGCCGAGGCCGCGATGCGGCAGTTGCTGGTCGGCCACAGCGACGGCGAGCGGGTGGTTCCCGCGCCTCGCGAGCACTGAACGCAGCAGGCCGGGGTATGCGGACCGTGTGCCGCCGGACCTTCGCGGTTCGGCGGCGTGTTTATACGGAGATGTGACCTCTGGTGCTGTTTGTCGCGAATGAGGTGTGACTGGGGCCACGTGGATTGGGCGTAACACTCCTCGAAACAGTGCGATGACCTAAGAGGTGACCGCCGCGGAAGGAATACAGCAGCCACACAGTGCGCTGTGCAGTTCTGAGGCCAAACCCGCGCCGTCGGCAACATCCCCAGCCGACGGTCGTCGGCTCCAGCCCTCTCCAGGGCAGGGCCGGAAGCCGTTTCCATCGTTCCGAGAGGTTGTTCGTGTCGGCCAGCACATCCCGTACGCTCCCGCCGGAGATCGCCGAGTCCGAGTCTGTGATGGCGCTCATCGAGCGGGGAAAGGCTGATGGGCAGATCGCCGGCGATGACGTGCGTCGGGCCTTCGAGGCTGACCAGATTCCGCCAACCCAGTGGAAGAATGTTCTGCGCAGCCTCAACCAGATCCTCGAGGAAGAGGGTGTGACGCTGATGGTCAGTGCCGCGGAGTCGCCGAAGCGCGCCCGCAAGAGCGTCGCAGCGAAGAGCCCGGTCAAGCGCACCGCCACCAAGACTGTCGCGGCCAAGACGGCCGTGACGCGGACCGTCGCGGCATCTGCCGCCCCGACGGCCGAGAGCGCGGCCGTGGTGGCCGACGACGCTGCCGTCGCCGCTCCTGCGAAGAAGGCGGCAGCCAAGAAGACGGTTGCCAAGAAGACCGCCGCGAAGAAGACCGCGGTCAAGAAGACCGCCGCGAAGAAGACCGGCAAGCAGGACGACGAACTGCTCGACGGTGACGAGGCGGTCGAGGAAGTCAAGGCCGGCAAGGGTGAGGAAGAGGAGGGCGAGGGCGAGAACAAGGGCTTCGTCCTCTCCGACGACGACGAGGACGACGCGCCCGCGCAGCAGGTCGCCGTCGCCGGCGCAACGGCCGACCCGGTCAAGGACTACCTCAAGCAGATCGGTAAGGTCCCCCTTCTCAACGCCGAGCAGGAGGTCGAGCTCGCCAAGCGCATCGAGGCCGGCCTCTTCGCCGAGGACAAGCTCGCGAACTCCGACAAGCTCGCGCCGAAGCTGAAGCGCGAACTGGAGATCATCGCCGAGGACGGCCGCCGGGCCAAGAACCACCTGCTGGAGGCCAACCTCCGCCTCGTGGTCTCGCTGGCCAAGCGTTACACCGGTCGCGGCATGCTCTTCCTGGACCTCATCCAGGAGGGCAACCTCGGTCTGATCCGCGCGGTCGAGAAGTTCGACTACACCAAGGGCTACAAGTTCTCCACGTACGCCACATGGTGGATCCGCCAGGCGATCACCCGCGCGATGGCCGACCAGGCCCGCACCATCCGTATCCCGGTGCACATGGTCGAGGTCATCAACAAGCTCGCCAGGGTGCAGCGCCAGATGCTCCAGGACCTGGGCCGTGAGCCCACCCCGGAGGAGCTGGCCAAGGAGCTCGACATGACCCCCGAAAAGGTCATCGAGGTCCAGAAGTACGGTCGTGAGCCGATCTCCCTCCACACCCCGCTGGGTGAGGACGGGGACAGCGAGTTCGGAGACCTGATCGAGGACTCCGAGGCGGTCGTGCCGGCGGACGCGGTGAGCTTCACGTTGCTCCAGGAGCAGCTGCACTCCGTGCTCGACACCCTCTCCGAGCGTGAGGCGGGCGTCGTCTCGATGCGTTTCGGTCTCACCGACGGCCAGCCGAAGACGCTGGACGAGATCGGCAAGGTCTACGGGGTGACGCGCGAGCGCATCCGTCAGATCGAGTCCAAGACGATGTCGAAGCTGCGCCACCCGTCGCGTTCGCAGGTCCTGCGCGACTACCTCGACTAGATCGCGGACAGACATGGGCCGGGGCCCGGAACCTGAAGAGGTTCCGGGCCCCGGCCCATGTCCGCGTGCGGGCGGCACCGGGCCGGATGACGCTGAGTGGGCACTGTTCACCTCGGCGTCAGGAGCCTCCATGCCCCGCGTTCTCGTCCGTGTCCTTCCCGTCGCCCTCACCCTGGCGGCCGCTGTGGCGGTGATACCCCTCGGCCCACCGTCCCCCGCCGCCGCGGACAGCATCATCGTCGGCGGGAGGCCGGCGGCCGTCGCGGACAGTCCGTGGGCGGTGGCCCTGTCGAGCCGTGACCGGTTCGGAGGAACCCGTGCGGGTCAGTTCTGCGGCGGGGTGGCGATCGCACCCACCAAGGTGATCACGGCCGCACACTGCCTCGGCGAGGACGTCCTGGGGGCGCCTGCCCCTGAGGTGGGGGACCTGCGGATCATCGCCGGACGGGACCAGCTGAGCGGACCGGGCGGCCAGGAGATCCCCGTGCGGTCGACGTGGGTCAATCCGGACTACGACCCGCGGACGAACGCGGCCGACCTCGCGGTGCTCACCCTGGCCAGGACCCTGCCCGAGGACAGCGTCATCCCGATGGCCGGGGAGGGGAACAAGGCGTACGAACCGGGCACCGAGGCCACGGTGTACGGCTGGGGGGACACGACCGGGTCGGGCGCCTACGCCGCCGGGCTGCGGGCCGCCTCGGTGAGCGTATTGCCGGACGGCGACTGTGCCCGGGCGTACCCAGGCGGCACACGGGGCGCGTACGACGCCTCATCGATGCTCTGCGCCGGTGACGCGGCCGGTGGGCGGGATGCCTGCCAGGGAGACAGCGGAGGGCCGCTGGTGGCCCGCGGGCGCCTCATAGGGCTGGTCTCGTGGGGCAGCGGCTGCGGGAACCCGGACAGCCCGGGGGTGTACACGCGTGTGTCCGCGGCGATCCGGTGGATGGCCGACCGGACCTGACCGCGGAGGACGCCTCGCGTCCGAGCCCATGAGAACGGGCGGCTCTCCCGATGGGAAGGCCGCCCGTCGGCCGGTCCGGGACCGTACCCATGGCTCGTCGTGGATGCGAGGTGTCAGTGTTGATCCTCGTCGGCGGCACTGGCCTGCACGGCAGTGAGCCGATCTGTCTCATCCTGTATTTCCGCGGCGATCTTCTTGAGTTCCGGCTCGAACTTGCGCCCGTGGTGGGCACAGAAGAGCAGTTCACCGCCGCTGATGAGGACGACGCGCAGATATGCCTGGGCGCCGCAACGGTCACAGCGGTCTGCTGCGGTCAGCGGGCTCGCGGGGGTCAGAACAGTAGTCACGTCGCCTCTTCTCTAGCTCGACGAGCTGTCGTACCAGGGTCAACATCCAACCAGGCCGAAAACGTTCCCGCTCGTGGCATTTCTTCGAAACTTCTTCTCGGGATGGCTGTCTGTTGACGGTTGGCGGCGAATGTGCCGTATTGCGTAGCGCTACGGTTTCGCGTTGCTTGTGTGGGCCGGTCCGCCGGCTGGCTTGCCGGTTGTTCATGAGGACGTGCCCGGAGCCTAAATGGTTCATGCCTCGATGGGAACGTGATGTGCGAGTCACTCCAACGAATGATCGAACGCGTATGCGAGGCTGGACTAGCATAAGGATTCCCCCTGGGTGGCGTTACAACCGCTCTACCAGGCCTCTGTAGGCTCTCAGCGGCTACCGAGGCCGAGCCCGATACCCACCGGGCCCCCGATTGAAATTCAGCGAGGAGCGAACCGCGTGACCGCCGATTCCGTGCCGTCCACTGCGCTGCTGACCGGAGCAGACGGCGCAGACAGGGACAGCTCCAACTACACCGCGCGGCACCTTCTCGTCCTGGAGGGGCTCGAGGCGGTCCGTAAGCGCCCCGGGATGTACATCGGGTCCACGGACAGCCGAGGACTGCTGCACTGCCTCTGGGAGATCATCGACAACTCGGTCGACGAGGCTCTCGGCGGCTACTGCGACACCATCGAGGTCATCCTCCACGACGACTCCTCCGTCGAGGTCCGCGACAACGGCCGGGGCATCCCGGTCGACGTGGAGCCCAAGACCGGGCTCTCCGGCATCGAGGTCGTCATGACCAAGCTGCACGCCGGCGGAAAGTTCGGCGGCGGGTCCTACTCGGCGTCGGGCGGCCTGCACGGCGTCGGTGCCTCCGTGGTGAACGCGCTTTCGGCCCGGCTGGACGTCGAGGTCGACCGCAACGGTGCCACGCACTCCATCAGCTTCCGGCGCGGTGTCCCGGGCATGTTCACCGAGCAGGGGCCCGACAGCCCCTTCGACCCCGCCAACGGCCTCCGCAAGAGCAAGCGCATCCCCAAGACGCGTACGGGTACCCGTACGCGTTACTGGGCCGACCGCCAGATCTTCCTCAAGGACGCGAAGCTCAGCCTGGAGACGCTGTACCAGCGGGCACGCCAGACCGCGTTCCTCGTGCCCGGGCTCACCATCGTCGTACGCGACGAGCGGGGCCTGGACGGCGAGGGAAAGACCGAGGAGACGTTCCACTACGACGGTGGGATCAGCGAATTCTGCGAGTACCTCGCGCAGGACAAGGCGGTCTGCGACGTCCAGCGCCTGAGCGGCACGGGGACGTTCAAGGAGACTGTGCCGGTCCTCGACGACCGCGGGCACATGACGGCGACCGAGGTCACCCGTGAGCTGGGCGTCGACATCGCCCTGCGCTGGGGCACCGGCTACGACACGACCCTCAGGTCCTTCGTCAACATCATCGCCACCCCCAAGGGCGGCACCCACGTCAGCGGCTTCGAGCGCTCGCTCACGAAGACCGTGAACGAGGTCCTGCGGTCCGCCAAGCTGCTGCGGGTCGCCGAGGACGACATCGTCAAGGACGACGCCCTGGAAGGCCTGACCGCGGTCGTCACCGTGCGGCTCGCGGAGCCGCAGTTCGAAGGGCAGACCAAGGAGGTGCTGGGCACCTCGGCGGCCAACCGGATCGTGGCGAATGTGGTCGCCAAGGAGCTCAAGGCGTTCCTGACGTCCACGAAGCGCGACGCCAAGGCTCAGGCCAGGGCGGTGCTGGACAAGGCGGTGGCGGCCGCGCGCACCCGGATCGCCGCCCGCCAGCACAAGGACGCACAGCGCCGCAAGACCGCGCTCGAGTCCTCCTCGCTGCCCGCGAAGCTCGCGGACTGCCGGAGCGACGACGTGGAGCGCAGTGAGCTCTTCATCGTGGAGGGCGACTCGGCCCTCGGTACCGCGAAGCTCGCCCGCAACAGCGAGTTCCAGGCCCTGCTGCCGATCCGCGGAAAGATCCTCAACGTCCAGAAGTCGTCCGTCTCGGACATGCTCAAGAACGCCGAGTGCGGTGCCATCATCCAGGTCATAGGAGCAGGGTCGGGGCGCACCTTCGACATCGACGCCGCTCGCTACGGCAAGGTGATCATGATGACGGACGCCGACGTCGACGGTTCGCACATCCGCACCCTGCTGCTCACGCTCTTCCAGCGCTACATGCGGCCGATGGTCGAGGCGGGGCGCGTCTTCGCCGCCGTGCCGCCGCTGCACCGGATCGAGCTCGTCCAGCCCAAGAAGGGCCAGGACAAGTACATCTACACATACTCCGACAACGAGCTCCGGCAGACCCTGCTGGAGCTGCAGCGCAAGAACGTCCGGTTCAAGGACTCGATCCAGCGGTACAAGGGCCTCGGTGAGATGGACGCGGACCAGCTCGCGGAGACCACGATGGACCCGCGCCACCGCACACTGCGCCGGATCAACATCGGCGACCTGGAATCCTCCGAGCAGATCTTCGATCTGCTGATGGGGAACGAGGTCGCGCCGCGTAAGGAGTTCATCACCAGCTCCGCGGCCACCCTGGACCGCTCGCGCATCGACGTCTGACGCTCCACCCGTGGGTGGAGACCCTTTTCCACCCACGGTCAGCCCCTGGGCCGATCCCATGATCCCCGCGCCTCCGTAGCGTCGGAGACATCGGATCCTCACGCCTTCGGAGGCTGTCATGACAGAGCTCGTCAACGTCTCGGTGACCGTCGCGGTTGTCGCGCTCGTCGTCGTGCGCCAGTTCTCGGCCCAGCGGGTCGGCGACCGGAAGCGGTGGTGGGTGCTGCCGGTGGTCCTGTGCGTCATCGCCCTTCGCGGCGACGACGTCCTCGATGCCCATCACGAAACCTTGTCGGCGGCGCTGCTCGGCGCGGGCCTCGTGGTGGGGCTGGTCACCGGCGCGGGATGGGGCTGGACCGCCCGGTTGTGGCAGGAGCCGGACGAGTCCTTCTGGAGCCGGGGCACCAAGGCCACCCTCTTCGTCTGGGCGGGAGGGATCGGGCTGCGGGTCTCGCTGGCGGTGACCGCTGTCCTCCTCGGTGTGCACCAGGGGACGGCGTCCGTGCTCGTGTCCCTCGCGGCGATGCTGTTCGCCCGCAGCGGTGTACTGGCCCTGAGGGCCGGGGGCATACGCGGGCAGTACGGTGTCACCGCAGGGTTTCCGGCCGGCGGCACGCCTTCGGAGGCCGCGTCGGGCTGGTCGAGGGGCGGGGCGTGAACCGCAGGACGTGGACCAGCTGGCCTTCCAAGGAGGCCCTCACCCCGGCGCCCCGCACCCGGGGACGGGTCCTGATCGGCCGATCCGTCAGGACGGTGGTCCTCGCCTGGTTCCTCTGGGACGCCTTCAGGGACGGGCGCTTCGCCCTCTGGCAGGTGGCGGTCGGCCTGGTGGTGACAGCGTGCTGCGCGGTGGTCGGCCGAGCGTTCTTCGTGACGACCAGGGAGCACCGCCTCGGGCCGTCGCTCGGGCTGATGGTGCTGCTCATCGCAGTGGCGTTCTTGGCTCTTCAGGTGGGTGGCGGCGCACTCGCCGTCGTGCTGTGGTGCGGTTGTGCCGTGGTCGCCATGGAGCGGCTCCCGCTCTTCACGGCGGTTCCTCTCACCGCGGTGGCGCTCATCGCCTACGCCGTGGTCAAGGGCGACGGCTGGCTGACGACGGTGATCACCACGGGTGGTCTGTGCCTGGGCGGGTATGTGCTGAGGCTCGATGCCGAAGCCCGGGGCAGCTCGCAGCGTCTGCTCGCCCAGGAGCGGGCAGCGAGGGAGGCGGAGGCGGGGACCGCCGCGCTGGCGGAGAGGTCCCGGATCGCCCGCGAGATCCACGATGTTCTCGCGCACAGCCTCTCCGCCCAGCTGGTGCACCTGGAAGCGGCCCGGCTGCTGATCGAACGAGAGCCTCCCGCGGAATTCCGTGATCAGGTGCTGGAGAGAGTGGTGGCGGCTCGCTCCATGGCGCTCGAGGGCCTCACGGAGACGCGTCAGGCGCTCTCGGCGCTGCGCGGGGAGATGACGCCGGTGGAGGACTTCCTGCGGCAGCTGGTGGCCGGTCAGCCCGCCGAGGTGGCTGTGGCGGGGGAGCGCAGGGAGCTGACCGCGGAAGCCTCGCAGACGGTGCGCAGGGTGGCGCAGGAGGCGCTGACCAACACCCGGAAGCACGCTCCGGGAGCGGTCGTCTCCGTCCGGCTCGAGTATCAGCCGGACGCGGTGGCCCTGGAGGTCCGGGACTCCGGTGGGCGCCGTCCGGCGGGCGAGCTCGCTGTCAGTGGCTCCGGATACGGTCTGGTGGGGATGCGGGAGCGCGCCGAGCTGCTCGGCGGGACGCTGCTGGCAGGGCCGGACGAGGAGGGGTTCGTGGTGAATCTGCGGGTGCCCGCGTGAGTGCGCGGGTGGTGGTCGCCGATGACCAGTCGGTGGTGCGTGAGGGCATCGTCATGTTGCTGGGGCTGCTCCCCGGCATCGAGGTGGTCGGGGCGGCGAAGGACGGCGACGACGCGGTCGCACTGGTCGCCGAGACCGACCCCGACGTGGTCCTGATGGATCTGCGAATGCCCCGCTGCGACGGTGTCGAGGCCACGCGCAGGATCCGTAGCGAGTACCCCCGGACCCAGGTCGTGGTCCTCACCACCTTCGCGGACGACGATTCGCTGTTCACGGCGCTGCAGGCGGGTGCGCGGGGCTATCTGACCAAGGACGCCCGGGGCGAGGAGATCGCCCAGGCCGTCGAGGCTGTGATCTCCGGCGATGCGGGCCTCTCGCCGAAGGTGCAGAGCAGACTGCTGGCGCGGGTCACCGCCCAGGCGGCCGAGGCCGAGGCGGGGACACCGCCGTCGCCGGAGTTGCCCGACGGGATCACCCCCCGGGAGGCGGAGGTGCTGGTCCTCATCGCGGACGGACTGTCCAACGCGGAGATCGCACGGGCACTGCACATCTCCCGGGCCACGGTGAAGACCCACATCAACAACCTCTTCGCCAAGACGGCGGCGCGCGACAGGACCGGAGCCGTGCGCTATGCGTACCAGCGAGGGCTCGCACACCCACCTGGCACTTCCTTCACCTGAAAAGGTGAAGCAGAGCGAATGAAGTGCCCGGGATCTTCCCGATCTGCCCATTCTTGGCTACGCGGCTGAAAAGGCGCGTGGACAAGGGAGTTGTCGGTGGAGAAGGAAGCAGGACCGGACGCGGCAGCGATGCGGCTCGTCGACCCGTGGGACGAGGCGCCGGCTTCCGTGTGGGGCGAGCCGGGCGGTGCGGGGGCCGATGTGCCCGACCAGTGGTTCCGGCCGGTGGAGCGCCGCGGCGACAGTGCGGCCGAGATCTATCTGGAGGTGCAGAGCAGTCCGGCATTCCGCGAAGTGCGCCGTCGCTACCGGCGGTTCGTGGTCCCAGCGACGGTCGCCTTCCTGCTCTGGTACCTCGGCTACGTCATCGTCGCCACCACCGCACACGACCTGATGGCGCGTCCCGTCGTCGGCGCGCTCAACGTGGCCATGGTCGCGGGGCTCGGCCAGTTCCTCACCACCTTCCTGCTCACCTGGGCCTACGCCCGGCATGCGCGTCTGCACCGCGACCGCGCGGCGCTGGAACTGCGCTGGGACACCCAGGAGATGACCAGAGGGGCCGGCCGGTGAGAGGCGACCATCAGACACTGGCGCTGCTGCTGTTCAGCGTGTTCATCGCCGTGACGCTCGGCATCACCACCTGGGTCAGCCGCAACAGGCAGGGGTCGGCCGAGGAGTTCTACGCCGGCGGACGGCTGTTCTCCCCGATGGAGAACGGGTTCGCCATCGCCGGTGACTACATGTCCGCCGCCTCCTTCCTCGGCATCTCGGGGCTGATCGCCCTGTTCGGCTACGACGGCATGCTCTACTCCGTCGGATTCCTCGTCGCCTGGCTCGTGGTCCTGCTCCTCGTCGCCGAACTCGTACGCAACTGCGGACGGTTCACGCTCGCCGATGTGGTCGCCGCCCGGATGGCGGAGCGCCCGGTGCGTACGGCGGTGGGCACCTCGTCCGTCACCGTCTCGGTGCTCTATCTGGTGGCCCAGATGGTCGGCGCCGGGAGCCTCGTCGCGCTGCTGCTCGGGGGCACGAGCGACACCGCCCGATCGTGGACGGTGGTCGGGGTGGGTGCGCTCATGGTGATCTACGTGTCGCTCGGGGGTATGCGCGCCACGACCTGGATCCAGATCGTCAAGGCGGTCCTGCTGATGGGCGGCGCCGTCGCGCTCACCGTGCTCGTCCTCCTCCGCTTCCACGGCGACATCAACGCCCTGCTCAATTCTGCGGCCGAACGCAGCGGTCACGGACGGGACTTCCTGTCGCCCGGACTGCGGTACGGCGGGAGCTGGACGGCGCGTTTCGACTTCATCAGCCTCGGGGTGGCGCTCGTCCTCGGCACGGCCGGACTGCCGCACATCCTCTCGCGCTTCTACACCGTCCCCACGGCCCGCGCGGCCCGGCGCTCGGTCGTCTGGTCCATCGGGCTCATCGGCAGCTTCTACCTGATGACCATCGTGCTCGGGTTCGGAGCCGCCGCGCTCGTCGGGTCCGAGGATGTCCGGGCGTCCAACGCCTCGGGGAACACGGCGGTTCCGCTTCTGGCGCTCGTCCTGGGAGGTGGCGAGGGCTCCACGGGAGGCACCGTGCTCTTCGCCGTCGTGGCAGCCATCGCCTTCGCGACGATCCTCGCCGTCGTCGCCGGGATCACTCTCGCCTCATCGGCCTCAGTGGCCCACGACCTCTACGCCTCGTTCCGGAGGGCGGGCGCCAAGCAGCGGAGTGAGGTCGGCGTGGCCCGGGTGGCCGCGGCGGGCATCGGGGTGGTGGCCATCGCCCTCAGCCTCCTGGCCCAGAATCTGAACGTCGCGTTCCTGGTGGGGCTCGCTTTCGCGGTCGCGGCCTCCGCCAACCTCCCGGTGCTGCTCTACTCGTTGTTCTGGCGGAACTTCACCACCAGGGGAGCGGTCTGGGCCGTCTACGGCGGACTGGTCCCCGCCGTCCTGCTCGTCGTTCTCTCGCCGGTCGTCTCGGGGAGCCCCACCTCGCTCTTCCCCGGCGTGGACCTCGCGCTCTTCCCCCTGGAGAACCCGGGGCTGGTGTCGATCCCGGCAGGCTTCCTGGCCGGCTGGATCGGCACGGTCACCTCACCCGAGCCGCCGGACCCGGCCAAGCACGCGGAGACCGAGGTCCGGTCGCTCACCGGGGCGGGCGCGGCGTGAATGCGGGGGCGGCGGCACCAGCCGGCGGTGCGCGTGGACGACCGGTCGGTCGAACCAGGGCCCTTGCCCTCCCGCTCTGCATCTGTGAGCGTTGTACGGGCTTCCGCACCCACGCAATCTTTTTGCGTTTCTTGCGCTAATCTTGCGTTCATGACGCGACGACTTGCTCAGGTTGCCCAGAAGGTAGGAGTCAGCGAGGCCACGGTCAGCCGCGTGCTGAACGGCAAGCCCGGCGTCTCGGACGCCACGAGGCAGGCCGTCCTCTCGGCCTTGGACGTGCTCGGTTACGAGCGTCCGACCCAGCTTCGAGGAGAGCGCGCCCGGCTGGTCGGACTGGTCCTGCCCGAGCTGCAGAACCCGATCTTCCCGGCGTTCGCCGAGGTGGTCGGAGGCGCGCTCGCCCAGCAGGGGCTGACGCCCGTGCTCTGCACGCAGACCAAGGGCGGGGTCTCCGAGGCCGACTACGTCGAGCTCCTGCTCCAGCAGCAGGTGTCAGGAGTCGTGTTCGCCGGTGGGCTGTACGCCCAGGCCGACGCCCCCCACGACCACTACAAGGTGCTCGCCGACCGCAAGATCCCGGTCGTCCTGATCAATGCCGCCATCGCCCGTCTCGGATTCCCCGGGGTCTCGTGCGACGACTCGGTGGCCGTCGAGCAGGCCTGGCGTCATCTCGTCTCGCTGGGCCACGAACGGATCGGGTTCGTCCTCGGCCCGGCCGACCACGTGCCCTCGCAGCGCAAGCTCGCCGCCGCCCGTGCCCTGGCCGCCCGGTCGGGGGTCGGCGTGCCGGACGAGTGGGTCGCACGTGCCATGTTCTCGCTGGAGGGCGGCCAGGCCGCCGCCACGCGGCTGCTCGACGAGGGCGTCACCGGCATCATCTGCGCGAGCGACCCGCTGGCCCTCGGGGCGGTGCGCGCCGCGCGCCGCCGAGAACTGTCGGTGCCCGGGGACGTCTCCGTCGTCGGCTACGACGACTCGGCGTTCATGAACTGCACCGAGCCGCCGCTCACCACGGTGCGTCAGCCGATCGAAGCGATGGGCAGGGCCGCGGTCGAACTGCTCTCGGTGCAGATCGGCGGGCGCACGGTGCCGTCCGACGAGCTCCTCTTCGAGCCCGAGCTGGTCGTCCGTGGATCCACCGCCCGACCGCCCAGGCCGCAGGCCCGGTGAGAATTGCCGTCGGCTGTAGCTAATTTGCACGGTCCGGCAGGGGCTGGGGTGGACGCGGGCCGGTGTACTGCCCGCTGGGCCGCATCCGCAGTGGCCGTTCCGTGTACTCCTCCATCGCGTGGGCGATCCAGCCCACCGTGCGGGACACCGCGAACACCGTCTCGCCCGTCTCGGCGGGCATGCCGTAGGTGACCGAGAAGACGGCCAGAGCCAGGTCGACGTTGGCGTGCAGAGGCGTGTGGCGCGCGGTGGTCGCCACCACGTCACGCGCCGCCGCCATCGCGGGTGCCGCCTGCGGCAGGGCGTCCAGCAGTGCGAACAGGGTGACGGCCCGCGGGTCCTCGTCCGCGTAGAGGCGGTGACCGAGCCCCGGCACCCGTCGTCCGGTGCGCAGGTGGTCGGCGACGACCGGGGCGGCGCCGCCCCGGTCCAGCACCTCGGACAGCATGCGGTGCGCCAGCCCGCTCGCGGCGCCGTGCAGCGGGCCCTCCAACACGCCCAGGCCCGCGGAGACCACTGCATACGGATGCGCGTGGGCCGAAGCGGCGACGCGGGCCGCAAGCGTCGAGGCTGCGAGATCATGGTCGGCCAGCAGTGCCAGAGCGGTGTCGAGCACGGCCACCGATGCCCCGTCCGCCGCCCGGGCGGTGAGTTTCGGCCACAGCCGCGCGGCGAGAGCGTCACTGCCCTCCTCGGGGTCCCCGACTGCCGGCCGCCCGGCCGGCTCCCCGGCTGTCGGCAGCGCACCCACCAGGGTGGGGATCAGGCTGCGTGCGCTGTTCAGTACCCCCTCGGGGGAGAGGTCGAACCGCAGGGGATCGGCGGACGCGGCCGCTGCGACAGCGGCCCGCAGCCGGTCCGTCGAGCTGCTGTGCCGTGGCATGGCGGCCGCCGTGCGCCGGGCCGCCGCGAGGGGTTCGCGCGCCGCGGTGAAGCGGGTGCCGGGGTGGAGCTCGCCGGTCCAGATCCACTCGGCGACCTCCTCGTAGCCGTGGCGGCGGGCGAGCTCGGTCGCGTCGACACCTCGGTAGAAGTAGCGGTCCGGCTCGATGAGCGTGATGCCGGTACGGAAGACCAGGTCGCCCGTCACGGACTGCGACGGCTCCCTGCGCCCGGTGCGGCGGGCCAGGGCGTCGACCTCGGCTGTGTCGAACGTACTGCCGCGGCCGCCGGGGGTCCGCCTGCTGGCGAGCTGGCCCCTGCTCACATACGCGTACACGGTCTCGGGCTTCACCCCGAGGCGTTCGGCCGCCTCCCGGGTGGTGAGCCTGTGGGCCGCCTCTTCGGGCCGCGCGTTCTGCGTGCCGGGTCCGTGCGCCGAGTCATGCGTCATGGCACCCACCGTATCCATATCCATGGATGCCGGATCACTCTCAGCGGGACTTCATGTTGATGCAATCAATATTGACAGCTCGCGAGTCAAGCATGGACAGTCGAATCAATGTTCATCTCAGGTGGAGGAGAGACCGCCATGCCTGCCTCGCACATGGAAACCGCCCCGCTCGACGTGCCCCGGGGTCTCGCCGGTGTGATCGTCACGGACACCGCGCTCGGAGACGTACGAGGACGCGAGGGCTTCTACCACTACCGCCAGTACTCGGCGATCGAACTGGCGGAGAACCGCAGCTTCGAGGACGTCTGGTATCTGATGGTCCACGGCGACCTGCCCGACCGGGCGGCGAGCGACGGCTTCGCCGGTCGCACCGCCGGTCTGCGCCGGCTGCCCGCCGAGGTGCGGGAGGCGCTGCCCGCCATCTCCCGGGCCTGTGTGCTCTCCGGCCCGCTCGCAGGACTGCGTACCGCGCTCTCGCTGTTCGGGGCCTCGGCCGGGTTCCGCCCGGTGTACGACATCGACGCCGACCGCCGCCGCGAGGACGCGCTCGCCGTGTGCGCGGCGGTGCCCACCGTGCTGACCGCCCTCCACCGCCTCGGCCAGGGCCTGGAGCCGGTCGAACCGCGTGACGACCTGCCGTTCGCAGCGAACTACCTGTACATGCTCACCGGCGAGGAACCGGACGTCGACCGGACCGCGGCCGTCGAGCGGTACCTCGTCTCCACCATCGACCACGGCTTCAACGCCTCCACGTTCACCGCTCGGGTGATCGCCTCCACCGGCGCCGACATCGCCGCCTGCCTCGGCGGAGCCGTCGGTGCGCTCTCCGGCCCGCTGCACGGGGGCGCGCCCAGCCGGGCCCTGGACACCCTGGACGCCATCGGCACCCCTGAACGGATCGACAGCTGGATCCGCGGACGGGTCGTCGCGGGGGAGCGGATCATGGGGTTCGGGCACCCCGTCTACCGCACCGAGGATCCTCGCTCACGCATGCTCCGCTCGGTGGCGCAGAGCTTCGGCGGCCCGCTCGTCGACTTCGCGGTGGAGGTGGAACGCCAGGTGGAGGCGATCCTCGCCGAGCTCAAGCCGGGACGCGAGCTGCACACGAACGTGGAGTTCTACGCCGGCGTCGTCATGGAGCTCTGCGGACTGCCGAGGGAGATGTTCACGCCCACCTTCTGTGCCGCGCGCACGGTCGGCTGGAGCGCCAATATCCTGGAGCAGGCGGAGGACTCGAAGATCATCCGCCCGGCGGCCCGCTATGCGGGACCGCAGCCCCCGCAGCCCGTACCGGCGCTCTGACCGACCCGAGGAAGGCCCCGTTGACCCCGACCCAAGCCCCGCAGATCCCGGTCGTCGTCCTGGCGGGGTTCCTCGGATCAGGCAAGACGACGCTGCTCAACCATCTGCTCCGCAACCGGTCGGGCAACCGGATCGGTGTCATCGTCAATGACTTCGGGGCTATCGAGATCGACGCCATGACCGTGTCGGGCCAGGTCGGTTCGACGGTCTCGCTCGGAAACGGCTGTCTGTGCTGCGCCGTCGACGCGAGTGAACTCGACACCTACCTGGAGACGCTGACGGGGCCGGCCGCTCGTCTCGATGTGATCGTCATCGAGGCGAGCGGTCTCGCCGAGCCCCAGGAGCTCGTACGGATGCTGCTGGCCAGCGACAACCCGCACATCAGGTACGGGGGCCTGGTGGAGGTCGTCGACGCAGCCGAATTCCCTGCCACCCGGGAGCGCCACCCCGAGATCGTCCGGCATCTCGCGGTCGCCGACCTGATCGTCCTGAACAAGACCGACCGGGTCGGGGACGCGGAACTGCGGGCCGTGCGGGAGGCGGCCGGCGCCGCGGGCGGCAGGGCCGCGGTCATCCACTCCACGTACGGCAGGATCGACCCGGAGCTGCTCTTCGACCCGGTGCTCAAGCCCGACGGCGACGACGACGCGTTCCGCCAGCTGACGTTCGAGGACCTGCTCCCCGAGGCCGACCGCACGTACGAGGAGCATCTGCACACGGCGTACGAGAGCGTCTCCTTCACGGCCGACGCGCCGCTCAGCCCCCGCCGCTTCATGGCATTCCTCGACTCCAGGCCCACGGGCCTCTACCGGATCAAGGGATTCGCCGACTTCGGTGCGGGTGACCCCGCCAACCGATACGCGGTGCACGCCGTCGGCCGGTTCCTGAGCTTCGTGCCGCAGCGCTGGGCCCGTGCGGAAGCGCGACGGACCCAGCTGGTGCTGATCGGCTCCGGCATCGACGCCGAAGCGCTGCACAAGGAGCTCGACGGCTGCCGGGACACGGCGCAGGGCACGTCGCAGAACCCGGCGCAGGGCACGTCGCGGAACCCCGCGCAGGACACAGGCCGCGACGCGGTGCAGGACGCCACCGACGAGCTGGAACGCGGCATGTGGGGCGTCCTGCGGTACGTGCGGCAGCCGGACGGCGACGAGGCCTGAGGGCCCCCCGCCGTCCGGTGGTGTCCGTGTCCTACAGCGGTCCCGCGATCACCGCCACCGGGCTCGTCAGCGGGGTGCCCGAACCGTCACGACGTGGATCGGGGGCCGGCAGCTGAGCCGGTGCGCCGTTCTTCTGGGACGCCCGTGCCGGGGTGCCGCCCGCCCAGGCGAACACCAGGACGTCCTCCCCCTTGAGGAAGCGCTGGCAGCGCACCCCGCCCGTCGCCCTGCCCTTGCGTGGGTACTGGTCGAACGGAGTGAGCTTCCACGTCCGCTCGGAGTCGTCCAGCGTGCCGTGCGAACCGGCGACCGTGAACACCGCGGCATCCGCGGAGGGATCCACCGCGCCGAACGAGAGGACAGTGGCGTCCGCGGAGAGCTTGACGCCCGCCATACCGCCCGCGGCGCGCCCCTGCGGACGCACCGACGAGGCCGGATAGCGCAGCAGCTGCGCGTCGGACGTGATGAACACCAGGTCCTCCTCGCCCGTACGCAGTTGCTTGGCGCCGACGATCCGGTCACCGTCCTTCAGCGAGATGACCTCCAACTCGTCCTTGTTGGCCGGGTAGTCGGGCACCACTCGCTTCACCACCCCTTGCAGGGTGCCGATGGCCAGGCCCTGTGCCTCCTCGTCCAGGGTGGTGAGACAGATCAGCTCCTCGTCCGCCTCCAGCGTCAGGAACTCCGAGATCTGGGCACCGCCCGACAGGTTCGGAGCGGCGTGGGTGTCCGGCAGCTGCGGCAGGTCGATCACCGAGAGCCGGAGCAGCCGTCCACCGGACGTCACCGCGCCCACCTCGCCGCGTGCCGTCGCGGGGACGGCCGAGACGATCGCGTCGTGCTTCGTGCGCTTGGTGTCCTCGGACTGGTTGACCGGCTCGGCGTTGGCCGTACGGGCCAGGAGTCCGGTCGAGGAGAGGAGCACCTGGCACGGGTCGTCGGCGACCTCCAGCGGCACCGCGGCGATCTGCGAACCCGCCGACTCCAGCAGCACCGTGCGCCGCTCCGTGCCGAATTTCTTGGCCACCGCGGCGAGTTCCGACGAGACCAGCTTGCGCAGCTCGGCGTCGGACTCCAGGATCGCGGTCAGCTGGGCGATCTCCTCGGTGAGCTTGTCACGCTCGGACTCCAGCTCGATCCGGTCGAAGCGGGTGAGTCGGCGCAGCGGGGTGTCCAGGATGTACTGGGTCTGGATCTCGCTCAGCGAGAAACGCTCCATCAGGCGCTCCTTCGCCTGCGCCGAGTTGTCGCTGTCCCGGATGAGGCGGATGACCTCGTCGATGTCGAGCAGGGCCACGAGGAGCCCCTCGACCAGGTGCAGCCGGTTTCGGCGCTTGGTCCTGCGGAACTCGCTGCGTCGGCGCACCACATCGAAGCGGTGGTCGAGATAGACCTCCAGGAGCTCCTTGAGCCCCAGGGTGAGCGGCTGTCCGTCGACCAGTGCCACGTTGTTGATGCCGAAGGACTCCTCCATCGGCGTCAGCTTGTAGAGCTGCTCGAGCACGGCCTCCGGTACGAAGCCGTTCTTGACCTCGATCACCAGACGCAGACCGTGCGCCCGGTCGGTGAGGTCCTTGACGTCGGCGATGCCCTGGAGCTTCTTCGAGCCGACCAGGTCCTTGATCTTGGCGATTACCTTCTCCGGACCGACGGTGAACGGCAGTTCGGTGACGACGAGACCCTTACGGCGGGCCGTGACGTTCTCTATGGCGACCGTGGCGCGGATCTTGAAGGTGCCGCGCCCCGCGGCGTAGGCGTCCTTGATGCCGCCGAGGCCGACGATCCTGCCGCCGGTCGGCAGGTCGGGGCCGGGGACGAAGCGCATCAGCGTGTCGAGGTCGGCGCCCGGGTGCCGGATGAGGTGGCGGGCGGCGGCGATGACCTCGCCGAGATTGTGCGGGGGCATGTTGGTGGCCATGCCGACCGCGATCCCGGAAGCGCCGTTGACCAGGAGATTCGGATACGCCGCCGGGAGGACGACCGGCTCCTGCTCCTGGCCGTCGTAGTTGGACTGGTAGTCGACGGTGTCCTCGTCGATCGACTCCGTCATCAGGGACGTGGCGTCGGCCATCCGGCACTCGGTGTACCGCATGGCGGCCGGCGGGTCGTCGTTGCCCAGCGAGCCGAAGTTGCCGTGCCCGTCGACGAGGGGCAGGCGCATCGAGAACGGTTGTGCCATCCGCACCAGTGCGTCGTAGATCGACGCGTCACCGTGCGGGTGCAGTTTGCCCATCACTTCGCCGACGACGCGTGCGCACTTCACGTAGCCGCGGTCGGGGCGGAGCCCCATCTCGTTCATCTGGGACACGATGCGGCGGTGTACGGGCTTCATGCCGTCGCGGGCGTCGGGCAGAGCCCTGGAGTAGATCACCGAGTACGCGTACTCGAGGAAGGAGCCCTGCATTTCGTCGACGACGTCGATGTCGAGGATCTTCTCCTCGAAGTCGTCCGGCGGCGGGGTCTTCGTGCTGCGGCGGGCCATCGCGGCTGCGACTCCTTCACAGATTCTGTCGGGCAACCTCAGGTTCTGACGCCGACCATTGTGGCCCGCCGTACTGACAACGCTGACCTCGACCCGTCCGAAGCGGTCCACCGGGCCTTGACGGAGCCCCGTCGACGGCAGTGTCTACGACAACATTCACCCGGCGGGAACTTCGCCAGGTGCCCGTGCCCGGCCCCGCGACGCTGCCCACCATGGGCCGGACGGTCCTAGAGTGGCAGGTCCGGCAGGAAAACCTGTACCGATCGAAGGGACGTACATGCCCATGGGTCACACGGCCACAGCCCAGGCCGGCTCCGGCGGCTTGACGGCGACCGAGCACCGTCTGGCCAATGGCCTGCGCGTGGTGCTCTCCGAGGACCATCTGACCCCCGTCGCCGCGGTCTGCCTCTGGTACGACGTAGGCTCGCGCCACGAGGTCAAGGGGCGCACGGGCCTGGCTCACCTTTTCGAGCACCTGATGTTCCAGGGCTCGGGCCAGGTCAAGGGGAACGGGCACTTCGAGCTCGTGCAGGGAGCCGGCGGTTCCCTGAACGGCACGACCAGCTTCGAGCGCACCAACTACTTCGAGACGATGCCCACGCACCAGCTGGAGCTCGCCCTGTGGCTCGAGGCCGACCGGATGGGCTCACTGCTCGCCGCGCTCGACGAGGAGTCCATGGAGAACCAGCGGGACGTCGTGAAGAACGAGCGGCGCCAGCGCTACGACAACGTCCCGTACGGCACGGCCTTCGAGAAGCTCACCGCCCTCGCCTACCCGGACGGCCACCCGTACCACCACACGCCGATCGGCTCGATGGCCGACCTGGACGCCGCGACGCTGGCGGACGCACAGGCGTTCTTCCGCACGTACTACGCGCCGAACAACGCGGTGCTCTCCGTGGTCGGGGACATCGACCCGGAGCAGACGCTCGCCTGGATCGAGAAGTACTTCGGCTCCATCCCGTCCCACGACGGCAAGCAGCCGCCGCGCGACGGCACCCTGCCGGGCACCATCGGCGAACAGTTGCGCGAAGTGGTCCAGGAGGAGGTTCCCGCGCGTGCGCTGATGGCCGCCTACCGGCTCCCGCACGACGGCACGCGCGAGTGCGACGCCGCTGACCTGGCGCTGACGGTGCTGGGTGGCGGCGAGTCGTCCCGCCTGCACAACCGGCTGGTGCGCCGCGACCGTACGGCGGTGGCCGCGGGGTTCGGGCTGCTCAGGCTGGCCGGCGCGCCCTCGCTCGGCTGGCTTGACGTCAAGACGTCCGGGGGCGTCGAGGTGCCGCAGATCGAGGCGGCCGTCGACGAGGAGCTGAACCGCTTCGCCGATGAGGGCCCCACGCCCGAGGAGATGGAGCGCGCCCAGGCGCAGTTGGAGCGCGAGTGGCTGGACCGTCTCGGCACGGTCGCCGGCCGCGCGGACGAACTCTGCCGGTATGCCGTCCTGTTCGGCGACCCGCAGCTCGCCCTGACCGCGGTGGGCCGGGTGCTCGACGTGACGGCCGACGAGGTCAAGGCCGCCGCCCGGGCGCACCTGCGCCCCGACAACCGCGCGGTCCTGGTCTACGAGCCGGTCGAACCGGCCGACGAGACAGAGGGCACCGACGCGCCCGAAGGGGCCGACAAGTGACCGACGCCGCCGTGACTGGAGTAGCGATGGAGTACCACCCGCAGCCGACCGCAGGCGAGGCCAGGCCCTGGGCCTTCCCCGCGCCCGAGCGCGGCGCCCTGCCCAACGGGCTGACCGTGCTGCGCTGTCACCGCCCTGGCCAGCAGGTCGTCGCCGTGGAGATCTTCCTCGACGCCCCGCTGGACGCCGAGCCCGATGGCCTGGACGGGGTGGCCACGATCATGGCGCGCGCGCTGTCCGAGGGCGCGGACAAGCACTCCGCGGAGGAGTTCGCCGCCGAGCTCGAGCGATGCGGCGCCACGCTGGACGCCCACGCCGACCACCCGGGTGTCCGCGTCTCCCTCGAGGTCCCGGTCTCCCGGCTGACCAAGGCGCTCGGCCTGGTCGCCGAGGCCCTGCGGGCTCCTGCCTTCGCGGAGAGCGAGGTCGAGCGTCTGGTGGGCAACCGCCTCGACGAGATCCCGCACGAGCAGGCCAACCCGGCCCGGCGGGCCGCCAAGCAGCTCTCCAAGGAGCTCTTTCCCGCCACGGCACGGATGTCGCGTCCGCGCCTGGGCACGGAGGAGACGGTCCGGCGGATCGACGCCGCCGCCGTACGCGCCTTCTACGACGCCCATGTGCGCCCGTCCACGGCGACGGCGGTCGTCGTCGGTGACCTCACCGGGGTGGACCTGGACGCGCTGCTCTCCGAGACCCTCGGGGACTGGTCGGGCAACGCGGGCCAGGCCAGGCCGGTGCCTCCGATCACCGCGGACGACACCGGCCGTGTGGTCATCGTGGACCGCCCCGGAGCCGTCCAGACGCAGCTGCTGATCGGCCGTATCGGCGCGGACCGCCACGACAGCGTGTGGCCGGCCCAGGTGCTCGGCACGTACTGCCTGGGAGGCACCCTCACCTCCCGGCTGGACCGCGTGCTGCGTGAGGAGAAGGGCTACACCTACGGTGTCCGGGCCTTCGGACAGGTGCTGCGCTCGACGGCGCCCGGCTCCTCGTCCGGGACGACGGGCGCCGCGATGCTCGCGATCAGCGGCTCCGTCGACACGGAGTCCACCGGGCCCGCGCTCGACGACCTCTGGAAGGTCCTGCGCACCCTGGCGGCCGAGGGACTCACCGACGCCGAGCGTGAGACGGCCGTGCAGAACCTCGTGGGCGTCGCCCCGCTGAAGTACGAGACGGCGGCCTCCGTCGCCGGCACCCTGGCAGACCAGGTGGAGCAGCACCTCCCGGACGACTACCAGGCCGAGCTGTACGCACGCCTGGCCGGCACCGGCACGGTCGAGGCGACCGCCGCCGTGGTCAGTGCCTTCCCGGTCGACCGTCTGGTCACGGTCCTGGTCGGGGACGCCGCGCAGATCGCCGAGCCGGTGAAGGCGCTCGGCATCGGCGAGGTGTCGGTCGTCAGCGGCTGACGGAACGGGACATGACGGACCCCGGCGGGTGGTTTCCGCCGGGGTCCTGCTGTTTGTCTGATTTGTAGAGAAGTGCGGCGTTCATCCTGTGGGATGTGCGACAAAAGACCCTTTCCGTTTGGCGGCGCGAAGCGGCCCGCTCTAGCGTCGGCCCGGCTGTCCGCCGGACGAATGCCGCATCCGCGGCGCCGGACAGCCATCGCCGAGTCCCCGTCAGGCGCGAGCCTGGGGAGCCGGGGACCCATGAAGTCCCTGGGGTGAATCGGATCTCTGCGCCTCGTCGGAGGTGTGGAGGCCCGTAGGAGACCTTCCTGCTCCGAACCCGTCAGCTAACCCGGTAGGCGAGAAGGAAGGAAAGGACCAGCCCCTCCATGGCGTTCATCCGTGCCACCGGGAAGCACCGTGCCCCGAGCCGCCTGACGCGCAAGAGCGCCAAGGTCGCCGGCGTCGCCGCCCTGGCCACCACCGGCGTCATCGGCGCCACCGCCTCTCCGGCCCTCGCCGCTGACTCCCAGACCGTCACCGGTACCGGTCTGACCCAGACCGTCGCCCTCGACGCCACCCTCGCCGACCAGATCGCCGCCCAGGCGACGGCCCAGCAGCACCAGGCCGACGTCGCCGCGAAGGCCGCGGCCGAAGCGAAGGCCAAGGCGAAGGCGAAGGCGGAGGCCGAGCGCAAGGCCGAGGCCCGCGCCAAGGAGGTCGCCGAGGAGAAGGCGCGCGCCGCCCGCGCCGCCGAGCGTGCCCGGCTCAACGCCTTCCACCTCCCGGTCGCCGGCTCGCACGTCACCACCGGATACAAGTCCGGCGGCGCGCTCTGGTCCTCCGGCACGCACTCCGGCGTGGACTTCCAGGCCGCGTCCGGCACCTCCGTCGTCGCCGTCGGCGCCGGCACGGTCGTGGAGGCCGGCTGGGGCGGCGCGTACGGCAACAACATCGTGCTCAAGATGAAGGACGGCACGTACACCCAGTACGGCCACCTCTCCTCGATCGGCGTGTCCGTCGGTCAGGTCATCGGCTCGGGCGAGCAGATCGGCCTCTCCGGCTCGACCGGCAACTCCACCGGGCCGCACCTGCACTTCGAGGCCAGGACCACCCCCGCCTACGGCTCGGACATGGACCCCGTCGCCTACCTCCGCGCCCACGGCGTCCAGGTCTGACCCCACCCCGCCGCTCCCGACGGGGCGCGTGCCGCACTCCTCGCCGAGTGTCTCGACGGCCAAAAGATATCCATGGATTCCACCCCGCCATCGGAAATTCTGGCTGATTGCAATAGAGTCACGGAACAGGCGTCGATCGGCCGCGTTTCGCGGTGATTAAGGCGGAGGTTCGGACATGCGTATTCCCGCGCATTCGGTATGCACGGCAATCCGTGACGACATCGTCTCCGGTGTCTTCGAACGGGGCAGCCGCCTCACCGAAGAGGTGCTCGCGCGCCGCTACGGTGTCTCGCGTGTGCCCGTGCGCGAGGCACTGCGCACCCTGGAGTCCGAGGGGTTCGTCGTCACCCGCCGGCACGCCGGCGCCTGTGTCGCCGAGCCCACCGGGCAGGAGGCCGCCGACCTCCTGGAGATCCGCATGCTCCTGGAGCCCCTCGGCGCCGCCCGCGCGGCCCAGCGCCGCACCGAGGCGCATCTCAAGGTGCTCCGTGGCCTGGTCAAGCTGGGCCAGGAGCGCGTGCGTCGGGGGGAGGGGGAGGATCTGCGCGCCCTGGGAGGCTGGTTCCACGAGACGCTGGCGCAGGCCTCGGGGAGCCCCGCACTCATCGCGCTGCTCACCCAGCTCCGGCACAAGATCGCCTGGATGTACGCCGTCGAGCAGCCGCTGACCCCCGCGGACTCCTGGGCCGAGCACGGCGCCCTCGTCGACGCGGTGGCGCGCCGTGACGCGGAGCGGGCCAGGGCGCTCGCCGTCCAGCACGCGGAGCGGGCCACCGCGGCGCATCGGCTGCGGCGTACTCCGGGGCAGGCGGTGGGCGGCCGGACGGCGGGCGCCACCGGGGTGAGGACTTCGCAACACCCCGTCAACATCGCGGGAGCCCGCCATTAACAAAAGCGCCGTATACAAAGAGAGTAATTATCGCAGGGCTTTCTTTCTGCTGCCCTGATCCACGTTTTACCGGGCTCTGTGTGCGTCGTTGTGGAATACAGAAAGGCCGCGGCTCCCGGTGAGGGTGCCGCGGCCTTTCCGCAGAGAACTCCGTTGCGAAGCGACCGGAGTCAGACGGTCTCCGGGAGCTCCTCGAGCCCCTCGGCGACCAGCTTCGCCAGGCGGTCGAGGGCGGCCTCGGCGTTGTCGGCCTCGGATGCGAGCACGATCTCCTCGCCGCCCTGGGCTCCCAGGCCGAGCACCGCGAGCATGGAGGCGGCGTTCACCGGGTTGCCGTCGGCCTTGGCGATCGTCACGGGGACGCCGGAGGCCGTGGCGGCACGGACGAAGATGGAAGCGGGGCGGGCGTGCAGGCCCTCGGCCCAACCGACGTTGACGCGGCGCTCAGCCATGGTTCTGCCCTTCACGAAGCTATGGGTTGTCTAGACCAGTCTCTCATGCAGTGCGTACTGCTGTGCCCGCCACCGTCACCGGCCGCTCACCGCCCGTCGGCTCCCTCAGCGTGCCCCCGCCGAGGTCCCGCCGCGACCGGTGCCCCGGGTCGTAGTCTTGGCCCATGGAGCCCACTCCGGAGCAGAGTCCGCCTCACGTGTACCCCGACCACTGGGAGGCGGACGTGGTGCTCCGCGACGGCGGCACCGCGCGCATCAGGCCGATCACCACGGACGATGCCGAACGGCTGGTCAGCTTCTACGAGCAGGTGTCCGACGAGTCGAAGTACTACCGCTTCTTCGCGCCGTACCCGCGTCTGTCCGCCCGGGACGTGCACCGCTTCACCCATCACGACTACGTCGACCGGGTGGGACTGGCCGTCACGGTCGGCGGCGAGTTCATCGCCACCGTCCGCTACGACCGGATCGACGCGCGGGGCAGGCCCGCCTCCGCCCCGGCGGACGAGGCCGAGGTCGCCTTTCTCGTGCAGGACGCCCATCAGGGCCGCGGCGTGGCGTCCGCCCTTCTCGAACACATCGCGGCGGTGGCACGGGAGCGGGGCATCCGCCGCTTCGCCGCCGAGGTGCTGCCCGCCAACAACAAGATGATCAAGGTGTTCCGGGACGCCGGGTTCACCCAGCAACGCAGCTTCGAGGACGGCTCGGTCCACCTCACCCTCGACCTGGAACCCACAGCCAAGTCCCTCGCCGTCCAGCGCGCCCGTGAACAGCGGGCCGAAGCGCGGTCCGTCCAGCGGCTGCTGGCCCCCGGGTCCGTCGCGGTCATCGGCGTCGGCCGCACGCCCGGCGGAGTGGGCCGGACCGTGCTGCGCAACCTCCTCGGCTCCGGCTTCACCGGAGGCGCGTACGCGGTGAACACGTCGTTCGCCCCGGGCACCGGCACGGTCGAAGGGGCGTCCGCCCACCGCTCCGTGGGTGAGATCGGCGAGCAGGTCGACCTCGCGGTCGTCGCCGTCCCCGCCGACCGGGTGCCCGAGGTCGTCGCCGACTGCGGAGAACACGGGGTCCAGGGCCTGGTCGTCCTGTCCGCCGGTTACGCGGAGCGCGGCGCCGAAGGCAGGGAACGACAGCGGGAACTGGTCCGGCAGGCGCGCTCGTACGGCATGCGGATCATCGGTCCGAACGCCTTCGGCATCATCAACACCTCCGAGGCGGTACGCCTCAACGCCTCCCTCGCCCCCGAGTCGCCCGAGGCAGGGCGCATCGGACTCTTCACCCAGTCAGGCGCCATCGGGATCGCCCTCCTGTCGGGCCTGCACCGCAGGGGCGCAGGACTGTCGTCCTTCATCTCCGCGGGCAACCGCGCCGATGTCTCCGGCAACGACTTCCTGCAGTACTGGTACGAGGACCAGGACACCGATGTGGCCCTGCTGTACCTCGAATCACTGGGCAATCCGCGCAAGTTCACCCGGCTCGCCCGCCGGACGGCCGCCGTGAAGCCGGTGGTCGTGGTGAAGGGCGCCCGGCACAGCGGTTCCAACCCGCAGGGGCACGCCGTGCCCGTCAGCCGTATCCCCGACGCGACGGTCTCCGCGCTGATGCGCCAGGCGGGCGTGATCCGCGTCGACACCGTGACGGAGATGGTCGACGTCGGTCTGCTCCTCGCGGGCCAGCCCCTGCCGGACGGCCCCCGGGTGGCGATCCTGGGCAACTCGGAGTCGCTCGGTCTCCTCACCTATGACGCCTGCCTGGCGGAGGGGCTGCGCCCGCGCCCGCCCCGCGACCTCACCACGGTGGCGAGCCCGCAGGACTTCCGGGACGCCCTGGCCGAGGCGCTCGCCGACGGCGCGTGCGACGCCGTGGTCGTGACCGCGATCCCGTGGGTGGGGGAGAACGGCGAGGCGGAGACCGGCGAAGGCGAGGTTCTGGGGGCCGCGCTGCGCGAGGCGGTGGCCGGTGGCCCGGCCAAGCCGGTGGCGGTGGTCCACGTGGAGATGGGCGGCCTGGCGCAGGCCCTCGCCGCCGCCACGGGCACGGCCACCGGGCCAGGGTCCGGGGCCGCGTCCCGGCCGGCCGTGTCCGCTGCCGCCCCGGATCCACAGCCGCCCCCCACCTCCGCACCCGGCACCCAGCCCCCCGGCGGATCGGCACCCGGCACCCAGCCCCCCGGCGCCCCCCGGCCCGGCGCGCCCGTCACGGGCGGCGAGTCCCCGATCGGCGCCCCCGCCCCCGACGCACCCGGCGCCCCCGCAGGTCCAGCGACCCCCGGCCCTTCCGCCGGGCGGATCCCCGCCTACCCCGCCGCCGAGCGAGCCGTCCGCGCGCTCGCCGAAGCGGTGAAGTACGCCCAGTGGCGGCGCCAGGCGGCCACCCCGGGCAAGGTGCCCGAATTCCTGGACGACACCATCGACGAGCACGGCACCGCCGCGCTGATCGAGACGCTGCTCGGCCCGAGCCCCGACCCCCGTGGCCGCCCGCTCACCCACGACGAGGCACGCGAGCTGCTCGCCCGCTACGGCGTCACCGTCCGGCCGGCGCTCCCCGCCCCGGACCCCGAGGCCGCCGTCGCCGCCGCGGCGAAGCTCGGCTACCCGGTGGCGCTCAAGACCACCGCGCCCCATCTCCGGCACCGCGCCGACCTCGGTGGTGTCCGGCTCGACCTCGCCGGCGAGAACGCCCTGCGCCGTGCGTACGACGAACTGACCGGCCTGCTCGGCGCGCCCGCCGAACTCCGGCCCGTAGTCCAGGCCATGGCACCCAGGGGCGTCGACACCGTCGTCAGGGCATCCATCGACGCGGCGGCCGGTGCCGTCCTCTCCTTCGGCCTGGCCGGCGCGCCCTCCGAGCTGCTGGGCGACACGGCCCACAGGCTCGTGCCCGCCACCGACCGCGACGCCGCCGAACTGATCCGCTCCATCAAGGCGGCTCCGGTGCTGTTCGGCTGGCGCGGCTCCGCGCCGGCGGACACCGCGGCGCTCGAAGAGCTCCTGCTGCGGGTGTCCCGGCTGGTCGACGACCACCCCGAGGTGGTCTCGGTCACCCTGGAACCCGTGGTCGTCGCCACGCACGGACTGACGGTGCTCGGGGCGAGCGTCCGGCTCGCGCCGCCGCCCGCCCGCAACGATCTCGGCCCCCGCCGGCTCCCCAGCTACTGACCGCCCGGAGACCCGTGCACGGCGTCCCCGGCAGCCACCGGCCCCCCGTAGGATGGTCCCCATGGCAAAGACCGGTACGACGACCCAGGGGCTGCGCACGGCGATCGAGCGCAGCGGCTACTACCCGGCCCTCGTGGCCGAGGCGGTGGAGGCCGCCGTCGGCGGAGAGCCGGTCGCTTCGTACCTGGTGCACCAGGAGACCACCTTCGACTCCAACGAGGTCCGCCGCCATGTCACGGTCCTCGTCCTGACGGACACCCGCTTCATCGTCAGCCACACCGACGAGCAGGCCGCCGACACCAGCTCCCCGACGCCGTACGCCACGACGTCCACCGAGTCGGTCAAGCTCGACCGGATCTCGTCCGTCGTGGTCAGCCGCGTCGTCGCCAACCCCGAGAAGTACGTGCCCGGCACGCTGCCCCGCGAGGTCGTCCTGACCATCGGCTGGGGCGCCGTCTCCCGCATCGACCTGGAGCCCGCGGCCTGCGGTGACCCCAACTGCGAGGCGGACCACGGCTACACCGGCAGCTCCACCGCCGACGACCTGAGCCTTCGTGTCAGCGAGGCCGGGGACGGTCTGGACACCGTGCGCCAGACCCTCGCCTTCGCCCAGTCGCTCTCCGAGGCCACGGCCGCGACCGCGGCGACCGGCCGCTGATGGTCCAGCCCGCCTGGCAGGACCCCGTTCTGCTCGCTCCCGAGACCGCACCCGTTCCCGAGTACGGCATCGGCTCGCTCGCCGATCTGCTGCCGACGCTCGTCGCGGGCCAGGGCGTGCCCGGCTTCGGCGCGGTGATCCCGGAGCTCACCCCCGCCGACCGGAACTGCGTCTTCCTGATCGACGGACTCGGCTGGGAGCAGATCAACGCCCACCCGGACGAGGCGCCCTTCCTGCACTCCCTGCTCCCCACCTCCCGGGGCGGCACTGGCCGGCCGATCACCTCGGGGTTCCCGGCGACCACGGCGACCTCGCTCGCCTCCGTCGGTACGGGCCTGCCCCCCGGCGAGCACGGTCTTCCCGGCTACACGGTGCGCAACCCCGGGACGGGCGCGCTCATGAACCAGCTCCGCTGGAAGCCGTGGACCGACCTCAAGGCCTGGCAGCCGTACCCGACGGTCTTCCAGCTCGCCGACGCGGCCGGCGTGCGCACGGCTCAGGTCTCCGCCCCCGGCTTCGAGCAGACCCCTCTGACGAAGGTCGCGCTCAGCGGCGGTTCCTTCCTCGGCCGGCTCACGGGCGAGGAGCGGATGGACCTCGCGGCCGAGCGGCTCGCCGCGGGTGACCGGTCCCTCGTCTACACGTACTACAGCGAGGTCGACGGCCAGGGGCACCGCTTCGGCGTCGACTCCGACGCCTGGCGGGGCCAGCTGATGTACGTCGACGGGCTCGCCCGGCGCCTCGCCGAGCAGCTGCCGCCCCGCACGGCGCTCTACATCACCGCCGACCACGGCATGATCGACATCCCGTTCGACGAGCACTCCAGGATCGACTTCGACGAGGACTGGGAGCTGGGCGCCGGTGTCGCCCTGCTGGGCGGCGAAGGCAGGGCCCGCCATGTGTACGCGGTCCCCGGGGCCGAGGCGGACGTGCTCACCGTATGGCGCGAGGTGCTCGGCGAGCAGTTCTGGGTGGCGAGCCGTGACGAGGCCGTCGCGGCGGGCTGGTTCGGCCCGCGGATCGACGAGCGGGTGTACGGCAGGATCGGCGACGTGGTGGCGGCTGCCCACGACGACGTGGTGATCACCGCGTCGGCCAAGGAGCCCCACGAGTCCGCGATGGTGGGGATGCACGGCTCGCTCACCCCCCTGGAACAGCTGGTCCCACTCCTCGAAGTACGCTCGTAGCCGACGTTTTCCGCCCCCGCACTGCCCCTGCTGCTCCCGCACCCGATCCACCTCCGAAAGGCGCGCACCCTCCGATGCCCGAGCTCGTGTTCTTCTCCGGGACGATGGACTGCGGGAAGAGCACACTGGCTCTCCAGATCGGACACAACCGCTCGGCCCGGGGGCTCCAGGGCGTGATCTTCACCCGGGACGACCGGGCCGGCGAAGGCAAGTTGTCCTCGCGCCTCGGCCTGGTCACCGAGGCCGTCGAGGTCAGCGAGAGCATGGACGTGTACGGCTATCTGGTCGACCAGTTGTCCACGGGCGGCCGGGTGGACTACGTGATCGTCGACGAGGCGCAGTTCCTCGCGCTGGAGCAGATCGACCAACTGGCACGGGTCGTGGACGACCTCGGGCTCGATGTCTTCGCCTTCGGGATCACCACCGACTTCCGCACCAAGCTCTTTCCCGGCTCGCAACGGCTGATCGAGCTGGCCGACCGGATAGAGGCCCTACAGGTCGAGGCGCTGTGCTGGTGCGGCGCGCGGGCGACGCACAACGCCCGTACGCTCGGCGGGGAGATGGTGGTCGAGGGCGCCCAGGTGGTCGTGGGTGACGTCAACCACCCGGTGGAGGACACCGGTTACGAGGTTCTGTGCCGTCGGCACCACCTTCGCCGGATGACCGCCGCCTCGGCCCGCGCGGGCGCGCTGTCCCCCGACGTCCTGCCGGTGACACAGGCCTGAGATCTCGGGGGCGGTACCCGGACCGGTGGCGCCCGCACCCGGCGGGGAGACCAGGTGCGGGCGTCTTCATTACTTGACGGCGCGTCGCCACACCGAAACAGGCGTGCTGTCGCCGTCGTTTCTCTGCCTGCTCGCTACTGCGAGACCCGCACGTAGTCGATCAGCATCCGCTGCGGGAAGACGCTCGAGTCGTCCGGGGCTCCGGGCCAGTCACCGCCGACCGCGTTGTTGAGGATGATGTAGAACGGGTGGTCGTAGACCCAGGGCCCCCGGGTCGACTCCACCGTCTCCTTGTCCGCCGTGAAGAACTCGTTGCCGTCCACGGAGAACGTCAGGTGGTCGGCGTCCCAGTCGACTGCGTAGACGTGGAAGTCCGAGGCGAAGTCGCTGCCCGCCACGGTGTACGGAGATCCGTAGCCGCCGCCGCCGTTGTAGGCCGGCGCGTGCAGCGTGGAGTACACGGAGTCGGCGACGCTGCCGACGTGCTCCATGATGTCGATCTCACCCGAGTTCGGCCACGGTGTGCCGGTGTTGAAGTTGGATCCGAGCATCCAGAACGCGGGCCACAGACCCTGCGTGCCGCTCACCTTGATCCGGGCCTCGACATGGCCGTAGGCGAAGTTCAGCGACTGCGAGGTGTTGATACGGCCCGAGGTGTACGAGCCGTCGGCCTCCTTCCTTGCTTCGATGACGAGGTTGCCCTCGCCGTCCATGTCGGTGTTCTCGCCGTCGGTGTATTCCTCCAGCTCGCCGTTCTGGCCCCTGCCGGTGTCCTGCGTCCACTTGCCGGTGTCGGGCTTACTGCCGGCCGGGCCGTCGAACTCGTCGCTCCACACCAGCTGCGGCGGGTCGTTGGGCGCCGGCGGCGCGGCGGGCGGCGGGGTCGGGTCGCCGCCGGTGCCGTACACGTCGAAGTCCCACAGCGAGTATCCGTAGCCGTTGCTGCGCGCGGTGCCGTACATCCGCACATAGCGGCCGTCACCCTCGACGTCCAGGGTCTGCTTGTAACCCTCGCTGGTGGTCGTGGAGTAGACGCTGGTCCAGTCGTTGCCGTCGGGCGACGTCTGGATCTCGTAGGACGTCGCGTACGCCGGGTCCCACTGGAGCACGACCTGCGTGATGTGTGCGGTGGCCCCCAGGTCGACGCTGATCCAGCCGGGGTCGACCCAGCCGTCGCTGTCACTGGTGGCCCAACGGGTGGCCGGGTCGTGGTCGAACGCCTTGGCCGGGGTGCAGCCGACGCAGCTGTTGGCGTCCTGGTACGTCGAAGCCGTGGCCGGCTTGTCGTACGACAGCAGGGTGGAGTCCGCGGCCTTGGCAGGGGTGTTGCCGTTCAGGGCGAGAGCCAGGCTCGCGAGGACAGCGACGACCACGGCCAGAACCAGGGATCTTCTGTTGTTGGTCACCGGGAGGGATGGACTGCTCTGCATGGCGTCTCCTAGTTGGTCGCCAAAATCTCCGAGAGAGCGCTCTCTCGGTGAGCAGATGATTGCGGCGTTGTTGCTGACACGTCAAGAAGTTGAACGCGATTCACCGGAACCCGCACAGCGGGCCGCGTCCCGACGTCAACCGTTGAAGAGCGCGATCGGCCGCTGTCCCCCTGGGGAGCTACGGGGTTGTGTCCACCGCAGGGTGACGACCCATCGGCCCCCGGATCCATAGAGTCCTGTCAGTCGCACCTTCCGGAGTGTTCCGCCCTCCGCGTCCTGCCCCGCCCACGCTTCCTGGAGTTCCCCCCATGGTCCGCACCATCGTCAAGTCCATCGCCGTCATCGCCGTCTGCTGCGTCGTGGGCGGTGTGGGGCTTGTCGCCTACGAGGAGTACGTCAAGGACGACTCCACCTCGGCCGGGAAGGGCTCCCTGGGGGACCCGTTCACCGGGACCAAGAAGATCACCGTCGGCGGCAGTTCGGTGAACGTCTCCTGCGCAGGCGACGGGGCCGAGGGCGGCCCGCTGGTCATGCTGATGGCCGGCGGGGGAGACGGGCTCGACACGATGGCGCCGCTGCAGAAGAGCCTGAGCGGCAAGGCCCGGGTCTGCTCCTACGACCGGCTCGGCGAGGGCAAGAGCGACAAGCCGAAGGGTATGCAGGGCATCAACGACACCGGGGAGATCCTCACTTCGGTGCTCGACCGGCTCGCGGGCGACCGCCCCGTCGTGCTGGCAGGCCACTCGCTGGGCGGCTACATCGCCGCCCGCTACGCCCCCGACCACAAGGACCGGATCCAGGGCCTGGTCCTGATGGACGCCACCATTCCGACGCTGACCGCCGATGTCTCGAAGGCGATCCCGGAAGACGCCACCGGGATCGGCGGCCAGCTGCGTGAGCAGACGATCGGGGTAAACGAGGGGCAGAATCCGGAGAAGTACGTCATCGCCGACGGTGAGGTCCACTCCGCCGGTGACATTCCCGTCGAGATACTCAGGCACGAGTCCCAGTACGCCCAGGCCCCCGAGTACGAGACCGCGCTCGAGAAGATGTGGGCCGACGGGCAGAAGGAGTGGCGCGCCATCTCCAGCCGCAGCACGCTCAGCATGGCGCCCAAGACCGGCCACTACATCCACACCGACCGCCCCGACCTCGCGCTCAAGGCGATCCAGAAGGTCACGGCCGAGGTCACCGACCAGCAGAAGTAGCCCGGACGGCACGTGGGCCCGGCTCCTTCCTCCGAGCCGGGCCCCGTTCGTGCGCCGTACTGTGAACTCCTCATGTACGGAGGCCGTTTCGCCGCCCGGCGGGGGTACCTTCGTCCACGTGCCCGAGAAGACGTCCCACGGCTCACACCTGATCCACGGCCTGCGCCGGCCCCACGCCCTGCCCCTGCGCGGGGCCCGGTCGCGGTGATCACGCCGGCGGATCCGGCCGCGCGGACCGGCCGTGGCCTGGTGTCGTCCGACCTGCGCAGACGTTCGGCTTTCGGCGGCGCGCTGATCGCGGCGTTCGGCGGCTTCGCAAGCTTCAATCTGCTGCTCTCCGCGCTGCCGGCCTACGCCGTCCGCTCCGGCGCGGGGCCGTCGGGCGCCGGAGCGCTCACCGCCACCCTGATGGCGTCGACCCTGGCCGTCCAGCCCTTCACCCCGTGGCTCTTCGCCCGGCTCGGGCGCCGCAACTCCCTCGCGCTGAGCGGTGCGCTGCTGGGGCTGCCGTCCCTGGCCCTGCCGGCCGCCTCCACGCTGACCGCGCTGAACGGCCTCGCGGCCGTGCGCGGGCTGGGCTTCGGGATCTTCGTCGTCGCCGGTGTCACCTTCACCACGGAGCTGTTCCCGGCCGCCGGCCGGGGGCGGGCCATCGGCTGGTACGGCGCCGCGGTCGGTGTCGCCGGTGTGCTGGGAGCTCCGCTGGGCATCGCGCTGGCCCGGCAGGAGGCGTACACGCTCACCTTCGCCCTCGCGGCGGGAACGGCCGGTCTGGTGGTGGCCGGCTCGTTCGGCTTCCCGCGGGGAACCGGGCCCGCGCGGCCGGCCGGACCGAGGGCCGCACGGTCATGGACCGTGCGCGGGGCATGGCGGTCGTTGCGTCCGATGACCGGCCCCCTGCTGGTGGAGATCGCCTCCACCACGGCGTACGGCGTCGTCTTCACCTTCGTTCCGCTGACCGCGTCGGCCGCACCGCAGGCGCTGCTCGCCGCGCAGGCCTCCTCGGTGCTCGCCAGGCTGGTCGCCGGGTGGCTCATCGACGGGTACGGCGGCCGAAGGGTGCTGGTGCCCGCCGTTCTCGTCACCGCGCTCGGTACCGCCGCGGGCTCGGCCTCCGATGAACCGGCGCTGCTGCTGGCCGGTGCGGTCCTGTTCGGAGCGGGCTTCGGCGCCGTCCAGAGCGCCACCCTGGTGCTGGTCATGCAGGCGGCCGACGAGGGCTCCGCCGGGCTCGGCCGGGCAGGAGTCGCGTGGAACATCGCCTTCGACGCCGGCACCGGGATCGGCTCGCTCGCGGGCGGCCCGCTGCTCTCCGCCGGCGGCCCGTCCGCCCTCTTCCCGACGACCGCGGCCGCACTGGCCGCATTGCTCCTCGTCCCCTCGACACGACGTCCCCGGCACTCGGATGAAGGGAAATGACCGGAATGCACGGACCGCATGTCACTCCCTTTTCATTCGGGACGGCGTGGCCCTCGCCGGTAACTCCACACCGGTGCCCGGGAGTTGTTATTCTCGGAGTATGCGGATAGGCGTAAATGTTCCAAACTTCGGCCCAGGCACGACGCCGGACAATCTTGCCCGATGGGCCAAAACAGTGGAAGGTCTCGGTTTTGACCTGTTGATGGTCTCCGACCATGTCGCGATCACACCGGATGTCGCCAAGCAGTATCCCGCCCCGTTCTACGAGCCGTTCACCACGCTTGCCTGGCTGGCCGGAATCACGACCAGGATCCAGCTGGGGACCACGGTTCTCATCCTCCCCTACCGGCACCCCCTGCTGACTGCCCGAATGGCGGCCAACCTGCATGAACTCTCCGGCGGACGGCTGGTTCTCGGGGTCGGCGTCGGCTGGGCGCGGGAGGAATTCGAGGCGCTGGGAGTCCCCTTCGAAAAGCGCGGCGCACTGACCGACGAATACCTTCGGGCGCTACGCACCGCATGGGACGACGAAGCCGACTACCGGAGCGGGCAGATTCCCATCTGGATCGGCGGCAACAGCGATGTCGCATTGCGTCGGGCGGCACGCCTCGGTATGCCATGGCATCCCCTGCGTTTCACGCTGCCCTGGTTCCTTCAGGCGGTCGACCGTCTGAAGGGTATTGCGGCCGGACTCGAGCGGCCGGTGCCCGATCTGGTGCCGCGCATCACTTTGCGGCTCACGGAAAAGCCCGTCGTTCACCCGGACCGCCGTGCCGGCGAAGGCACGATCGAGCAGATCTTCGACGACATCGAGCAATTGCGCCTCGCCGGCGCGGAAACCGTGCTGCTCGACCCCTACAACGGCGACCCGGAAGAGACCCTCAGGCCCGAAGCGGCCTGGCAGGCCCTGGCCACCGTGGCCGCGCACCGGGCGCACCGATACCCCACAGAGACGGAGTGACAGTGGCCGACGACGACCTTCCCGAGGGTGACGGCGGTCGCGCCGCAGGCGTCACCGAAGCCGACCTGACCTATCTGCGCCGTTGCGTGGAACTCGCGGCCGAGGCGGTGGACGCCGGCGACGGGCCGTTCGGCTCCGTGCTCGTCGACGCGGACGGGAAGATCCTGGCGGAGGACCGCAACCGCGAGTCCACCACAGGTGACCCGACCAAGCACCCCGAGTTCGAACTCGCCCGCTGGGCCGCCACCCACCTGACCCCCGAGGAGCGGGGCACGGCGACCGTCTACACCTCGGGTGAGCACTGCCCGATGTGCGCGGCCGCGCACGGGTGGGTCGGACTCGGCCGCATCGTGTACGCGAGCTCGTCCCAGCAGGCCCGGGACTGGAAGGCCGAATGGGGCGCGCCCATCACCTCGCCCCTGAGCCCGCTGTCCATCCGGGAGGTGGTCCCGGCCCAGGAGACGGCCGGCCCCGTCCCCGAACTTGCCGCGCAGGTCAAGGCGTTGGCCCTCCGCGCCCGTACGGCGAGCTGACAGAGAGGGCGCCGGGGCCCGGCAGCGGATGTTCTCGCTGCCGGGCCCCGGCCGTTCCCGGAGTGACGGGATCACACCATGAACTGGTCGTACTTGGCCATGTGCTCCTGCAGCTCCTCCACCTGCGAAGGGAATCAGCCACCGTATGCAGTCGCTTCCCGCGGTGACATCGAAGTGACGAACGGGGGTGACCCGAGGTCAGCTGCCGGGCGGCCGCACGATCGTGAACACCGCGCCCTCGGGGTCCGACACCGTGGCCAGCCGCCCGCTGGAGGCCTCCCGCGGCGGCTGCAGTACATGGCCGCCGAGCTCCACGACGCGTGCCGTCGCCTCGTCCGCGTCGGCGACCTGGAAGTACGTCATCCAGTGGGGGCCGCGGTCACGCGGCAGGGCGTGCCCCACGCCGTGCAGGGCGGCCACCGGACGGCCCTGGATGTGCAGTGTCTGGTAGTCGAAGTCGGCGGAGACGACGGCCTCCGTCTCGAACCCGAACACGGCCTGGTAGAACTTGGCGACCGAGGCGGTCTCCCGGGTCAGGAGCTCGTTCCACACGGGGGTGCCCGGCGTGCCCGCGAGAGCCGCACCGAGGTGCTCGGCGGGCTGCCAGGCGCCGAAGACGGCGCCGGTCGGGTCGGACGCCAGCAGGAGCCGGCCCGCGTTGCCGGCGACGAGGGGGCCGACGGCCACCGTCCCGCCGCAGGACCTGATCGACTCCGCGGTGGCATCCGCGTCCTGGGTGGCGAAATAGGTCGTCCAGGCGATCGGGAGATGCCGGCCGGGCGGCAGCTGACCGATGCCGGCCACTTCCTTGCCGCACAGCAACGCCCGGACGTACGGCCCCAGCTGTTCGGGCCCCGGCCCGAACTCCCAGCCGAACAACTGGCTGTAGAAGTCCTCGGTCGCGGTCAGACCGTGCACGATCAGACTCACCCAGCACGGTGCTCCAGGCAGGCGCCGGGTGGCAGCCTCGGTCATCTTCTCTCCTCGCACCTTCGGGTGGCCGTACGGGGGACGGAGCCCACACGGTGTCCGGCGGTACGGATACGAGTGCGTACGCTCCGTGCAGATGCTCGCACCACTGAGCCCCGCAGGCACCCCGGCCGCGCCGCGTTTTCCGGCTTCCCGTCAGGCCGTAGCCCGTTTTGATGCGGTACATCCATTTAGCGGATACGTCACCGGGCCGGCCGCCGCTGCGCGAGGATGGCACCCATGAAGCCCATCATCACCGCATCCGAATACGTGAGCGAGTCGGCGGGGCCGCGTCCGCCGGTGCTCCTGGACGTCCGCTGGCAGCTCGGCGGACCGGACGGTCGCACCGAATACGAGGCAGGGCACATCCCCGGGGCGGTGTTCATCGACCTCGAATCCGAGCTCTCGGGACCGGCCGGCAGCGGCGGCCGTCACCCACTGCCCGACCCGGAGGCCTTCGGGGCCGTCATGCGCAGGGCGGGCGTCGGCCAGGACACCCCCGTGGTGGTCCACGACGGCGCCCAGGGCTGGGCGGCGGCCCGCGCCTGGTGGCTGCTGCGCTGGACCGGGCACGACGACGTCCGGGTGCTGGACGGCGGCCTCGCGGCATGGACGGGCGAGCTCACCACCAGCGTCCCGGAGCCCGACCAGGGCGACTTCCGGCCCCGCCCGGGCGCGCTCGCCCTCCTCGACGCGGACGGGGCCGCGAAGCTGGCCCGCTCCGGTCTGCTGCTCGACGCCCGGGCGGCTGAGCGCTACCGCGGGGAGGTGGAGCCGATCGACCGCGTCGGCGGCCACATCCCCGGCGCCGTGTCCGCCCCGACCACGCAGAACCTCGACGATGACGGGCGCTTCCTGTCCGCGGCCTCGCTCGCCTCACGCTTCTCCGACCTGGGTGCCGACGCCGGCACCCAGGTCGGCGTCTACTGCGGTTCCGGCGTCTCGGCCGCCCAGGAGGTGCTGGCGCTGGAGCTCGCCGGACACCCGGCCGCCCTGTACGCGGGATCCTGGTCGCAGTGGACGGCGGACGCCTCCAGGCCCGTCGCCACGGGCCCGGACCCGGCCTGAACCCTCGGGTGTCAGTTATCGGATATCGGGACAGAGCGAGGGCCCGTACGCGGTCGCGTACGGGCCCTCCTCGTGTCACGGGTGCAGGGGCGCCTCTCAGTCCTGCTTCTTCCGGCGGGTACCGAAGACGATCTCGTCCCAGCTCGGCACCGCGGCGCGGCGGCCCGGACGCACGCCGTCCGCCTCGGCCTGGCGATCAGTCGTCCCGGTCAGCCGGTCGCGGTGACCTGCCACCGCGCGCGGCATCAGCACATCGGCGTAGGCCGAACCCGCACCGGCGGACGCCGCGGCGGCCGGGGGCTCGTCGGCCTCGGGCTCCTGCTGCGGTGCGGGCTCGATCGCGGGCGGCTCGGGCTGCGAAGGCCGCTCCGGGACGACCATGTCACCACGGAAGCTCGGCACCGCCTCCAGCAGGCTGGTCAGCGAATCGCGCTCGCCCGCCGACACGCCGCCGACGCGCTCCTCCGGCTCCGGCGCCGGGGGAGCGGGGCGCTCGATCTGCCGGTCGAGCGCGCGATCCAGCGGCCGGTCGCGCGGCAGCCGTGCGATCCGGGGCACGAACGGGAAGCTCGGCTCGGGAGCCGCGACATCGTCGGTCTCACCGATCAGTGAGCGCGCCTCTTCGTCCAGTGCCTGGACGAGCCGCCGCGGAGGGTCGTACGTCCAGCTCGCGGCGTGCGGTTCGCCGGCGACGCGGTAGACGAGGAGGACCTCCCAGGTGCCGTCGTCCCGGCGCCAGGAGTCCCACTGGACGGTTTCCCGGTCGGCTCCGCGCAGCAGCAGCCGTTCCTGCACCGCCTCACCGAGCTGGGGTCCGGTGTTCTCGCCGGGACGGCGCACAGGAGTCTTCCGGGCGCGCTCGGCCATGAACGCACGCTCCGCGAGCACGGGGCCCTCGAAGCGGCGTACCCGGTCCACCGGGATGCCGGCGAACTGGGCGACCTCCTCGGCGGAGGCGCCGGCGCGTATACGCGCCTGGATGTCACGCGGGCGGAGATGACTCTCCACCTCGATCTCGATCTGGCCGAGCCGAGCGCGGTCGTTGCGCACCGCGGCACGCAGCCGCTCATCGATCGGAAGCGTGTACTCCGTGCTGTCCGCAGCTTTGAGCACCAGTCGTGTGCCGTCGTTTGAGACGGCCACGACACGCAGTTCGGGCATGGGAACCTCCCGGGTGGTGCCTGCCGACGTCACGTGCGTCGCTGCTTCCGCTAGTCGAGTGTGACCTGCCCGGCTTCAGCCTGCCACAACCTTGCCAAGTTACCCGCGTGTCGGGCGTTGGTCCTGGAACGCCACGATGACACGGTCACCTGTTCGCGACGTGCAGTGACCGGATGATCACTCCATGCGGCGGGCGTCCGTGCGATGCCGCGGCGCCGCCGGTTCGAGTGCCGTCCTTCGGCCCCCTCCCGTAGGTCCCGGATACCCGTGTGGGAGTCCGGCCCCAGGGCTCGCCACAGTACTCCATTCGGGCCACCGGGGTGGACCGGCGCGCCGCCGAAGTTCTCGCCGGGTACGGGAGTTGAGTCGCCCCGATGCCCGCGGTATGTCCGCGGTGCGTTAGCTGCTTCACATAATCTCCAGAATCGGAACCATCTGGTTCGCTCAAATGTCCTTTCCTGGTGCAAGGTGGGGTAGTTGTCTAGCAGGGGCTGATCATGGTTCAGAAGCCGCAGAATGATGCGGAACGCAGAGAAAGGCGCATAGATCTGAGCCTCCCGCAGGTCGCGGGCAGTGCGGTCGCGGCAGTCGCGGCGGCGGTCATGGCCTCGCAGCTCGGTGTGTACGGAACCATCGCCGGGGCCGGCGTGATGAGCGTGGTCGCCACCTGCGGCGGCTCGGTCTTCCAGCACTTCTTCCGTCGTACCGGGGAACAGATCCGCGAGGTCACCGTCCAGGCGAAGAGCCCGGCAGGCCGTCAGGTGAGCGTCCGGACGCGGGAGACGCCCCTCAGGTCGCAGCAGCCGCAGCAGACACGCCAGCCGCAGGACGACGCGACGCGGGTTCTGCGGCAGGTCGGCGTCGAGGACGACGCGACGCGGGTCCTGCGCACGGCGGAGACCGGCACCGACCGCACCACGATGCTCAGACAGGTCCGGCCGGGCGAAGCGCGTCCGGGCGGCAAGGACCCGGGAGCCCCGCCGGACCCGCGCCCGGGCGACGCGCTCAAGGACGACTCCTGCTCCGACTACTCCGAAGCCCTTACGCACGGCACCCCCGTCCGCGGCTGGAAGCGGTCGGCCCTCGCGGCCACCGGGGTCTTCGTCCTGTCGATGGCCGGCATCACCGTGTACGAAATGGTCTCCGGGCACGACCTCGGGGGCAACGGAGGCACGACCATCGGCTCCGTCGTGAGCGGCGAGCGCCACGGGGGCACGACCTCACCCTCGCCCTCGGACGGCACGGACCGGAAGGACGACGGGAACGAGGGGGGCCAGCAGGACGACGGGGACGTGCCCGGCAGTGGGACCACGACCTCGCCCGGTACCGACGAGGGCACGGGGCACAGCACCGGTCCCGACCCCGCGGCCACCGACGGCGCGGTCACCGGTCCCACTCCCACGCCCTCGGCGTCCGACGGTGACACGACGCCGGACACCACCGCCCCGACCACTCCGGGCGACGCCGCCACCACGCCGGCCGCACCGGACCCGACCGGTGCCGGCGAGGCCCAGGAACAGCAGGGCGGGGCCGAGTCCGGTACCGGAACCGACCGGTGAGCCTCCCCGGCGGCGTGCGCGAAGGCCCGGGGGCTCAGTCCCCGAGCACGCGGCGCAGGTAGTCGTTGGCGAAGAGCCGGTCCGGGTCGAGACGGTCGCGTACGGCGGTGAACTCGCCGAAGCGTGGATACACCCCGGCCAGATAGCCGGAGTCCCGGGTGTGGATCTTGCCCCAGTGCGGGCGGCCTGCGTAGCCCGTCATGATCCGCTCGACGGCCGTGAAGTACGCCTGATGCGGTGTGCCCCGGTACATGTGCACCGCGATGTACGCGCTCTCCCGGCCCGAAGCCGTGGAGAGAGCGATGTCGTCCGCGGGCGCGGTGCGGACCTCCACCGGGAAGCTGATGCGCAGCGGCGAGCGCTGCACCATGGCCTTGACCTCACGCAGCGCCTCGACCGCGGCCTCGCGCGGCAGGGCGTACTCCATCTCGACGAAACGCACCCGCCTCGGGCTGGTGAAGACCTTGTACGGGATGTCGGTGTACGTACGGGCCGACAGCGCGCGGCTGGAGATTCTGGCGAGGGAGGGGATGGCCGCGGGGACCGCACGGCCGAGCAGACAGGCGGCCTGGAAGACGCCGTTGGACAGGAGCTCGTCCTCGATCCAGCCGCTGACCCGCCCGGGCGGAGCGGCGGGGCCCGCGCTGCGGTTGTTGCGCTTGGTGTTGCAGTTGCCGGTGTGCGGAAACCAGTAGAACTCGAAGTGCTCGTTCTCCGCGACCAGCTGATCGAAATCGGCTGTGACCCGGTCGAAGGCCATCGGCTCCTCGCGGGCCGTCAGCAGGAAGACCGGCTCCACCGCGAACGTGACCGCCGTGACCACACCGAGCGCACCCAGGCCGATCCGGGCCGCCGCGAAGATGTCCGGGTGCTCGTCGGCCGAGCAGTGCAGCAGCGTGCCGTCGGCGGTGACCAGCTCCAGCGCGCGGATCTGCGCGGAGACCGACGCCGAGTCGCGGCCGGTTCCGTGGGTGCCCGTCGAGGTGGCCCCGGCGACCGTCTGCTCCATGATGTCGCCCATGTTGGTGAGGGAGAGCCCCTCGCGGGCGAGCACGGCGTTGAGCCGCTTCAGCGGGGTGCCGGCCTCGACCGTGACGGTCATCGCCCGGCGGTCGATGTCACGGATGCCGGTGAGCAGATCAGGGCGTATGAGGACCCCGTCGGTCGCCGCGGTCGCGGTGAACGAGTGACCCGTGCCGGCCGGCTTGACCCTGAGGCCGTCCTCGGACGCTCTGCGGACCACATCGGCGAGCTCGTCGACCGAGGCGGGTGACTCCACACGCGTCGGCCGGGCGGTGACGTTGCCCGCCCAGTTGCGCCAGGTGTGCGCCGTCCGTGCGTAGGTGTCGGTCATCTTCCGCGCGCCTCCCGCCACGGCCGGGAAAGGCAGGCTCCCGGCCAGTTGGAGGGGGATCATACTCAGTGCCTCCTGGGCAGGAACCCAGGGAGTGGTCCGCGAGCACAGGGTGGCAGGATCGGGGGCATGTCCGATCTGCGTGATCCCGCTCCCTACGACGCCCTGCTGCTGCTCTCCTTCGGCGGCCCCGAAGGACCCGACGACGTGGTCCCGTTCCTGGCGAACGTGACGCGCGGCCGGGGCATCCCCGAAGAACGGCTCAAGGAGGTCGGCAAGCACTACTTCCTCTTCGGCGGCGTGAGCCCGATCAACGCGCAGAACAGGGCGCTGCTGGACGCACTGCGCAAGGACTTCGCGGAGCACGGCCTCGACATCCCGGTGTACTGGGGCAACCGCAACTGGGCCCCGTACCTCACCGACACCCTCCGCCGGATGATCACGGACGGCCACCGCCGGATCGCCGTGCTCGCCACCAGTGCCTACGCCTCGTACTCCGGCTGCCGTCAGTACCGTGAGAATCTCGCCGAGTCGCTGTCCGTCCTGGCGGCGGAGGGGCTCCCGGTGCCACGGGTGGACAAGCTGCGGCACTACTTCAACCACCCCGGCTTCGTACGGCCCATGGTCGACGGTGTGCTGGCCTCGCTGGCCGAGCTGCCCGAGGACGTCAGGGCGGGTGCGCACCTCGCGTTCAGCACACACTCCATCCCGACCTCGGCCGCCGACACCTCGGGGCCTGTGGAGACGCACGGCGACGGTGGCTCCTACGTGGCCGAGCACCTGGACGTCGCCCGGCTGATCACCGAGGCCGTACGCGAGGAGACGGGCGTCGACCACCCGTGGCAGCTCGTCTACCAGTCGCGCAGCGGCGCCCCGCACATCCCGTGGCTCGAGCCCGACATCTGCGACCACCTGGAGACGCTCCACGGCGACGGTGTCCCCGCGGTCGTCATGGCCCCCATCGGCTTCGTCTCGGACCACATGGAGGTGCTGTACGACCTCGACACGGAGGCCACCGCGAAGGCCGCCGAGCTCGGACTGCCGGTGCGCCGCTCGTCGACGGTGGGCGCGGACCCGCGGTTCGCCGCCGCGGTGCGCGAGCTCCTGCTGGAGCGGGCCGCCGCCGAGCAGGACCGCGCCGTCGCCCCGTGCGCCCTGGGCGCTCTCGGCCCCTCCCACGACCTCTGTCCGGTCGGCTGCTGTCCGGCCAGGGTCGCCAAGCCCGCAGCCGCGGGAGCGGACAGCCCGTACTAGCCAAGCCGCCGGCACGACCCGTTCCGGCCACCCGAACCACCTCTGGAGCGTTGTGACCGACCCCCTCCTGTCCGAACTCCTCGACCTCGCCCTGGAGGCGGCCCGCCGGGCGGGCGCGCTGCTGCGTGACGGCCGTCCCGCCGATCTCGGGGTGGCCGCGACGAAGTCCAGCCCGATCGATGTCGTCACCGAGATGGACATCCGGGCGGAGAAGCTCATCACCGGCTATCTCTCGGAGCAGCGCCCCGCCGACGGCTTCCTCGGCGAGGAGGGCGCCAGCGCCGAGGGCACCAGCGGCATCCGGTGGGTCATCGACCCGCTCGACGGCACGGTGAACTATCTCTACGGTCTTCCGACCTGGTCCGTCTCCATCGCCGCCGAGCGCGACGGCGAACGGGTCGTCGGCGTGGTCGAGGCCCCGATGCGGCGCGAGACGTTCCACGCGGTGCTCGGCGGCGGCGCGTACGGGAACGGCGACGCGCTGCACTGCCGCCCCACCGCCCCTCTCGACCAGGCACTGGTGTCGACCGGGTTCAACTACGTCACCGAGGTCCGCACCCATCAGGCCGCCGTGGCCCAGCAGCTGATTCCGCGGCTGCGTGACATCAGACGCGGGGGTTCGGCCGCCGTCGACCTCTGCGACCTGGCGGCGGGCCGCCTCGACGGCTACTACGAGCGGGGACTGCACCCCTGGGACGTCGCGGCCGGCGATCTCATCGCCCGGGAGGCGGGTGCTCTCACCGGTGGACGGCCCGGAAGGCCGGCGGACGGAGACCTGACGGTCGCGGCGACCCCCGGCGTCTTCGAGCCGCTGCAGGCGATCCTCGACGAGCTGGGCGCCTGGCACGACTGACGTCAGTCCTCTCAGGGCCCGCCGCGGCCCCAGGAGGCCCGTCGGCACGAGAAGAGGGCCCCGGAGAGCCTTGACGGCTCCCGGGGCCCTCCCATGGCGGCTCAGACGCTCGTGGCGCTGATTTCCACTCCGTGCTCGGCGGCGAGGCGGTGCAGGTCGTCCAGCTCTCCCTGCTCGACATCCGCGAGGAAGTCGTCACCCGTCTCGCGAGCCCTCGTGAGGTCGGACTCGGTGGTCTTGATTCGTTGCAGCAGACCTGCGGTGAAAGCGTCCATGAAGCGCCCCCTCGTCGTGAGTCGGTGGCACGGGGGTGTGCCCGGTGGTTCTCCGGCCGGGGAGCCGGAGCGCGGTTGGTTCACGCAGCCCTCCGATCACGCAGTCCCTCTGGATGCAGGACGGGCTGTGGTACGCCACATGCAGGGCGTGATCGCGGGGTGTGAGAGCGTCCTCCCCGGCGTCGGCCCGCGAGAAACCTCAACTGGCCCAGGAATCCGATCAATTCCCTGGAGCGGCGGACCGTGACGCGCCGTCTTACCGCCGGTTTATGCGCGTTACGGGCAGGATGGACGCGCACAGTCGGTGCGCTGACGTGCGACGAGCGGCCGGAACGAGGGCCGCTCGCCGAATTCTCCGAAGATCTACGGAAGGACTGCGCCGTGCGCGTACTCGTCGTCGAGGACGAGCAGCTGCTCGCCGATGCGGTGGCGACCGGGCTCCGCCGGGAGGCCATGGCCGTCGACGTCGTGTACGACGGGGCGGCGGCCCTGGAGCGGGTCGGGGTGAACGACTACGACGTCGTCGTGCTGGACCGGGACCTCCCGGTGGTGCACGGCGACGACGTCTGCCGCAAGATCGTCGAGCTCGGCATGCCCACCCGGGTGCTCATGCTGACCGCCTCAGGCGATGTCAGCGACCGGGTCGAGGGCCTGGAGCTCGGTGCGGACGACTACCTGCCCAAGCCCTTCGCCTTCAGCGAGCTGACGGCGCGGGTGCGCGCCCTGGGGCGCCGCACCACCGTGGCGCTGCCCCCCGTCCTCGAACGGGCCGGCATCAAGCTCGACCCCAACCGCCGCGAGGTCTTCCGGGACGAGCAGGAGATCCAGCTCGCTCCCAAGGAGTTCGCCGTCCTGGAGGTCCTGATGCGCAGCGAGGGCGCGGTCGTCTCGGCCGAGCAGCTGCTGGAGAAGGCCTGGGACGAGAACACCGACCCCTTCACCAACGTGGTGCGGGTGACGGTCATGACCCTGCGCCGCAAGCTCGGTGAGCCGCCCGTCATCGTCACCGTCCCCGGCTCCGGATACCGGATCTGAGGGATGATGGCAGCTTCCCCGTCCCCCACGAAGGCACCCCCGAAGCCGACCTGGGAACCCAAGGCCCAGGAGTCCCCGTACCCCTGGCTGCGGCCGACCATCCGCATACGGCTCACTCTGCTGTACGGCGGCATGTTCCTGATCGCGGGCATCCTCCTGCTGTCGATCATCTACATGCTGGCGGCACAGGCCCTGCACGACGCGGGCGGCCCGGCCTTCCAGGTCTCCGGCACGAACGTCCAGATCTCCAGCGACACCTGTCCGCAGCTCGGCTCGGCCCAGAACAACGGCCAGCTGAACGAGGCGATCAAGAACTGCACCGCAGCCCAGCGCCAGCACGCGCTCGACTCCCTCCTGAACAGGGCGCTGCTGGCCCTCGTCGGCCTCAGTGTCATCGCCTTCGCCTTCGGCTACGCCATGGCGGGCCGCGTCCTGTCCCCGCTGGGCCGGATCACCCGCACCGCCCGCAGGGTGGCCGGGACGGACCTGTCCCGCCGGATCGAGCTGGACGGCCCCGACGACGAGCTGAAGGAGCTCGCCGACACCTTCGACGAGATGCTGGACCGCCTGGAGCGCGCCTTCACCGCCCAGCAGCGCTTCGTGGGGAACGCCTCGCACGAGCTGCGTACGCCCCTCGCGATCAACCGCACGCTCCTCGAGGTCCATCTCTCCGATCCGGAGGCCTCACCCGAGCTCCATCAGCTCGGCAAGACGCTCCTGGCCACGAACGAGCGAAGCGAACAGCTGGTCGAAGGGTTGTTGCTGCTGGCCCGCAGCGACAACCAGATCGTCGAGCGCAAGCCGGTGGACCTGGCCGAGGTCGCCGACCGCGCCATCGACCAGACCAGGGCAGAGGCGGCGGCGAACGGGGTCGAGGTCCGCGGCGAGCGGAGCCAGGCGGTCGTCCAGGGCAACGGGGTACTCCTGGAGCGGATCGCCCTGAACCTCGTGCAGAACGCCGTGCGCTACAACGTGGCGGAGGGCGGCTGGGTCGAGGCCACCACCGAGCTCCAGCACGGTCAGGCGCTCCTGACCGTCTCCAACACCGGTCCTGTGGTGCCTGCCTACGAGATCGACAACCTCTTCGAGCCGTTCAGGCGGCTGCGTACGGAGCGCACGGGCAGCGACAAGGGCGTGGGGCTCGGCCTGTCGATCGCGCGATCAGTCGCGCGGGCACACGGAGGCCGTATCATCGCGGAGCCCCGCGAGGGCGGTGGTCTCGTGATGCGCGTCACCCTTCCGGTCTGAGACGCTTCACGGTGTGAAGCCGCATTGGATCGCTCTGTTCGCTTTGGGCGGAATTTTCGAACCTCGCTCCCGCTCTGCCCCTGTGTGATCGATCACAAGAGCGATTTCGGGGCTCTCTACTCTCCGTGATCACAATTCTGCCCGAAAGCCTGGAAACGTCCGGGTTTCCGGGGTGCGATATCACGGGAAGTACACGGGGTGGCGCCCGTGAACTGCAGCAATCGGACCGTGTACGGTCCCCATCGCCACCCAAGCTGATCGCTCACGAGGGATCCGGTTGGGTGTCGATTGAGTAACAGACCTTGATGTGAGGCAAAATCTCCGCCTCAGGTCGGGCACAAGTCCGGCCTCTCACGCGTTACGTGCGCTGAGACACCGCAGACACCCATGAGGGGGAGAGCGACATGGCAACGGATTACGACACCCCACGAAAGACCGACGACGACGTCGATCAGGACAGCCTCGAAGAGCTCAAGGCTCGTCGGAGCGACAAGACGGCATCCGCCGTCGACGTGGACGAGTTCGACGCGGCAGAAGGACTGGAGCTCCCCGGAGCCGACCTGTCCAACGAAGAGCTCGCCGTGCGGGTCCTGCCCAAGCAGGCCGACGAGTTCACGTGCATGAGCTGCTTCCTCGTGCATCACAGGAGCCAGCTGGCGCGCGAGAAGAACGGCCAGCCCATCTGCCGCGACTGCGACTGAGGGGGCTCCGGCCGTGGCAGGCGACACACCGTTCCGGAAGCGGCGCTTGCGGCGCACGAAGTCGTCGGAGGCACATCAGGGCGGCGCAGGCCCGGCAGAGGGCGAGAACCCCACTGCCGCGCACCAGGCCGCCCTGCCTGCCTCTCCCGGCACACCTGACGACGAGCGAGGCCGTCCGGCCTCGCTCGAAGCCGTGAGGGCGGCGGATTCCTCACCCGCGCCCACGCAGGACGGACCGGCAGGGTCCCCGAAGGACTCCGGCCGCCTGCACACACTGAGACGAGGCGTGAGCAGGAGCAAGGACGGCGCCGTAGTCGTGGTGGGCATGGTGGCCGACCGCATCATCGACATGGCGCCCCGTGTCCCCGTGCGGGACCTCGCCACCCTGCGCGCACAATTCCCGGAGCTGGGCCCCGAAGAGCTTGCCGACAAGCTCGTCGCGGGCGCCCGCAAGGCCACCGCCACCGTCGGCGCGGGCATCGGGGCGGCGGCGATGATGCCCGTACCGCCCGCCATGCTCGCCGAGCTGGCGACCGAGATCACCGCAGTGGCCGCCGTCGAGATGAAGCTCGTCGCCGAGCTCCACGAGGTCTACGGCCGGCGACCGCCGGGCAATGTCGGCCAGCGCAGCAGCGCGTATCTGACGGCATGGACGGAAGAGCGCGGCATCGACGTCTCACGCCCCACCACGCTCAACGCGGCGCTGGGCGGTCAGATGAAGCGTGAACTGCGCCAGCAGATCATGAAGCGCACCGCGCGCGACCTGCCGAATCTCATCCCGTTCATGATCGGTGCCGCCGTCGGCGCGCTGATGAACCGACGGGACACCGGAAGGCTCGCCGACCGGGTCAGGAAGGACCTGCGAAAGGGGCAGGTCCCCTGGGACCGCCTCCCCGAGCTTCCCCCGCTCGAACAGCCCGCACAGCCCGCCGAGGAGCTTCCCGAGGGCCTGGACGACCCGGGCCGCTGACCCCGGGGTGCTTCCTCCGCCCGGATCGGGCGGACGCCGTCTCAGGCAGGCACGGGCACGAGAGCCGCCACCAGTGCCTGCGGCTCCCTGGTCGACAGATAGACGTACGGCGTCGGGTCCGCCGGATCCGTGACCTTCACCCGCACCGCCGTCGGGATGTAGCTGCGCAGCAGCATGAACGCCCGGGGATCCGCCTTGTACGAACGCCAGGCGCGCGCCTCGTCCCCGTCCAGCACCTCGGCGTCACCGAGCGCTTCCAGAGGGATCCGTGCATCGCCCGCGACCAGGGAGCCCGCCACGACCCGGACGCGCGCGGAGCCGTACGAGCTCACGCCCACGCACGCCGCGGCCGTGCCGGCGACCAGGCCGCCGAGCATCGGAACGGCGCCGAGCGGCAGGAACATCAGCGCGCACGCGACGCCGAGCCCGAAGGCGATGAGCCACCACGAACGGGGCGCGGTGAGACGTTCGTCGAAGGGAGGTGCGGAAGGCTGCATGAAGGCAAGCTTGGCACGGCGTGCCCCGGGATCGGCCGCGCGGGTAAGGTCTGCGGCTGTGAGTGGAACATCTGCACGCCTGACACCCCCGCCCGGAGCGGTGAAGCCCGTCCGTCATCCCGACGCTCCCGCACCGGGTGAACTCCTCGGGTCGCACTACGAACACTGTTTCGGCTGCGGTGGCGGACAGCCGCACGGACTGCATCTGCGGGCTACGGCGGGCGAGGGCGTGAGAGTCACCGCCGAATTCACCGTGAAGCCCGCCCACCAGGGCGCTCCCGGGCTCGCGCACGGCGGTGTCCTGGCCACGGCGATGGACGAGACACTCGGCGCGCTCAGCTGGCTCCAGCGGGTCATCGCGGTGACCGGGCGGCTGGAGACCGACTACGTCCTGCCGGTGCCGGTGGGCACGGTGCTCTTCCTGGACGCCGAGGTCACCGCCGTGCAGGGCAGGAAGATCTACTGCCGCGCGACGGCGCGGACCGGCAGCTCGCAGGGGCCCGTCGCGGTCCGTGCCGAGGCCCTCTTCATCGAGGTCAAGGTGGACCACTTCATCGACAACGGGCGGCCGGAGGAGATCCGGGCCGCGATGTCCGACTCCGACCAGGTCAGGCGCGCCCGCGCCTTCGAGGTGAACCCCTGATGCGCCACCCCGTCGACGTTCTCGTCCGCCGCGTCGACCCGGACGTGCCGATTCCCGGCTACGGGCACCCGGGTGACGCCGGTGCCGATCTGGTCACCACCGAGGCCGCCGCGCTCGCCCCCGGCGAGCGGGTGACGCTGCCCACCGGGGTGTCGATCGCGCTGCCCGACGGCTACGCAGCCTTCGTGCACCCCCGTTCGGGCCTCGCAGCCCGCTGTGGAGTGGCCCTGGTGAACGCCCCAGGGACGGTCGATGCCGGGTACCGTGGAGAGATCAAGGTCATCGTGGTCAATCTCGACCCACGCGAGACCGTGAGATTCGAACGGTTCGACCGGATTGCCCAACTGGTCGTCCAGCAGGTCGAGAAGGTGCGCTTCCACGAGGTGACGGAACTCCCCGGCTCGGCGCGGGCCGAGGGGGGTTTCGGATCCACCGGCGGTCACGCCGCCGTGGACGGCGTCACGGGCGGTAACACCCAGGGTGGGAACAGCTACGCTTCGGTCGTATCCGACCGGGAAGGACATTGACGTGTTCGGACGTCGCAAGAACAGTGGTTCCGCCGAGGACACGGCGGACGAAGCGCGCGAGGCCGAGCAGGTCGCCGACGAGCTCGACGACACCGCGGCCGAGGACGGCTCGCGCCGCACGAACCTTCCGCCGGCCCCCCGCCCCGACGGGCCGTGGGACATCTCCGAGGTCTCCCAGCCCGGCGAGGGCCGGGTGGACCTGGGCGGCATCTTCGTGCCCGGAGTCGAGGGCATGGAGCTCCGCGTGGAGGTCGCCGGTGACGCGATCGTGGCGGCCACCGTCGTGCTGCGCGACAGCGCGGTCCAGCTCCAGGCCTTCGCCGCTCCCAAGAAGGAGGGCATCTGGGGTGAGGTGCGCGAGGAGATCGCCTCGGGCATCACCCAGCAGGGCGGGATCATCGACGAGGTCGAGGGCCCGCTCGGCTGGGAACTGCGCGCCCAGGTCCCCGTACAGCTTCCGGACGGGAAGAACGGCGTACAGGTGGTGCGCTTCGTCGGCGTCGACGGACCGCGCTGGTTCCTGCGCGGAGTGATCTCCGGCCAGGGCGCGGTGCAGCCGGAGACCGCCGGCCTGCTGGAGACGATCTTCCGGGACACCGTCGTCGTGCGCGGTGACGGCCCGATGGCCCCGCGTGACCCGGTCGTCCTCAAGCTCCCCAACGACGCGCAGATGGTGCCCGAGGGCGTGCAGCAGGAGGACCAGGAGAGCTCGAAGTTCTCCGGCGGCATGGGCCAGCTCCAGCGCGGGCCCGAGATCACCGAGGTGCGCTGAGAGACTGTCGGGCGACGTCTGATCGGGCGGACGCGGTCACCCGACAGGCTCTGAGGCGCACGACGACTCGCACGAGGCCGGTGGGCCGCACCCTGCACGGGGTGCGGCCCACCGGCCTTCGCGTGGGTACGTCAGGGGCGCGTATCGGGGGCGTACGGGCGACGTCAAGGGGTGACCCGGGGGCGTAGGGAAGCCGTCAACGCGGGCGGCGGGGGCCGTGTGCGGGGGTTTGCTCAGGAGGTCCCCGAAACCGACCTCACCCAGGAGCACACGATGGCCGACCTGGCCTTCGTCATCACCACGATCGCGGTGTTCGCGCTGGTGGCCCTCGTCGCCCGGGGGGTGACCAGGCTGTGACCGCCGAGAACATCGCCGGCCTCGTCGTGGCCGTCGCCCTGCTGGGCTACCTCGTCCTCGCCCTCCTCCGCCCGGAGAGGTTCTGAGCGCCGACATGAGCCCCGTCCTCGCCGGTGCCCTCCAGATGCTCGCGCTCGTCGCGGCGCTGGCACTGGCCCACCGTCCGCTCGGCGACCACATGGCCCGGGTCTACTCCTCGACCGAGCACCTGCGGATCGAGAAATGGATCTACCGGGCCGTCGGCGCCGACCCCGCCACCGAGATGCGGTGGCCCGCCTATCTGCGCGGCGTCCTCGCGTTCTCGGCGGTCGGCGTCCTGTTCCTCTACCTCCTGCAGCGGCTCCAGGGCTCGCTGCCCGGCTCGCTCGGCTTCGCGTCGATCGACCCCGACCAGGCGTTCAACACGGCGGCTTCCTTCGCCGCCAACACCAACTGGCAGTCGTACTACGGCGAGCAGGCCATGGGCCACGTCGTGCAGACCGGCGGCCTCGCGGTGCAGAACTTCGTCTCGGCCGCGGTCGGCATGGCCGTCGCCGTGGCACTCGTACGGGGCTTCGCCCGGTCCCGTACGGGCGAACTCGGCAACTTCTGGTCCGACCTGGTGCGTGGCACCGTGCGCGTCCTGCTGCCGGTCTCCGTCGTCGGCGCACTCGTCCTGGTCGCCACCGGTGTCATCCAGAACTTCTCCGGCATCCACGAGGTCGGACAGTTCGGCGGCGGCACCCAGCAGTGGAACGGCGGCGCGGTCGCCTCCCAGGAAGCCATCAAGGTGCTGGGCACCAACGGCGGCGGCTACTTCAACGCCAATTCCGCCCACCCCTTCGAGAATCCCGACGGGCTGTCCAACCTCTTCGAGGTCTTCCTGATCCTGCTCATCCCTTCCGCGATGACCAGGACGTTCGGTCGGATGGTGGGCTCCCTGAAGCAGGGGTACGCGATCCTCGCGACCATGGCCACGATCTGGCTGGGCTTCACCGCCCTGATGATGTGGACCGAATTCGGTCACCACGGGCCGGCCTTCGACCTCGCGGGCGGGGCCACGGAGGGCAAGGAGACCCGCTTCGGCATCGCCGGATCGTCGATCTTCGCGGTGGCCACCACCCTGACCTCGACGGGGGCGGTGAACTCCTTCCACTCCTCGTACACGGGCCTCGGCGGCGGCATCACCATGCTCGGCATGCAATTCGGCGAGATCGCCCCCGGAGGGGTGGGTTCAGGCCTCTACGGCATGCTGATCATGGCGGTCGTCGCCGTGTTCCTCGCGGGGCTGATGGTGGGCCGTACCCCCGAGTACCTGGGCAAGAGGATCGGCACCCGGGAGATCAAGCTCGCGGCCTGCTACATCCTGATCACCCCGGCCCTGGTGCTCGGCTTCACCGCCGCGGCGATAGCCCTGCCCACCCCGGGCGATTCCATGACCAACACCGGGGCGCACGGATTCTCCGAGATCCTCTACGCCTACACCTCGGGCGCCAACAACAACGGCTCCGCCTTCGCAGGACTGAACGCGGACACCCAGTGGTTCAACACCACCCTCGGCATCGCGATGCTGCTGGGCCGGTTCCTGCCGATGGTGTTCGTCCTCGCGCTGGCGGGATCCCTGGCCCGGCAGAGCCCCGTACCCACGACCGCCGGGACCCTCGGCACGCAGAAACCACTCTTCAGCGGGCTGCTGCTCGCCACCGTCATGATCGTCACCGGTCTGACCTACTTCCCGGCCCTCGCCCTGGGGCCGCTGGCGGAAGGACTGGCGTCATGAACGCCCTGCCGAGGTCCGCGAAGTCTCCGAAGCGAGAGGACCCGATGTCCGCCGTCACCCACGCACCCCGCCGCTCTCAGGACGCACCCACCGGGCGGCCCGCCGGCGGCCTGTTCGACCCCGCCCAGCTGGTCAGGTCCCTCCCCGACGCGCTACGCAAGCTCGACCCCCGGATCATGGTCAAGTCCCCGGTGATGTTCGTGGTGCTCGTCGGGTCCGTGCTCACCACCGTCCTGGCGGCCCTGCACCCGACGGACGGGTTCGGCTGGGCGATCACCGCCTGGCTGTGGCTGACCACGCTCTTCGCCAATCTCGCCGAGGCCGTGGCCGAGGGCCGCGGCAAGGCCCAGGCCGACACCCTGCGCAAGGCGCGGACCGGCACCGTCGCCCGGCGCGTCGTCGGCCCGAACGAGGAACGCGTGCCCGGCACCGAGCTGCGCGTCGGTGACCTGGTGGTCTGCGAGGCCGGCGACCTCGTCCCCGGCGACGGTGACGTCGTCGACGGGGTGGCGAGCGTCGACGAATCGGCGATCACCGGGGAGTCCGCCCCGGTGATCCGGGAGTCGGGCGGCGACCGCAGCGCCGTCACCGGCGGCACGAAGGTGCTCTCGGACCGGATCGTCGTCAAGATCACCGCGAGGCCGGGCGAGACGTTCATCGACCGGATGATCGGCCTGGTGGAGGGGGCCGCCCGGCAGAAGACGCCCAACGAGATCGCGCTCAACATCCTGCTGGCGTCCCTCACCGTCGTCTTCCTGCTCGCGGTCGTGACCCTCCAGCCGTTCGCGGCCTACGCGGGCCGGCAGCAGTCGATGACCGTACTGACCGCCCTGCTGGTCTGCCTCATCCCGACGACGATCGGCGCCCTGCTGTCCGCGATCGGCATCGCCGGCATGGACCGGCTGGTGCAGCGCAACGTGCTCGCCATGTCGGGCCGGGCCGTCGAGGCCGCGGGCGACGTCTCCACGCTGCTGCTCGACAAGACGGGCACTATCACCGTGGGCAGCCGGCAGGCCGCCGAGTTCCTGCCCGTCGAGGGCGTCACCGAGGCCGAGCTCGCCGATGCCGCCCGGCTCTCGTCACTGGCTGACGAGACACCCGAGGGCCGCTCGGTCGTTGCGCTGGCCGACGGCATCCACGGTCCGCGCGCCCGCGACGAAGGGACATCTACGCTCCTGGCGCACGGGTCCCCGTCCCACGGTCCGCGAGCACGCGACGAAGGAGCGCTGTCCGGCGCCACATGGGTGGAGTTCACCGCGCAGACCCGGATGTCCGGCGTGGACCTCTCCGGCCGCCGGGTGCGCAAGGGAGCGGCCGGTTCCGTCCTCGCCTGGGTCACCGGGCAGGGCGGCGCCGTGCCCGGTGACGCCGGGGTGCTGACCGGCCTGATCGCCGAGGAGGGCGGCACACCCCTGCTGGTGGCCGTCCAGGAGGGCACGGGCGCCCGGGTCCTGGGGGCGATCCACCTCAAGGACGTCGTCAAACCCGGGATGCGCGAACGGTTCGCGGAGCTGCGGCGCATGGGCATCCGTACGGTCATGATCACCGGGGACAACCCGCTGACCGCGAAAGCGATCGCCGACGAGGCCGGGGTCGACGACTTCCTCGCCGAGGCGACGCCCGAGGACAAGATGGCCCTCATCAGGCGGGAGCAGGCCGGCGGCAGGCTCGTCGCCATGACCGGGGACGGCACCAACGACGCCCCCGCCCTCGCCCAGGCGGACGTCGGGGTCGCCATGAACACCGGCACCTCGGCCGCCAAGGAGGCCGGGAACATGGTGGACCTGGACTCCGACCCCACCAAGCTCATCGAGATCGTCGCCATCGGCAAGCAGCTGCTGATCACCCGGGGCGCCCTCACCACGTTCTCGGTCGCCAACGACGTCGCGAAGTACTTCGCGATCATCCCCGCGATGTTCGCCGCCGTGTATCCGGGCCTGGACAAGCTCAACATCATGGACCTGTCCTCGCCCCGGACCGCGATCCTCTCGGCGGTGATCTTCAACGCGCTGATCATCGTCGCGCTGGTCCCGCTCGCGCTGCGAGGGGTGCGCTACCGGCCGGCCGGCGCCGACCGGATGCTCCGGCGCAACCTCACCGTCTACGGGCTCGGCGGACTCGTCGCCCCGTTCGTCGGGATCAAGCTCATCGACCTTGCCCTCTCCCTCGTCCCCGGACTGCGCTGAAACCGGAGCGTGCACACAGCCATGAACACTTCCGCGGGCACCACCGCCCGACTCCTCGGAGCGGGGCTCCGCGCCCTGCTCGTCCTCACCGCCCTGTGCGGCGTGCTCTACCCGCTCACCGTCACAGGCGTCGCCCAGGCGGTCCTCCCCGGCAAGGCCAACGGCTCCGAGGTCACCGTCGACGGCGAGGTCGTCGGCTCACGTCTCATCGGCCAGCGCTACGACCTGCCGGAGAAGAAGGGCCAGGAGTCCCCGGAGCCGGACCTCACCTGGTTCCAGCCACGACCCTCGAACGGCCTCGGCACCAACAGCGTCAACACCCGGTACGCCTTGATCCTCTCCGGAGCGACCAACCGGTCCGGGGACAACGAGGAGCTGATCCGCCGGGTCACCGACGCCAAGGCGGCCGTCGTCGCGGACAACTCCGTACCCGGCCACCCGGTGGACCCCGCCGACGTGCCGCCCGACGCCGTCACCTCCTCCGGTTCCGGCCTCGACCCCCACATCTCACCGGCGTACGCCGCACTCCAGGTCCGCCGCGTCGCCGAGCGCGACGGACTGCCGGTCCAGCGGGTCGCGGAGCTGGTCCGGGACCACACGGAAGGCCGGATCCTCGGCTTCGTGGGGGAGCCCCGGGTCAACGTCCTCGCCCTCAACACCGCGCTGAGGGAGCTGATGGGGGAGGACGCGGCACCCTGATCCCGCCCGGACCGGGGCCCGTCGGAACAGGCGGGCCCCCGCCCGGATCCTCCGCCCCTGGGGGCATTGCCCCTCCGGCCCCGGCATGCACATACTGGCCGCGGCCGAGGAGCGGTACGTGCGCCGGCGCACGTAGGGACCAGTACGCGCGACGCGTACGCACGGGGGAGAGCGGATGACACAGCACACCGGTGGGCAGAGCGGCACGGCCCTGGCCGAGGGCCCTCTCGACGGGCCCATGATCCTGGTCGAGGACCTGCACCGGTCGTACGGCACCGGGGCGGCGGCCGTGCACGCCCTGCGCGGGGTGTCCTTCGAGGTCCCGCGCGGCGAGCTCGTCGCGCTCAAGGGCCGCTCCGGCTCAGGCAAGACCACGCTGCTCAATCTCGTAGGCGGGCTCGACACACAGGACAGCGGCCGGATCACCGTCGGCGGCACCGACCTCTCCGGGCTCGGTGAGGAGGGGCTGCTGGAGCTGCGCAGGGACCGGATCGGCTTCATCTTCCAGTCGTTCGGCCTGATCCCGATCCTGACCGCGGCGGAGAACGTCGGCGTACCCATGCGGCTGTCCAGGACCGACCCGCACGAGCGCGAGGAGCGGGTGGCACTGCTGCTCTCCCTGGTGGGCCTCGGTGACCACGCCCAGCAGCGCCCCGGGGAGCTCTCGGGCGGCCAGCAGCAGCGCGTCGCCATCGCCCGCGCCCTCGCCAACCGGCCCGCCCTCCTGATCGCCGACGAGCCCACCGGGCAGCTCGACGCGGAGACGGGGCTCGCGGTCATGCAGCTGTTGCGCGCCGTCGTACGCAGCGAGGGCGTCACCGTGCTGGTCGCCACCCACGACCCCCAGCTGCTCGGCTTCGCCGACCGGGTGCTGGAACTCAGCGACGGGCACATCGTCGAACACGGGTGAGCGGGCGCGGCTGACCCGGGCCGAGCGTGCCCGGCATCCGGGCGCAGTCGTCCGTGCCCGGCCGCCCGCCCGCGTCAGAATCCCGTCAATACGGACCCCGCGGACACCACCCAGGGCCGTGCCCCGCACCTCGCCGGGGTAGCTTCGACCAGGACCGCCGCATCGGCGACGGCCGCCCGGAAGAAGACAATGGGGCCATGGCACGCGGCAAGCTACGGATCTACCTGGGTGCGGCACCCGGCGTCGGCAAGACCTACGCGATGCTGTCCGAGGCCCACCGCCGGGTGGAGCGGGGCACGGACTGCGTCGTCGCGTTCGTCGAGCACCACGACCGGCCGCGCACCGAGGCGTTCCTGCACGGCCTGGAGCAGATAAGCCGACGCGACATCGAGTACCGCTCACGGGTCTTCGCCGAGATGGACGTCGACGCGGTCCTGGAGAGGGCGCCGGCCGTCGCACTCGTCGACGAGCTCGCCCACACCAATGTGCCCGGCTCACGCAACGCCAAGCGCTGGCAGGACGTCGAGGAGCTCCTCAAGGCCGGTATCGACGTGGTCTCCACGGTCAACATCCAGCACCTGGAGTCCCTCGGCGACGTCGTGGAGTCGATCACCGGGGTGCGGCAGCAGGAGACCCTCCCCGACGAGGTCGCCCGGCGGGCCGACCAGATCGAGCTTGTCGACATGTCGCCCCAGGCGCTGCGTCGGCGTATGGCCCACGGCAACATCTACCAGTCCGACAAGGTCGACGCGGCCCTGTCCAACTACTTCCGCCCCGGTAACCTCACCGCCCTGCGCGAGCTGGCACTCCTCTGGGTCGCCGACCGGGTCGACGAGTACCTCCAGCAGTACCGCGGCGAACACGACATCAGCGCCCCCTGGCAGGCCCGCGAACGCATCGTCGTCGGGCTGACCGGCGGGCCCGAGGGCCGTACGCTCATCCGCCGGGCGTCCCGGATGGCCGCCAAGGGATCAGGCAGCGAGATCCTCGCCGTGTACATCGCCCGCAGCGACGGGCTGACCTCTGCCTCGCCCAAGGAGCTCGCCGTCCAGCGCACCCTCGTGGAGGACCTCGGGGGCACCTTCCACCACGTCATCGGCGACGACATACCCTCCGCGCTCCTGGCGTTCGCCCGAGGTGTCAACGCCACCCAGATCGTGCTCGGCTCCAGCCGCCGGAAGACCTGGCAGTACATCTACGGCCCCGGGGTGGGCGCCACCGTCGCCCGGGAGTCCGGCCCCGACCTGGACGTGCACATCGTCACGCACGAGGAGATCGCCAAGGGCCGCGGGCTGCCCATCGCGCGTGGTGCGAGGCTCAGCACCACGCGGATCATCTCGGGGTGGCTCGCCGGCGTCGGCGGACCGGCCCTTCTGACCCTGCTCCTGCACGGCCTGGAGAACGGGCCCGGGCTCGCCAACGACGTCCTGCTCTTCCTCTTCCTGACCGTCACCGCCGCGCTCCTCGGAGGGCTGGCCCCGGCGCTGGCGTCCGCGGCTGCGGGCTCGTTCTTCCTGAACTACTGGTTCACGCCGCCCACCCACACGCTGACCGTCCAGGACCCCGAGAACTTCGTCGCCATCGTGATCTTCTTCGCGGTCGCGGTGGCGGTCGCCTCCGTGGTCGATCTGGCCGCCCGGCGCACCCATCAGGCGGCGCGGCTGCGCGCGGAGTCGGAGATCCTCTCCACCCTCGCCGGCAGCGTCCTGCGGGGCGAGACGGCCCTGGACGCCCTGCTGGGCAGGGTCCGCGAGACCTTCGGCATGGAGTCCGTCGCCCTCCTGGAGCGCCAGAGCGATGTCGAGCCCTGGACCTGCGCCGGATCCGTCGGCCCCGCCCCGGTGGCCCGGCCCGACGACGCGGACGTGGACATGCCCGTCGGCGACCACATGGCGCTGGCCCTCTCCGGCCGTGTGCTCCCCGCGGAGGACCGCCGGGTCCTCGGTGCCTTTGCCGCACAGGCTGCCGTGGTGCTCGACCGGCAGCGCCTGGTGGGGGAGGCGGAGGAGGCCCGGCGGCTGGCCGAGGGCAACCGGATCAGGACCGCGCTGCTCGCCGCCGTCAGCCACGACCTGCGTACCCCTCTGGCCGCCATCAAGGCCGCGGCGAGCTCCCTGCGCTCCGACGACGTGTCCTGGTCCGACGCCGACGAGGCGGAGCTCCTCGCGGCCATCGAGGACGGCGCCGACCGCCTGGACCACCTGGTCGGCAATCTGCTCGACATGTCACGCCTGCAGACCGGCACCGTCACCCCGCTGATCCGTGAGCTGGACCTCGACGAGGTCGTCCCGATGGCACTCGGCGGCGTACCGGAGGGCAGCGTCGACCTGGACATCCCCGAGACGCTGCCCATGGTCGCCGTCGACCCCGGGCTGCTGGAGCGTGCCGTCGCCAACATCGTCGAGAACGCCGTCAAGTACAGCCCCGGGCGTGAACGCGTCACCGTCGCCGCCAGTGCCCTGGGCGCACGCGTCGAGCTACGGGTGGCCGACCGAGGCCGGGGCGTGCCCGACGAGGGCAAGGAGACGATATTCGAGCCGTTCCAGCGGTACGGTGACGCGCCGCGCGGCGCCGGGGTCGGGCTCGGACTCGCCGTCGCCCGTGGCTTCGTCGAGTCCATGGGCGGCACGCTGGACGCCGAGGACACCCCCGGCGGCGGCCTCACCATGGTCCTCCGGCTCACCGCCGCCCCGGGACAGGTGCGAGCCGGCCCCCTGCCGCCCGCACAGGTCACCCCATGAGATCCCCGGGGCGCACAGCCGCCCCCTACACGTACTCCGGAAAGGCAGGCCCGCGATGACCCGGGTGCTCGTGGTCGACGACGAGCCGCAGATCGTGCGCGCCCTCGTGATCAACCTGAAGGCGCGCAGATACGAGGTGGACGCGGCACCCGACGGGGCGACCGCCCTGCGGCTCGCGGCGGCCCGCCAACCGGATGTCGTCGTCCTCGACCTCGGGCTGCCGGACATGGACGGCGTCGAGGTGATCAGAGGACTCCGCGGCTGGACCCGGGTGCCGATCCTGGTGCTCTCCGCCCGCCACACCTCCGACGAGAAGGTCGAGGCCCTGGACGCGGGGGCCGACGACTACGTCACCAAGCCGTTCGGCATGGACGAGCTCCTGGCCCGGCTGCGCGCCGCCGTACGCCGGGCGGAACCGGTCGGCCAGGACGCGGGCGACGACCTGGTGACCGTCGAGACCGAGGGGTTCACCGTCGACCTGGCGGCGAAGAAGGTCCACCGTGAGGGCCGTGACGTACGGCTCACCCCCACCGAGTGGCACCTCCTGGAGGTTCTCGTGCGCAACGCCGGGCGGCTCGTCAGCCAGAAGCAGCTGCTGCAGGAGGTCTGGGGTCCCTCGTACGGCACCGAGACGAACTATCTGCGGGTCTACATGGCGCAGCTGCGCCGCAAGCTGGAGGCGGATCCCTCGCACCCCAGGCACTTCGTGACCGAGCCCGGCATGGGCTACCGCTTCGAGCGGGGACGGCCCCTTCCCGAGTGATCCCGGGCCCCCGTGGATCACTCGTCCGGGTGGCACCCGTCCGGGACCGCCTCCAGTACCGGAGACCGGTACCCTTCGGGTATGAGCGCTGTTCCCCGACCCGAGAAGTCAGGCAGGACTTCGAGGCCGTCCGGCCGCTTCCGCCGCATACTCGACCGGCTGTCCAGCTCCCAGGAGGACCTCGAGTCCGAGGAGCTGCGGGAGGACGCCCAGGCATCGGGCTGTACGCGCATCTCCGAGTGCTCGGACCGCCAGATCGTCAAGGTCACTGGTACCTTGCGGACGGTCACCCTGCGTCCGCGCGCCGGAGTGCCCGCCCTGGAGGCGGAGCTCTTCGACGGCACCGCGCCGCTCGACGTGGTCTGGCTGGGCCGGCGTTCCATCGTCGGTATCGAGCCGGGCCGCAAGCTCATCGCGTCGGGCCGTGTAGCCATGAGTCACGGGCGCCGGGTGCTGTTCAACCCCAAATACGAACTCCGACCGCTCGGCAAGGAGTAGCCGGTGACGTCTCTCGACAAGCCGACGTCCGAAACGGACCAGCCCCACCGCACCGACCAGCAGGACGCCGACGCGAAGGCGGTCACGGAAGCCGCGCTCTTCGAGGCCTTCGGCGGCGTGCGCGGCATGGTGGAGACAGTCCTGCCCGGGCTGCTCTTCGTCACGATCTTCACCATCAACAAGGACCTGAAGGCCTCGGCCATCGCCGCCCTGGCGATCTCGCTGGTCCTCGTCGTCGTACGACTGATCCGCAGGGACACCGTCAAGCACGCCTTCAGCGGCGTCTTCGGGGTGGGCTTCGGTGTGGTCTTCGCGATGATGACGGGCAACGCCAAGGACTTCTATCTGCCGGGCATGCTCTACACGCTCGGACTCGCCCTCGCGTACCTCGTCACGACGCTGGCCGGGGTGCCGCTGATCGGGCTGATCCTCGGCCCGGTCTTCAAGGAGAACCTCTCCTGGCGCACCAGGAACCCCGGGCGCAAGAAGGCGTACGCCAAGGCCAGTTACGCCTGGGGACTGATCCTGCTCGCCAAGTGCGCGGTCCTCTTCCCGCTGTACTGGTGGGCCGACACCGCCCAGCTCGGCTGGGTCCTGGTCTCGCTCAAGATCCCGCCGTTCCTGCTCGCGGTGTATCTGACCTGGGTCTTCCTCGCCAAGGCGCCGCCGCCCATCGATGTCTTCGCCGAGATGGAGGCGGAGGAGGAGGCCGAGAAGGCCCGCAAGGCTGCCGAGAGCACCCTGGCCCCCGGGCTCGCTCAGGCCGAACAGGACCTCCAGGCACCGGGTCCCGCCGACACCGAGCGCGACACCGGCGGCGGGGGACGCGGAGGACAACACCGCCGACTGTCCTGACCTCGGCCTCTTCGCCCGTGCCGTACATGTGAAGGGCGCGGACCGTACGAACGGTCCGCGCCCTTCACCATGTCGCTCGGCCGGTCTCAGTCCCCGGCCGCCTCCCGGCGCACCGACAACAGGTCCTCCAACTGCTCCTCGCGCGCCTGGGCTGCCACGAACAGCAACTCGTCACCGGCCTCCAGGGCCTCGTCGGGGCTCGGCGTCAGCACACGTGTGCCGCGGATGATCGTGACGAGTGAGGTGTCGTCGGGCCAGGCCACCTCGCTCACCCTCGTGCCGGCCAGCGCCGACTCCGGGGGCAGCGTCAGCTCGACCAGGTTGGCGTCGCCATGGCTGAAGCGCAGCAGCCGGACGAGATCACCGACGCTCACCGCCTCCTCGACCAGGGCGGACATCAGACGCGGGGTGGAGACGGCGACATCGACGCCCCAGGACTCGTTGAACAGCCACTCGTTCTTCGGGTTGTTCACCCGGGCCACCACCCTCGGCACCCCGTACTCGGTCTTCGCGAGCAGCGAGACGACCAGGTTGACCTTGTCGTCACCCGTCGCGGCGATCACGACGTTGCACCGCTGGAGCGCCGCCTCGTCGAGCGAGGTGATCTCGCAGGCGTCCGCGAGGAGCCACTCGGCCATCGGGACGCGCTCCACCGAGATGGCGGTCGGCGCCTTGTCGATCAGCAGCACCTCGTGCCCGTTCTCCAGGAGCTCGGCCGCGATGGAACGGCCCACCGCACCGGCCCCGGCAATCGCGACGCGCATCAGTGACCGCCCTCCTCGGGACCTTCGGCAAAGGCCTCCTCGACCTTTGCGATCTCGTCCGTACGCATCATCACGTGGACCAGGTCGCCCTCCTGCAGAACCGTCTGCGACGTGGGCAGTATGGCCTCACCCAGCCGGGTGAGGAAGGCGACACGGACGCCCGTCTCCTCCTGCAGAGTGCTGATCTTGTGCCCGATCCAGGACGGTGTGGTGTGCACCTCGGCGAGCTGCACACCGCCGCTCGGGTCGCGCCACAACGGCTCCGCACCGGCCGGCAGCAGCCGCCGCAGCATCTGGTCCGCCGTCCAGCGGACCGTGGCGACCGTGGGGATGCCCAGGCGCTGGTAGACCTCGGCACGCCGCGGGTCGTAGATGCGCGCGGCGACGTTCTCGATGCCGAACATCTCGCGGGCCACCCGGGCGGCGATGATGTTGGAGTTGTCGCCGCTGCTGACGGCCGCGAACGCTCCGGCCTCCTCGATCCCCGCCTCACGCAGCGTGTCCTGGTCGAAGCCGACCCCGCTGACCCGCCTGCCGCCGAATCCGGAACCGAGGCGACGGAACGCCGTGGGGTCCTGATCGATCACGGCGACCGTGTGCCCCTGCTGCTCAAGGGTCTGCGCGAGAGCGGCTCCGACACGCCCGCAGCCCATGATGACGATGTGCACCTCGCGCCTACCTCGCCGTCCTGGTCGTCCGGATGACCTGCGAAAACACCCTGCTCACACTTCTCTCTCAGCTTGCGGGGCAAAACGATGGGGCAACCACCTTCGGCGTTGCCCGTGGATGAGCTTATGCGGCGACGCCCGCACTGCCTCATCCGAGTGTGCGTATCCCACGGGCCGGAGAGCAAAAGGGAGCGTCCGAGCCGCCGTGGCGAGCCGGCGTCCGAGCCGTCGAAGGAGGAGGACGGAGGGTCGCGGCCCGTCCGCGCCGCAAGGATTTCGTCAAGGATTCCATGGACTTTTCCGGTGAGGGCGGGTAATTATGAAGGTTTTCGGCCCGCCGAGGGGGTGGTGCTTCGGCGGCGTGTCCCGGCAGCGCTTACGATCCTCACCGTGTCCAAACTGACCGACGTGCCCAAACGGATCCTGATCGGCCGGGCGCTGCGCAGCGACAAGCTCGGGGAGACGCTTCTCCCCAAGCGCATCGCGCTTCCCGTCTTCGCGTCCGACCCGCTGTCCTCCGTCGCGTACGCACCCGGCGAAGTGCTCCTCGTGCTGTCCATCGCGGGCGTGTCGGCGTACCACTTCAGCCCGTGGATCGCGGTCGCGGTCGTGGTCCTCATGTTCACCGTCGTCGCCTCGTACCGGCAGAACGTGCGTGCCTACCCGAGCGGGGGCGGCGACTACGAGGTCGCCACCACCAACCTCGGCCCGAAGGCCGGTCTGACCGTCGCCAGTGCCCTCCTCGTCGACTACGTCCTCACCGTGGCCGTGTCGATCTCCTCGGGCGTGGAGAACCTCGGCTCCGCCATCCCCTTCGTCATCGAGCACAAGACGGCCTGCGCCATCGGGGCCATCGTGCTGCTGACCCTGATGAACCTGCGCGGCGTCAAGGAGTCCGGGAAACTCTTCGCCATCCCGACCTATCTGTTCGTGGCCGGGGTCTTCCTGATGATCCTCTGGGGTGCGTTCCGGGGGCTGGCACTCGGCGACACCATGCACGCGCCCACCTCCGACTACGAGATCAGGCCCGAGCACCAGGGGCTCGCCGGCTTCGCCCTCGTCTTCCTGCTGCTGCGCGCCTTCTCCTCCGGCTGCGCTGCCCTCACCGGCGTCGAGGCGATCAGCAACGGCGTCCCGGCCTTCCGCAAGCCGAAGAGCAAGAACGCCGCGAACACCCTCGCGGCGATGGGGCTGCTGGCCGTCACCATGTTCTGCGGCATCGTCGGACTGGCCATGGCCACCGAGGTGAAGATGGCCGAGAACCCCGCGCAGGACCTGATCCACAACGGCGCCGCGGTCGGTGCGGGCTTCACTCAGGACCCGGTCATCTCCCAGGTCGCAGCCGCGGTCTTCGGAGAGGGGACGTTCCTCTTCGTCTTCCTGGCGGCAGCCACCGCCCTCGTCCTCTTCCTCGCCGCGAACACCGCGTACAACGGCTTCCCGCTGCTCGGCTCGATCCTCGCCCAGGACCGCTATCTGCCCCGCCAGCTGCACACCCGCGGCGACCGGCTCGCGTTCTCCAACGGCATCGTGCTGCTCGCGGGGGCCGCGATCCTGCTCGTCTGGATCTACGGGGCCGACACGACCCGGCTCATCCAGCTCTACATCGTCGGCGTCTTCGTCTCCTTCACGCTCAGCCAGACCGGCATGGTGCGGCACTGGAACCGCCATCTGCGTGCCGAGAGGGACCCGGGCGTACGCCGGCACATGATCCGCTCCCGGGCGATCAACACCTTCGGCGCCTTCTTCACCGGCCTGGTCCTGGTCGTCGTCCTGGCCACCAAATTCACCCACGGCGCCTGGGTCGCGCTGCTCGGCATGGTGATCTTCTTCGGCACGATGACCGCGATCCGCAAGCACTACGACCGGATCACCGAGGAGATCGCCGCCCCCGACGTCCTCCCGTCCGACGAGCTCCTGCGGCCCTCACGGGTCCACTCGATCGTCCTGGTCTCCAAGCTCCACCGGCCCACGCTGCGCGCACTGGCGTACGCCAAGCTGGTGCGCTCGGACCAGCTGGAGGCGCTGTCCATCAGCGTCGACGCGGAGGAGACCAAGGCGCTCAGGGAGGACTGGGAGCGGCGGGGCATCGACATCCCGCTGAAGATCCTCGACTCGCCCTACCGCGAGGTGACCCGGCCGGTCATCGAGTACGTCAAGGGCCTGCGCAAGGACCGCCCGCGCGATGTGATCAGCGTGTATATCCCCGAGTACGTGGTCGGCCACTGGTACGAGCACGTACTGCACAACCAGAGCGCGCTGCGGCTCAAGGGCCGGCTCCTGTTCACCCCGGGCGTGATGGTGACCTCGGTGCCGTACCAGCTGGAATCCTCCGAGGCCGCGAAGGTGCGGGCCAGGAGGCGCGCGAACTGGCACGCGCCAGGAACGGTACGCCGCGGGCCCGTGGAGCGGCGGCACAAGGACGCCGGCCACAAGGACGCCGGCCACAAGGACGCCGGCCACAAGGGCTGACTGGGGGCTCCGCCTGTGGTAAGCGTCCGGCTTTCGCCCACGTAGACTGGTGGGCTGGCAGCGGCCCGGCCGCAGACCTTCCCTCTTTCTCTCTTTCCCTCTTTTCCTGATCTCTGGAGCCACCCCCTCATGCAGAACGAATCCACGTCGTCGCAGACCGGGGAGTCCCTGATCGGTCAGGAGTACGAGGTCGAGGTCGGCCCCGTCGCCCACGGCGGCCACTGCATCGCCCGCACGTCCGAGGGCCAGGTGCTCTTCGTGCGCCACACCCTCCCCGGCGAGAAGGTCGTCGCCCGGGTCACCGAGGGCGAGAGCGACTCGCGCTTCCTGCGGGCCGACGCGGTCACGATCGTCGAGGCCTCCAAGGACCGGGTCCAGGCCCCGTGTCCGTACGCCGGCCCCGGCAAGTGCGGCGGCTGCGACTGGCAGCACGCCAAGCCCGGCGCCCAGCGCCGCCTCAAGGGCGAAGTGATCACCGAGCAGCTCCAGCGTCTCGCGGGCCTCACGCCCGAGGAGGCCGGCTGGGACGGCACGGTCATGCCCGCCGAGGGCGACAAGCTCCCGCCGGGCGAGGTCCCGGCCTGGCGCACCCGCGTCCAGTACGCGATCGACGCCGACGGCCTGCCCGGACTGCGCAAGCACCGCTCGCACGAGGTCCAGCCGATCGACCACTGCCTCATCGCGGCCCCCGGTGTCTCCGAGCTCGGCATCGAGAAGCAGGACTGGCCGCAGATGGCCACGGTCGAGGCGATCTCCGCCACCGGCTCCCACGACCGCCAGGTCATCCTGACCCCGCGCGAGGGCGGCCGCCTCCCGCTCGTCGAGCTGGACAAGCCGGTCTCGGTGCTCCGCGTCGACGAGAAGGACGGTGGGGTCCACCGCGTCCACGGCCGCGCCTTCGTCCGCGAGCGCGCCGACGACCGCACATACCGCGTGGGCTCGGGCGGCTTCTGGCAGGTCCACCCGCAGGCGGCCGACACTCTGGTCCGCGCGGTCATGCAGGGCCTGCTGCCCCGCAAGAACGACATGGCGCTCGACCTCTACTGCGGCGTCGGCCTCTTCGCCGGCGCCATCGGCCAGCGCATCGGCGAGAAGGGCGCGGTCCTCGGCATCGAGTCCGGCAAGCGCGCGGTCGAGGACGCCCGGCACAACCTGAAGGACCTGGACCGGGTCCGCATCGAACACGGCAAGGTCGACCAGGTCCTGCCGCGCACGGGCATCACGGAGTGCGACCTGATCGTCCTGGACCCGCCCCGCGCGGGCGCCGGCAAGGCAACGGTCAAGCACCTCGCCTCGCTGGGGGCCCGCAAGATCGCGTACGTTGCCTGCGACCCGGCGGCGCTGGCGCGGGACATCGCGTACTTCGCGGACGGCGGCTACAAGGTGCGGACGCTGCGGGCGTTCGACCTGTTCCCGATGACCCACCATGTGGAGTGCGTCGCGATCCTTGAGCCTGCGACAAAGGGCGTCTGACCTGCGGTTTCTCTGGTGTGCATGATGTGTGGTGTGGGAGTTACCGGCGATATCCTGACGCTGAAATGACGCTCGTGACGCTCGTCCTGATGGCGTGTCAGGCGACTTGCCGGGCAGGTCGGGGCCCGTCGAGGTGGCGAGTATCAGTAGGGCGCCCAGGTCGGGTGACGCTGAACGCAGCGCTCCTGGCTGCTGGTGGTCATGTGTCGCGGAAGAGACCAGTCGCTCAGCTGACCTGCAGGAACGATCGATATCAGCCTCTGACCTGGGGAAATGGCCTTTCGGTTGTTTCACACTTGTGCCCCTTGATGCGGCCGAAAGTCCCAGGAAAGTCCCAGGGGGCTCCCGAGAAGACCAGGCGTTCTTTCCAGGTCATGCGGGCTGTGCCGCGCGGCGTCTGTCGGCGTGGCGGCCGCGGGGTACTTCCTGGGGCGGCCATGGCTGATGTTCCTCTCATGAGAACCATCTGACCTCTGGTCGTCGGCCCATTCCAGGGCTCAGGTGCGAAGCGCGGTGATGGTGGAGTCATCGAGCCCGTAGGCGGCGAAGGCTTCGTCGTCGGTCCACTCCGCGCCGGTGAGATGTGCCTGCAGGTCCTCGCGCTCGAAGAGCACCAGGCGCGGCGGAGCGCCTGACGCCCCGCCGTCATCCGAACCGCCCCGTCCTCCCGTCCGGCGAAGCCCCCGCCCCCCCCGGGCTTCTCGGAGCGGCCAGGCTGCGTCACCCTGCTCTCCGCTTCCCCCGCATCACCGACGACGGCACCCGCGCCCGCAGCCGGTCCGGCGGGTAGAACTGCCGGGCCCAGTGGCGGAACGGGCCGATCGGGCCGTCGCCGCGGGCCAGCCGGGGCGGAGACACGTACCGCTTCGTCGCCCAGACCGGGAAGTCCTGGGACACGAAAGCGCAGTTGCCCCGGAACATCACACCCGCCAGCAGCCGGTGTACCGAGCCGCTCACCCAGCGGGCCAGCGGGGCCGGGAGGGCGGCCGGCTCGGCCACCTCGAAGCGGCTCGTCTGGCGCAGCTGGAAAGCCGCGGGCGCGATCATCGTGGTCGTGTACACGGCACAGGTGCGCACCCCGAACCGAGGGAGGGCCGTGCACACGTGCACCCGGCTGATCCCGTTGCCCTCCAGCGTCACCTCCAGCGGACTCGCGCCCAGCAGCGGCACCCGCTCCTCGGAGCGCACCGAGATCCGGAAGGACCGCCCCTCGAAGACCGCCGGCTCGGCTACCTCCGACGCGCCCCAGCCGTGCAGCGGCGTGAAGTGCCCGATGTCCACCGTGTTCTCGACCACGTCCTGGCTGTGCCCCGCCATCTCCCACGCGGCAAACCGCGGCGCCCGCGTCCCGAGCGTGTGCCAGGGCGTGAGCTCCCAGTCCGGCGCCCGCCCGTCGTGGTGCCGCCACACGAAGACGGCGCCGTCGACCTCGCGCACCGGCAGCAGGGTCAGGTCCGAGGACGGCGGCGGGGGCGTGCCGTACCCCGTCCGCGTGCAGGCGCCGTCCGGGCCGAAGGCGAAGCGGTGGAAGGGGCACAGCAGTTCGTCGCCCTCCAGCGCGCCGAGCCCGAGGTGCGCCCCCAGGTGCGGGCAGTACGGGCGGACCGCCCGCACCTCGCCGTCGCGGAGCCGGTAGAGCACCACGTCCTCGCCCTGGAGCGGCCGGGTCAGCAGCGCCCCCCGCACCACCTCCGAGGAGAACGCCACCGAGAACCAGCCGTCGGGGTACGGCAGGACCGGCTCGTGCGCGTCGGCCGGGCTCGGGCCCTCCGTGAGCGCCCGGGTGTGGCCGCGCCTCACAGCTCGACCAGCACCTTGCCGAAGGACGCCGCGCGGGCGGTGTACAGGCTGCGGTAGGCGGCGGGAATGGAGTCGAAGCCGCGGTGCACGGTCTGCTGGTAGCGGATCTCGCCGGCGCGCACCAGCGGCCCCAGCTCGGCGTGCAGCGCCGCCCAGTTGTCCTCGGTGAACCACTCCAGCGCGAAGATCCCGCGGATCGTCGTGCGCGGGAACATGATGTACGGCAGCAGCCGGGGCCCGGTCCACTCGCCGCCGACCTGGCTCGCCCACTGCCAGCACACCGCGACCCGGCTGTCCACGGTGAGCATCGTGAAGACGGTGTCGGTCATGACCCCGCCGAGGTTGTCGAAGTACCGGTCGACGCCGCCAGGAGCCGCCTTCGCCAGGTCCTCCCGGAGCTGCGCCGGGTCCCCGCCGTGCCGGAAGACGACGACGGCGTCGAAGCCGAGCGCCGTCAGCCGCGCCGCCTTCTCCGGCGAACCGGTCGTGCCCACCACCCGCGCGCCCGCCCGCTTCGCCAGCTGCCCGGCCAGCGTGCCGATCGCGCCGGACGCGCCGCTGATCAGGACCGTGTCGCCGGGCCGTACGGCCAGGAAGGTGGTGAGGGCGCCCCACGCGGTCATCCCGGCGCCGCCGAGGACGCCGAGCGCGGTGCTCAGCGGCAGCGCCTCGTCGTAGTGGGCCGGGTCCAGCTTCCGGTACGCGGGGAAGACCATCGGGAACGTGCCGGTCTGCCACAGCGCCCCCGCGCCGTTACTGACCAGGTGGGTGCGCCAGCCGCCGAAGCCCTGCACGAGGTCCCCGACGCCGAACATCGCCCGCGGTCCGGCCGCCAGCACCTCCATGATCGAGTCGGCGCCCATGTGGTCGCCCACCGGGGTGTCCAGGGCGATCCCGTGGAGGTACGGGTCGACGGAGACGTACCGCGTGTGCAGCAGCATCTCGTCCTCGGCCAGGTCGGTGTCGAGCTCCTCCACCACCTTCACGTACATCCGGTCCACGTCCGGCACGCCGTCGTTGTGCTCGCTGACGATCCACTTCTCGGTCTTCACGGGGTCGCTCCTGCGGGTTCGATGAGTTGTACGGGGAGAGGGGCGCTGTCGTCGACGGAGGCGGTGAACGGCCGCCCGTCGTCGCGGCAGACGAAGTGCATGACGTGCCGTCCCGAGGCCGCGGCCCGGATCAGGCCGCCGGTGGTGGCCCAGACGCCGGACAGATAGAAGTCCGCGAGCCCCGGCAGTCCCGGACCGTGTCGCTTGACCTCCTGCTCCACGGTCTCGCCGCTGTCCACGAACGGCTGCCAGCCGAGCACCGTGCCGTCGTAGTTGCCGGTGTAGCGGACCTGGGTGAGCGGGGTGGACACGTCCCGCACCACGATCGCGTCCCGCAGCCCGGGGTGCCGCTCGTCGAGGAAGTCCACGATCGTGTCCCGCACCTGCCGCTTGGCCCGCTGGTAGTCGCGCCCGCGTCCGACCGGCAGCGTGTGCAGGTCCGCGCCGCGGCGGATCCGGGTGAACCGCTCGGGACCGGTGCTCAGCTCCCGCCACGGCGCGATGTCGCAGAAGTACGTGGCGTACACCACGGAGGTGCCAGGCGGCGACAGCTCCGGGTAGTGGCGGCTGCGGAACTGCACGTTGACGCTGGGGTGCCGGATGCCTGTGAGCCGTTCCGCGACCGCGTCCTCCAGGAGGTACGTGGTGCAGGGCTCGCCGTCCGGGAAGGGCCGGCGCAGCCCCAGGAAGACCGTGAGGTAGCCGGGGAAGACCATGTCGGGTTCCGTGATGGTCCGGGTGTACAGCTCCCGATACGTGTCGGTGAGGTAGCGGCCCTTCAGCAGGTCCAGGAGCGTGGTGCGCCCGTCGCAGGCGGAGACCACGATGTCCGCCCGCAGCTCCGTGCCGTCGCTCAGCCGGACCCCGGCCGCCCGGTCGTTCTCCACCAGGATCTCCACGACCCTGGCGTTGTACATGACCTCGCCGCCGAGCCCCCGGTAGCGCTCCTCGACCGAGCGGGCCAGGCCCAGCGAGCCGCCCTCGGGGACACCGGCCGAGGCGTCGGCGTGCGCCGCGAGCTGGAAGTAGAAAGGCAGCACGGGGAAGTTGGGATGCTTCTCGTACAGGATGAAGTTGAACGCCTCGCGCAGCAGCGGGTCCCGGAAGCGCTGCGAGTAGTCCCGCATCAGCGTGCCGATGGAGCGCCGGATCACGTTGAAGTAGGGGACCAAGGACGCCAGCATCCGCCAGCGCTCCAGGCGGCCCATGAGCCCGACCGGGGTGAGGAACGGGTAGCGGGCCAGTGCCTTGCGGAAGGTCCGCAGCCCGGCGCAGAAGTCGCGGATCACCCGGGCGTCGCCGGGGGAGAGGGCGAGCAGGTGTGCTTCGAGGCGGTCCGGATCGGAGTAGAAGTGGACCGCCCGCCCGTCCCGGCCGCGCACCGTGTTGAACACGTCGAAGTTGCGCATCCGCTTGCCCTGGAGCGCGCCGAGCTCCAGCCAGATCTGATGCATCTCGTTGCCAGGTCCGCTGCCGAGCAGCCAGCTCACACAGCAGTCGAGGGTGAAGTCGCCCCGGTCCCAGGCCGTGCAGGAGCCGCCCGGGATCTCGTGCATCTCCAGCACCCTGCTGCGATAGCCGTTCATCTGGGCGTAGCAGCCGGTGGAGAGCCCGCCGAGCCCTCCGCCGACGATCAGCATGGTCCTTCTGGTCATTCGGCCACCGCCGCCTTCCCGGCGTCGCCCTGCTGTTCGAGTCGTGGCAGCCGGCCCAGCTTCCCGGGATGCCACGGCCCGGCACCCTCGCTCGGCCAGGCCCGGAACTCCCGGCCCAGCTCGTCGCAGAGGAACTGGACCGCGTACCGGCCGCTGGTCGCGGCCCGGATCAGGCCGCCCATCCCGGTCCACTGCCCGGCCATCGAGAAGCCGCTCAGCCCCGGCAGCCGCATCCGGTCCCGGTCCACCAGCGCGGTCGACACGTCGTCGGCCTCGGAGAACGCCTTCCAGGCCAGGATGCTGCCGTGGGTGTTGCCGGTGTACCGCTCCGTCGTCGCCGGCGTCGCCACGTCCACCAGCTCGATCCGCTCCTCGAGGCCCGGATGACGCTCGGCCAGGAAGCCCCGCAGGAAGTCGACGACCTCCTGCTTGCGCTCCCGGTACGCCCGCCGGTCCGCCTTCCGCAGATCCTGCCAGGACCGGTGGTCGGTGAAGTACGTGCAGTGCAGCACCGACTTCCCGGCCGGCGCGAAGCCGTCGGCGTAGTCGGACCGCCGCTGCACCACCAGACTGTGCTGGAGGCTCCCCGGCAGCGCCGCGCCCCGCTCCGGACCGAGGAGGTACGTGGTGCTGTGCGGCTCACCGGCGGGCAGCGGGCCGTCGATCCCGACGAACGCGGAGACCACCGCCGGGTACAGGTTGTCCGGCCGGTCCAGCAGCTCCGTGTACAGCCGCTCGGTGCGCGGGCTGCTCCACCGCCCCTCCAGCAGCCGGTCCAGCACCGTCGGCCCGTCGCAGGCGGCGATCACATGGTCGGCGAAGTGCTCCTGCCCGTCCCGCAGCCGTACGCCGACCGCCCGCCCGTCCTCGACGAGGATCCGCTCCACCCGGGCGCGGTAGCCGATGTGCCCGCCGAGCCCCGTGTACCGCTCCTCCACCGACCGGGCCAGACCCAGCGAACCACCCTCCGGGAAGCCCGCGTTGCCGTTGAAGGCGCAGGACATCGTGAAGAGGAAGGGGAGCAGCGGGAAGCCGGTCAGCTCCTGGAGGAACATGTTCGGGAACGCCTGGCGCAGCAGCGGGTCCTCGAAGCGGTCCGCGAACCGGCGCATCGGCGTGGCCGCGGTGCGCCAGTACAGCCGGAACGCCGGCAGGATCGCGAGCAGCGTTCGCGCCTTCTCCGTCAGGGACTTCAGCGGCGGCGGCTTCAGCTCCCAGTGCGGGGCGAGCCCCGCGAAGCGCCTGAGGTCCCGGCAGAACGCCCGGATCAGGCGCGCGTCGCCGGGCGAGAGCTCCAGCAGGTGCTTCTGGAGCCGGTCCGGGTCGTTGTAGAACGTGACGGACCGGCCGTCCTCCGTCACCACCCGGTTGAACTGGTCGAAATGGGTGATCCGCTTCCCGTCCAGCGCCCCGAGCTCGCGCCACACGTCGTTCGCCCCGGTCCCGGGTGCCGTGCCGATCAGCCAGTCGATGCAGTAGTCGAAGAGGTAGCCCTGCCGAGCCCAGGCGGTGCAGCAGCCCCCTGGCAGCACGTGCTTCTCGAAGATCCGGCTCTCCAGCCCACTCATCTGCGCGTAGCAGCCGGCGGCCAGACCCGACATGCCCGCGCCGATGATGATCACCCGGGGCCGTCCGCCGGGAGGCCGGGCCTCCCAACGGGGCCCGCCGTCACGCACGCCCATCCGCGGCACCTCCCGCCAGCAGCGCCCGGACCAGCTCCGCGTTCCCGTCGAGGAACGAGCCGTCGAGCATCTCGGCGTGCCGTCCGTGCCCCTCGCGTACGGTGCACCCGGCGGCGGTGACCCCGTGCCAGCCGCCGGGCTCGTCCGCCGCGAAGCGGAGCAGCTTGTCCTGGTCGGAGATCACCGCGATCGGCGCGCCGAGCACACCGAGCGACGGGTGAGCACCGCAGTGCGCCAGGTACTCGCGGGCCTGCTCCACGGTCTCCCGGGCGACGATCTCGGAACCGGTGTGCCGCCGCAGGTGCTCCGCGAGCTCCGCCTCGAACTCGGCCAGGTGCTCCTCGCCGAGGGCGACGGCCTCGGCGATCCGGTACGAGTCCATGATCAGCACGAGGTCCACCGCGCGGCCCCGCCGCTCCAGCTCTCCGGCGATCTCGAACGCGAGGTTGCCGCCGAGGGAGTAACCGAACAGCGTGTACGGCCCACCCGGGTGCAGCTCCTCGGCCAGATCCGCGTACCGGGCCGCCATGTCCGGACCCGACAGGTAGTTGAACGCGGCGAAGCGGTGCTCGGGCAGCCGCGCCGCGAGCTGCCGGTACACCAGCCCGTGCCCGCCCGCGGGCGGCAGGCAGAACACCGTCGCCGCAGGGTCCGCGCCCGGGTTGAACCACAGGTACGGCTCGGCGCCCGGCAGCCGCCCGGTGACGACGTCCTCCAGGGTGCGGGCCATGCCGTGCAGGGTGCTGGTCCGGAACAGCCGCCCGACCGGCACGGACGCGTTGAACTCGGTCCGCAGGTGGTGGATCAGCTCGATCAGCTTGATCGAACTGCCGCCCGCCTCGAAGAAGTCGTCCCGCAGCCCCGGCCGCTCCAGCCCGAGCAGCGACCGCCAGTGCGCCACCATCCGCGTCTCGTACAGCGTCACCGGCGGTTCGTACCTCTCCGGTCCCGCCTCCGCGCGCGGCTCCGGCAGCGCGCCGGGATCGACCTTGCCGTTCGCGGTCAGCGGCAGCGCGGACAGCTCCGTGAAGTGCGCCGGGATCAGATACGTCGGCAGCTGCTCCGCGAGGTGGCGGCGCAGCTCCCGGGCGTCGGCCACCGCGCCCGGCGCTGGCACGCAGTAGGCGCACAGCACGTTCTCGCCCGTCTCGTCCCGCCGTACCGTCACGCACACCTGCGCCAGCTCGGGCCGGGCGGCCAGCCGCGCCTCGATCTCCCCGGTCTCCACCCGGTGGCCGCGCACCTTCACCTGCCCGTCGGCCCGCCCGAGGAGGTGCAGCACCCCCTCCGCGTCCCAGTGCCCGAGGTCCCCCGTCCGGTACAGCGGTACGGGTTCGCCGCCCGGTTCGAGGGTCACGAACCGCTCGGCCGTCCGCTCCGGATCGCCCAGGTAGCGGTCGGCGACGCCGGCGCCGCCGATCCACAGCTCACCGGCCACCCCCGGCGGCACCGGCTCGCCGTGCCGGTCGAGGACGTACAGCTCGCTGTTGGGCAGCGGCCGGCCGACCGGCACCATCCGGCCCGGCTCCAGCCCCTCCGCCGGCCCCTCGTAGTAGGCGCTGTCGATGGTGGCCTCGGTCAGCCCGTACGAGTTGACCACCCGGGTCCCCGGCCCGCACAGCGCGACGAGCCTCCGGTGCTCGCCCGCCCGCCAGGCGTCCGAGCCGACGATCACCAGGCGCATGAACTCCAGGCCCAGCCCCTCCCGCTCGCAGTGCGCCAGCAGCCCGCGCGCCACCGACGGCACGAACTCGCCACAGTCCACGCCCTCCGCGCGCATGGTCCGGTAGAGCCGCGCGGTGTCGAAGAGGAGGTCCCGGTCGACGACGACCAGCGTCCCGCCCGAACACAGCGCCCGGACCAGGTCCCCGGTGAACACGTCGAAGGAGACGCCCGCCATCTGCAGGTGCACCCGGACGTCGGTGTCCAGCCGGTACTCCTGCTGCCAGGCGACGAACACCGAGGCCAGGTTGCGGTGGCTGACCCGCACCGCCTTGGGGCGGCCGGTGGAACCCGAGGTGTGGATCACGTATGCCGTCTGGTCGAGGCCCACGGCCGGCTCCGGCCGCTCCTCGGTCCCCGGCCGGTCCAGCTCGTCGAGGATGACCGGCCGTCCCGGCAGCCGGGCCGCCTGGCCCCGCCGCCCGTCGGTCAGAACCAGCGTGGCCCCGGCGTTCTCCATCAGCTCGGCCAGCCGCTCCGCCGGGTGGTCCGGGTCCAGCGGCAGATACGCGCCCCCGGCCCGCCACACCGCGAGCAGCGCGATCACCAGCTCCGGCGACTTCGCAAGACGCACCGCCACCACTGTCCCGGCGCCGACGCCGCGTTCGCGCAGCGAGGCCGCCACGCGCCGCGAGCGCTGGTCCAGCTCCCGGTAGCCGAGCCGCCGCCCGCCCGGCACGGACACCGCGACCGCCTCCGGGAACTGCGCGGCGATCTTCCCGATCAGCTCGTGCACCGGCACGTCGTGGTCGATCCGTCGGCCGACGCCGCCGAACCCGGTGACGATCCGCTCCCGTTCCCCGGCCCCCAGCATCGGCAGCCGTCCCGCCGGGCGCTCGCCCTCCGCGCGGGTCAGGCCGTCGAGGAGGTTCCGGTAGTGCGCGGCCATCCGACGCACCGTCGCCGCGTCGAACAGGTCGGTGTTGTACTTCAGCACGCAGTGGAAGCGCCCGTCGGACCGGTCCTCGTACGCGGACAGCGTGACATCGAACTGCCCCTCTTCCTCGGGAAGTTCGATGTACTCCAGCGTGTACCCGAAGCGCTCCACGGCCACCTTGTGGGTGAGCAGGATGAACATCGCCTGGAAGACCGCCGAGCGGCTCGGGTCGTGCTGGAGGCCCAACTGCTCCACGAGCAGCACGAACGGGTACTCCTGATTGTCGAGGCCCCCGAGGACCGTGTCCCGCACCCGGCCCAGCAGCTCGGCCACCGACGGCTCCCCGGCCAGGCTCACGTGCAGCGGCAGCGGATTGACGAAGTAGCCGTAGACGGAGGCGAACTCCTCCTCGGTGCGCCCGGTGACGGGGCTGCCGACCACGATCTCGTCCTGCCCCGACCAGCGGTGCAGCAGCAGGTAGTACGCGGTGAGCAGCACCGTGAACACGGTGACGTTGTGCTCCCGGGCCAGCGTCCGCACCCGGGCGCTGAGCTCGTCGTCGAGCTGGAAGAACTCGGAGGCGCCGTTGTCGCTCTGCACCGGCGGACGCGGCCGGTCGGTGGGCAGTTCGAGCGCCGGGACCTCCCGCGGCAGGTGCTCCCGCCAGTACTCCAGCATCCGCCGCGCCTCGGGCCCGGCCAGGAAGCGGTTCCGCCGGTTGAGGAAGTCCAGGTAGCGGGCCCGGACCGGGGCCAGCTCCGCCGGCCGGCCGGTGCGCAGCCCGCGGTAGACCTCGAACAGCTCCTCGATGAAGGTGAAGGTGGAGATCGCGTCCGAGACGATGTGGTGGACCGCCTTCATCAGCACCCAGCGGTCCGGGGCCCGCCGGAACAGCCGCAGCCGCACCAGAGGATCCCGCTCCAGGTCGTACGGCCTGCGGTACTCCGCTACCAGCCGGGCGCGGACCTCTTCCCAGGGCAGCCCGGACACATCGAGAAGACCGGTGTCGGCGATGGCCTCGGGCCGCACCCGCTGCACCGGACGCCCGTCCTCGGTGGTGATGTTGACGCGCAGGCTCGGATGCCGGGCGATCAGCGTCCGGAAGGCATCGAACAGCAGCTCCGGGTCGAGCTCCGCGCGCACCTCCACCGCGCCGCCGATGTTGTACGCGAAGCCGTCCGGGTTGAGCTGCCGGAGGAACCACAGGGCCTGCTGGTTGTGGGTGAGTGGGTAGCACGCCTCGTCGGTGAACAACTCCACCGCCGTCTCCGCCACCGGACCCCCGGCCGCCGCGAGCTCGGTCAGCCCCGCGTGCAGCCGCTCGGTCAGCTCGCTCACCGGCCCATTGCTGAGCAGCGCCACCACCGGCAGCGAGACCCCCAGCTCGGTGTGGGTCCGGGCCCGCAGCTCCATGGCGAGCAGCGAGTCCAGACCGAGCGAGCCGAGCCGGGCGTCCGCGTCGACCAGCTTCGGCCGCACCCGCAGCACACCCGCCGCGAGGGCCGCGAACCGCTCGGCCACCAACGCCGTACGCGCCGCCTCGTCGGCGGTGCGGAACGCGTCGAGCAGACTGCCGCCCTGCCCCGCCGGGACCTCCCGCGCCGCCGCGGCGGCGAGCGCCGACACCAGCGGCGGCGGGGTGGGATACCAGGACAGGAACACCGGCCAGTCCACCACCGCGGCCACCAGCAACTGGGCCCGGTCCTGCCCGATCACCCGCTCCAGGACCGCCATGCCCGCCTCCGGCGCCAGCGAGCTCATCCCGCGCGCGTCCCGGTAGTGGGCGACCAGCCCGAGCTCCTCGATCATGCCGGTGGCCCACGGCCCCCAGTCCAGGCTGAGCGCGGGCAGACCGAGCGCCCGGCGGTGATGGGCGAGCGCGTCCAGGAACGCGTTCCCGGCCGCGTAGTTGACCTGACCGGCCGTGGTCAGCAGCGAGGCGACCGACGCGAACAGGACGAAGTGCTCGACCGGCTCGTCGCGCAGCAGCCGGTGCAGCAGGTACCCGCCGTGCACCTTCGGCCCGTAGCCCGCGTCGAACGCTTCGCGGTCCAACGACGGCAGCAGGACGTCCCGCACCTGTCCCGCGAGGTGGAACACGCCCCGCACCGGCGGCAGACCGGCGGCCCGACGCCCGGCCAGCCAGCCCTCCATGGCCACCGCGTCGGTCACGTCCACCGCGGCGACCAGCACCTCTGCGCCGAGCGCTTCGAGCTCGCGCAGGAACGCGACCCGCCGCCCCTCGGGGCCGCCCGGATCGAGCCCCCGCCACGCGCCGCGCTCCGGCACGCCGGTGCGGCCGAGCAGGACCAGGCGCCGGGCCCCGCGCCGTACCAGGGTGCGGCAGAGCAGCCGTCCCAGCGCCCCGAACGCGCCCGTGACCAGATAGGCGCCGTCCGCGCGCAGCCGTAGCGGCAGCGGACGGGTCAGCCCCGCGGGCGGACGCAGCCGGCTGAGGTGCCGCCGCCCGGACCGCAGCGCGATCTCGCCCTCGCCGTCGTCCGCCGTGAGCGCGCGCAGCAGCACCTCGGCCTCGCCGGGACCCCCGGCCGGGTCGAGATCGATCAGTTTGCCGCTGTGACCGGTGAGCTCCTGCTGCCACAGCACCCGGCCGATGCCCCAGGCGGGCGCGCCGAACGGCTCCACCGGCTCGCCCGGCACCACCGCTTGGGCGCCCCGGGTGACGATGTGCAGGCGCCCCTCCGGGCACGCCTCGGGCAGCACCTGGGCGAGCAGGACGAGCGAGTAGCCGCCGACTGTGCCGATCCCGCCGAGGTCCGCCGCGCCGACCGTGTCCAGCGGGGGCAGATCGAGGTTCCACAGATGTACCACGGCTCCGAACCCCGGCCCGAGTTCGTCGAACAGCCTGCGCAGATCGGCCGCCGAATCGGGTCGCACGGTCATGTGCCGGGCCCCGCTTCGGTATCGGCTGCCCGGGCGGACCAGCCGGCACCGCCCGCCGCGCGCCACGACCGCCTCGGCCATCCGCGCGCCGAGCCCGCCCTCGTCGGCGAAGACCACCAGGTCGGGCGCGGGGGAGCCGTCGGGACCGTCCCCGGTCCCCTCGGCGGTCCCGCCGTCCTCCGGCGCCTCGGTGGGCGTCTCCTCCCAGACCACCTCGGCCAGCCAGCCGTCGATGGTGCCGAGCTTCACCGAGGAGGCCACCCGGTCCACCGCCGTCGCGCGGAAGCCGCTGATCCGGCCGAGCGGCGTCCCGTCCTCGGCGTACAGGGCGAGGTCGCCGACCAGTTCCTCGTCGCTCTCCGCGGTCACCGTCGCGTGCGCCCACAGGGCCCGGTCGCCGACCGCGTCCAGCCGCAGCTCCGCGATGCCGACGGGCAGCCGGATCCCGGCGGACCGGCCGTCGTCGGGCGTCATCGCGGTGAGCATGGTCTGGAAGCAGGCGTCCAGGAGCACGGGGTGCACATGGCAGTCCGCGGCCCCGTCGCCCATGCCCGGGGTGGGCCGGATCAGCGACAGCGCCTCGCCGGGCGCCGTCCACACCTCGTCGATCGCCCGGAACGCCGGGCCGTAGTGGTAGCCGAGCGCCGCCAGCTCGCCGTAGCACGCCTCCCGGTCGAGCCGACGCCCCGCCCGCGCCCGTACCGCAGTGTCCAGCGGTTCCGCGAGCCGGCGTGGCTGCCCGGTGCGGACGACCCCGCTCGCGTGGACCGTACGGTCCGGAGCCCCGGTCCCGGAACCGGCGAGGGAGGCGATGGTGAACCCGGCCTCCTCCGGCGCGAAGGCCAGCTGGACGGTCGTCGCCTCGCCGTCGGGCAGGAACAGGGCCCGGGAGAACTCGACGTCGGCCATGGTCGCCGTGTCGCCGCCGGTCAGCGCCCGGACCGCCTGCGCGGCCATCTCCAGGTACCCGGCGGCCGGGAAGACCGTGCTGTCCTCGATCCGGTGGTCGGCCAGATACGGCAGCCGCTCGGTGTCCAGGCGGCTCTCCCAGGTCGGCTGCAGCGCGGAGGTCCGCCGGCCGAGCAGCGGGTGGTCCAGCCGGCCGAGCCGGATCTGCTCCACCGGCGCGGGCTCCACCCAGTACCGCTCCCGCTGCCACGGATAGCCCGGCAGCGGCACCGGGCGCCCCACGGGCTGGAGCACCGACCAGTCCACGTCGACGCCCAGCGTGTACAGCTCCGCGAGGGAGCGGGCGAACCGCTCGGGCTCGTCCTCCCGGCGCCGGATCGACGGCAGCGTCACCCCCTCGACGGCCCGGCCCTCCAGGCACTCCCGGATCGAGTGGCCGAGCACCGGGTGCGGACCGATCTCCAGGAACAGCGTGTACCCGTCGTCGACCAGCCGGTCGACCGCGGCACGGAACCGGACGGGCCGCCGGACGTTCTCCCACCAGTACGCGGCGTCCAGCTCCGGCCCCCGCGCACGTCCCTGGCGGGCGGTCAGATACAGCGGGAGACCGGCGGCGCGCGGCGCGATCCCGGCCAGCGCCTCGTGCAGCTCGGCCTCGATCGGGTCCATCCGCACGCTGTGGTACGGCACTTCGACGTCGAGGAACCGGGCGAAGACCTGCTCCCGCTCCAGCCGCCCGGCGAGCTCCCCGAGGGTGTCCCGGTCCCCGGACAGCGTCACCGACGCCGGGCTGTTCACGGCGGCGACCGACACGTGGTCCCGGTACGGGCGGACCAGCCGCTCGGCCTCCTCCTCGGACAGGTTCGCCGCCAGCATCACGCCGGTGCCCGCGAGCCGGTGCTGGAGGGTGCTGCGCGCCAGCGCGATCCGGACGGCGTCCTCCAGGCCGTACACCCCGGCCTGGTGGAAGGCCGCGATCTCGCCGGTGCTGTGCCCGACGACGGCGTCCGGCCGCACCCCGTGGTGTTCCCACAGCGCCGCGAGCCCCGCCTGGACGGCGAAGTTGGCGGGCTGGGCGAGCCAGGTCTCGGCCATCCGGGACTCCGCCTCGGGCCGGGACAGCTCGTCGAGCAGCGACCAGCCCGCCTGGCGCCGGACCTCCCGGTCGCAGCGCTCGACCGCCTCCCGGAACACGGGCTCGGCGTCCAGGAGCTCGCGCCCCATGCCCCACCACTGCGGGCCCATGCCGGTGAACACCCACACCAGCCGCTGCGCCCCGGGCTCCCGGAGGCGGCCCCGCACGGCCCGGGGGTGCTGCTCCCCGCGCTCGCAGGCGGCCAGTACCTCGTCGAGGGAGCCGGGCGGGCCGAGGGGGGAGTGGACGACGGCGAGGCGCTCCTCGAAGTGCTGGCGGCGGTGGGCCAGGGTGTGCCCGAGATCCGCGAGGGGCACTCCGGCGGCAAGTTCGCGGCGGACGCCCGCGGCCAGTTCGGCCGGGCCCGACGCGTGCCGGGCGCTCAGCGGGAGGACCGAGCGGGCGGGCGTCCGGGCCGTCGCGCGCGGCTCTTCCGGCGGGCGGGGCGGTGCCTCCTCCAGCAGGACGTGGGCGTTGGTGCCGCCGAAGCCGAAGGAGTTGACGCCTGCCCGCGCGGGTCCCTCGTGCTCCGGCCAGTCGACCGGTGTGGTCGGGATCTCGAAGGGCAGCGCGGCGAAGTCGATGGCGGGGTTGGGCTGTTCGAGGTTCAGGTGCGGTGGGATGCGGCGGTGCCGGAGGGCCAGCGCCGTCTTGATCAGGCCCGCGACGCCGGCGGCGGCCTCCGTGTGCCCGATGTTGGTCTTGACCGAGCCGACGTAGCACCGCGCCCCGGGCGCCCGGCCCTGCGCCAGCACCCGGCCCAGCGCCCGCGCTTCGATCGGGTCGCCGACGGGGGTGGAGGTGCCGTGCGCCTCGACGTACTGGAGGCTGCCCGGTGTCACTCCCGCCTCGGCGCAGACCCGCTCGATCAGCGTGGCCTGGGCGTCGGCGCTGGGCACGGTGATGCCGTTGGTGCGTCCGTCCTGGTTCACCCCGCTGCCGATCACCACGGCGTGCACCGGGTCGCCGTCGCGCAGCGCGTCCGAGAGGCGCTTGAGCGCCACGACGCCGACGCCCTCGGCCCGTACGTAGCCGTCGGCGGAGGCGTCGAAGGCGCGGGAGCGTCCGTCGGGGGAGAGGAAGCCGCCCTTGGTCTCGGAGATGGTGTACTGCGGCGCGAGGTGCAGCAGGGTACCTCCGGCCAGGGCGAGTTCGCTCTCGCCGCGCTGCAGGCTCTGGCAGGCCAGGTGGACCGCGACCAGGGAGGAGCTGCACGCCGTGTCGATCGAGATGCTGGGGCCGCGGAAGTCGAGGCAGTGCGAGATGCGGTTCGAGACCATCGTCATCATCGTGCCGGTCGCGGTGTGCGCGGCCAGCGTCTCGAAGCCGAGGTCGGCGAACTGCAGGATCTTGTAGTCCAGGGTGAAGGCGCCGATGAAGACGCCGACGTCCCGCCCGGCCAGTTCGGCGGGCCGCTGCCCGCCGTCCTCCAGCGCCTCCCAGGACACCTCCAGGAGCTTGCGCTGCTGCGGGTCCATGTGCTCGGCCTCGCGCGGGCTGATCCCGAAGAAGTGGGGGTCGAACTCGTCGAAGCCGTCGATGTAGCCGCCCCGGCCGCCGGTCAGCCGGCCCGGCTTGGCCCGGTCGCGGCTGCCGAGGGTCGTGGTGTCGTACCGGTCCGCCGGGGTGGGGACGAGACAGTCCCGGCCTTCGATCAGATTGCGCCAGAAGGACCGGTGGTCACCCGCGTGTCCGGGGAGCCGGCAGCCGATGCCGATGATGGCGACCTTGTCGCGGTGGGCGGCGCTGGGTGAGTCCGTCATGGTCCAATCCGGTGGAGACGACGCCTCGGTACGGGCCGGGCGGGGGCGTATGGGGGCACGACGCCGGTACGGTGCGGGGCTGCGCGGTACGGGGCGGGGAGGTCGCGGTACGGAGCGGGTGTGCGTGGTACGGGGGACTACGCGGTGTGGGGCGGGCGGCGCACGGGGTGGAGCAGGCTGGCGACGATCGAGCCGGTCTCCGGGAACGTGGCGGGGTCCTTGACACCGACGTTCGCCGGGCGGCGGTCCGGTCGCCAGGTGAAACTGCCGAAGAGGCGGTCCCAGACCGAGAGGTCCACGCCGAAGTGACCGGCCTCGGCCAGGTCGGCGCTGTGGTGCAGCCGGTGTTGCTCGGGGCTGGCCAGGACGTGGTGGAGCGGACCGAGTCGGACGTCCACGTTCGCGTGCACGAAATAGCCTTGGACAAGGGTGAAGAGCGCTACCGCGAAAAGGCAGTCGGCGGAGAATCCGAGAAATCCCAGTGTCAATTGGACCGCGCCCTGTTTGAAGGCGACATCCAGGAGGTGGTTGACGCCGTTATTGGCGACGTTCACTTTTCCCGGGACGTGATGAATTCCGTGTACCTTCCACAGCCACCGATTGGAATGCGCCCAGCGGTGGGCGAGGTAGCCGGTCAGTGAGGAGGCCAGTAGCGCGAGGGGCACCTCGGCCCCGAGCGCGAGCCCCGGTCCCGTGACGGGGGTCGCGGCCAGAACGGCCGCGATGACCGACTGGCCGAGCACGGCGCCGACCATGGTGAACCCGAAATAGGCTGCGTACCAGCACAGTTCCCGGCCGCTCGGGTGCCAGTCGGTCCGGTGCGGGATCAGCCGCTCCAGTGCCGCGAGATAGACGATGGTGCCGACCAGGAAGAGCTGGACGGCCCGGCCCCGGTCCCAGTCGAAGCGCATAACCGAGGTGAAGAGCCAGACTGCCGACAGGAGCAGAATCGGGTACGCGGCATAGCGGAGACACTCGCGGGCGGACGCGCCGGTGGTCCACGCATTCGCCGGCAGCGACCCCGTATCGGGTCGATCTTCCATGCGGAGAATCTCCATCATATCCGAATAGGGAGTCCGCAGAGTAGCAGCGGACGTGAGGGGTCGTGAATGAGTGAACGGCGTTTTTTGGCCAGCGGGGTAAGGGGGCGCGCGAGGGTAATTTATAAGAAGAAATTCTTTTCATTGTTCGGTGTCCGTGGGGCGGGGTGGAGGGCGCGGGGTGCCGGTGACCGGAAGTAACGATTCCGCACTCGCGTGGGCGGCGCCGGTCATGCCGGTCGCCCCTCGCGTAGAGAGCGGATACCGCGGGGCCCGGGCCCGGCGGATATGCCCGAAACCATCGCCCCGTGGGGGCGCGTGTGGGGCCACGGGCGGAACACGAGCCGTACAACTCGGGCGGCCGGACCGACCTGGGCCGCGAGCGCGCCCAGGAGTACGGGGCGGCGCGAGGCCCGCGGGGGCGCTCTGCACGAGGGTCCCTCTCGCGCTAAAAGCGATTGGTTTGCTTTAAGTCGTCGTAGGCCCTACGGTCATCTAAAGCAAACGATTCGCTTTTGCGGTGGTCGGAGGTCCTGCACCAGCCCCGGCCCGTCGCGCCGTACAGATCCGGAAGGAAGCCATGACCAGCGAACTCACCCCACAAGAGGCAGCCCGAGGGGCGCTGCGGGCGGGGCTTCCCCTCGGGGACGGCCGACACGAAGGAGTGGCCATGACGGCCAACTACATCCACTCCGTGATCAGCACGTTGCGCGAGCTCGATTTCGGCGAGACCCCTCCCGCGTCCTCCTACCGAGCCGGACAGGGGAACGCCGATGCAACCGTTTGAGCTGTCGCTGACCGAAGCCTCCCGTGCGGTTCGCGCACGGGAGCTGTCCCCCGTCGAACTCACCGAATCGGTGCTCGCCCGTATTGCCGTCGTCGAAGGACGGCTGGGCGCCTACGTCACCGTCGCCGCCGACGCGGCCCAGGCCGCAGCGGTCCGCGCCGAACGGGAGATCTCCGGAAGCGGACCGCGCGGGCCGCTGCACGGGATCCCCATGGCGCTCAAGGACCTGATCGACGCGGAGGGGATACCCACCACCGCGAGCTCGAACGTCCGGGCAGGGCACGTGGCGGAACGCGACAGTCGGGTGGCCGAACGGCTCGGCGCCGCCGGGACCGTCCTCCTGGGCAAGACGCACACGCACGAGTTCGCCTACGGCCTGACCACTCCGCAGACGAACAACGCGTGGGACCACAGCCGGGTCGCGGGCGGGTCGAGCGGCGGCTCGGCGGTAGCTGTCGCCGCCGGCGGGGCGACGTTCGCCATGGGCACGGACACGGGCGGTTCCATCCGGGTCCCCGCTGCCCTGAACGGCGTGGTGGGCCTCAAGCCGACCTACGGCCTGGTCCCACGCACAGGCGTGACCTCGCTGTCCTGGTCCCTGGACCACGTGGGCCCTCTCACCCGCACCGTCCAGGACGCCGCGCTGGTGCTGTCGGCGACCGCCGGCCACGACCCGCGCGACCCGGCGAGCGTGTCCGGCCCGATGCTGGACCGCTTCCCGGGAGGCGACCTTCGAGGACTGAAGATCGGCATACCGCGGAACCACTACTTCGACCGGGTCACGCCCGAGGTCGAGGAGTCCGTACGCGGCGCGATCGAGCGGCTGGCCGAGCTGGGGGCGGAGCTCGTCGACGTCGAGATCCCGATGGCGCGTCACATCCAGGCCGTTCAGTGGGGGCTGATGGTTCCCGAGGCCACCGCCTACCACGAGCGGTCGCTGCGGACCACCCCCGACCTGTACGCGGCGGACGTTCGTATCCTGCTGGAGGCCGGCGAACTCACCTCCGCGGGCGACTACCTTCGCGCCCAGCGGGCGCGCACCATGATGCGAGACGCCTGGGCTCGCATGTTCGACGGAATCGACGTCCTCGCCGCGCCGACGGTGCCGATGACCGCCGCCGAGGCGGGGCAGGAAGCCGTCGAGTGGGCCGATGGCACGACCGAGGCCGTGTCGGACAGCTACGTCCGCCTCTGTGCCCCCGCCAACATCACCGGCGTCCCGGCCCTCAGTCTGCCGGTCGGTCACGACCGCGCCGGACTGCCGGTCGGTATGCAGCTGATGGCGCGCCCCTTCCATGACGCGACGGTGCTCCGCGTGGGCCGGGTCTACGAGGAGTCGGTGGCCGGCGCGGGGCGGCTTGCTCCCCTCGCTGTCTGAGAGAAGGCGGACGTTCCAGCCGGCATGCGGTTGCATCGCCGCTGGGACGTCCGCCGTGCTCGGGCACCCGGATACGCGGCCCTGCGGGTCGCCGACGCCGGCCGCCGCCTAGAAGCAACGGATTCGCATTAAGGTGGATCGTATGAGTCCTAAGCCCATGGCCCGTCCCGGCGGGCGCAGCGCACGCGTGCAGGAGTCCGTCCACGCGGCGGCACGTGAACTCGTGGGGGAGGTGGGCCGAGACGCGCTCACGGTCCCGATGGTGGCCACTCGGGCGGGCGTGACCCCCTCCACGATCTACCGTCGTTGGGGCGACCTGCAAGAACTCCTGTCCGACGTGGCCGTCGAACGGCTGCGCCCGGAAACGGATCCGGCAGATCTCGGAAGCCTGCGGGCCGATCTCGACGCGTGGGCGGAACAGTTCGTCGACGAGATGGCCTCGCCGCCCGGGCGCGCCTATATTCGGGACGCCCTGCTCGGCGACCCCGACGGAACGAATGCCGGTCAGTGTTCGGCGTATGCCGCAGAGCAGATCGACGTCGTGTTGGCCCGTGCGGCGCAGCGGGGGGAGACGGTGCCCGAGACGGAACTGCTGATCGACCGTGTCGTGGCGCCGATCATGTACCGCATCCTCTTCCGCCCTGGCCGACTGGATGCCGCATACGCGCGCGAGCTCGTGACGAACGCCGCGTACGCCTAGCAGATCGAGGCCGGCGCTCGCCCCATCCAGACAGCCGCCCCTGACGCTCGAAGAAGAAGCCCGACAACTGACCACTTCGCTCGTCGGGCGGTCCGGCCGCTTGGCAGTGGAGGCCAAGCGGCCGGCTGTACTGGCAGGGGTCCCTGAAATCCCCAGTGGGCGCTAGGTTTTCCTGCCCTTGCGGTCGCGTTGATTCAATCGCTGCTGGAAGTGAGGCAGGAGATCGGTGTGCTGTCGGCGTAGAGCGGCTCGCGCTGCGTTGGCTCCGGGGGCGCCGTGGACACCGCCTCCGGGGTGCGCGGAGGCAGAGGCGAGATAGAGGCCCGGAAGGGGTGTCTCCGGGCGCCCTGTGCCGGGGGAGGGGCGGAAGATCAGCTGCTGGTGCATGGCGGTGGTTCCGCCGTTGACGGCGCCGCCGTGGAGGTTGGCGTCCATGCTCTCCAGAGTGGGCGGGGCGAGGATGCGCCGGGCCCTGATGAGGCCGCGGAAACCCGGGGCATAGGCGCTCGACCTGCGCTTCGACCCGGTCCGCCATGATCTCCTGATCGCGGATGTTCCAGGACCCGGTCAGCCCGGCCTCCCCGGCATCTCCTCGTACCCGGTGCGGCACATGCGTGTATGCCCACGCGGATTCGGTGCCGAGGGGCGAGCGGCTGGGGTCGGCGGTGGTCATCTGGCCGAAGAGGGCGAAGGGCTCGTCGGGGATGCGGCCCATGGCGATGTGCGAAGCGAAGCGGGTGAGACTGTCCATGCCATCCGCGAGGTGGACGGTCCCTGCCTGAGCGGCCTCCGGGCAGGTCCAGGGCACCGGGCCATTCAGCGCCCAGTCGACCTTGAAGGTGGCGAAGTCCCACTGGAAACGCTTCAGATCGGCGAGCAAATGTCCGGGAAGGTGCTCCTCGGCCACCAGGGAGCCGTAGAGCGCGGGCGCGGATACATCGGCCAGGACCGCCCTACGGGCCGGGACTGCCTCGCCGCTGGCCGTGCGTACGAGGTCGAGTTCAACGGATACGACGCCGCCGACTGGATGCGCCGACACCGCCACATCAACCTCCACACCTCCGACCACCGGCGCATCAACGCCCAGCTCACCCACGCCGACGACGAAACGACGACCGCACCACTCCTCGATGGCCTACGCGACCTTGTCGCCCACGCCGACGAGCTGCCACGTGCCCCGTACATCCGCATCCCGGACCCCGGCGACCTCCGCCTTCAGCAGGTGGCCCTACCGCGCGACGCCTTCTTCGGCCAGGTCGAACAGATCCCCGCCGATCAGGCAGCCGGCAGGACCTGCGCCGAGATGCTCACGCCCTACCCCCCAGGCATCCCGGCGGCCCTCCCCGGCGAACGACTCGACCAGGCCGTGGTGGACTACCTGCGGACCGGCGTCGAGGCGGGCATGCTCATCCCCGACGCCGCCGACAGCACGCTCGCCACCATCCGTGTGTCCGTGCATGACGCGGACGCCGACTGACCGGCATCGACGGTGATCACAGGCCTCCACGCTGATCAGGGCGGTCATCCACCGAGCCCACGTGGGCGACGGAGGCCGACGACGACCCATCTCCGCGTGAGCGGCGAACCGTCCGAAGGTTGGCTAGCGTTGGAGAGGGTACGCGGCACGCGTCCACCCGACTGGTGCGGAGAGGCGGAGCGCCCATGAGCGTGATCGAAGGCTCGGTCGACGTGGACGTGCAGGTCAGGGCGGCATACAACCAGTGGACCCAGTTCGACAGTTTCCCCCAGTTCATGGGTGGGGTGGAGCGGGTCGACAAGCCCCAGGCCACCCTGTCGCACTGGGTGACCCGCTTCGGTGGTGTGACCCGGGAGTTCGACGCGAAGGTTGTCGAGCAGCGCCCCGACGAGCAGGTGAGCTGGCGCAGCCTGGAGGAGCCCTACCACATGGGGTTCGTGCTGTTCGAGCCGTTGGGCGACACTGCTTGCCGAGTGACGTATCGCGTCGAGTTCACTCCGCAGGGCCTGGTCGAGCGGGCCGGTGATGCGTTTGGCGTGGTCCGTCGGCAGGTCCACAGCAGTCTGCGGGGCTTCAAGGAGTACATCGAAGGCCAGGGCAGGGAGACCGGCGCGTGGCGCGGAACCATCAACGGTGGCCATGTGCAGCCGCATGCCAAGCCGGAGCCCCGGCCGGTGCCGCACTGGCCCACGGGTTGAACGCCGGCCAGCCCACTGGTGGGACCCGCCGACGTCGACGAAACCGTCGGGTAAGGGACCGCGAGCAGGTGATATGGCCGTCGTTCACCCGTCCGGGCGCACTGCTCGCACGAAACGGCGGTACTGAGCGAAAGGCTGATACATGCGAGAGTCATCGACCGGAGACCCTGGTGGAGAACGGGCGAAAATCACGCCGCCGAAGACCTGGGCGGCCGGTGTACCGGCGGTTGCCCACGCGGTTCAGTACTCCCTGGCCGAGACGTCGCCGCGGCGTACGGCCCTGAACCTGCTCGACCTGAACCAGACCAAGGGGTTCGACTGCCCGGGCTGCGCCTGGCCGGACCCTGACCCGGGCAACCGGCACCTCAATGAGTACTGCGAAAACGGTGCGAAGCACACCAACGACGAGGCCACCACTCGGCGCATCACTCCCGAGTTCTTCGCGCGCCACTCTGTCGCCGACCTGGCGCGGGCCTCGGACCGGTGGCTGAACCAACAGGGCCGACTGACCCACCCGATGGTGAAGTGGCCGGGCTCCGACCACTACGAGCCGATCAACTGGCACGAGGCACTCGGGCTGCTGGCCGAGGAACTGCGGAGCCTCGACACTCCCGACGAGGCGGTCTTCTACACCTCGGGCCGCGCCGGCAACGAGCCCGCGTTCGTCCTCCAGCTCTTCGCCCGCGCCCTGGGCACCAACAACCTGCCGGACTGCTCCAACATGTGCCACGAGTCCAGCGGCACCGCTCTCCACGAGACGCTGGGCATCGGCAAGGGCGATGTAAGTCTGGCGGACATCCATCACGCCGACCTCATCATCACTCTGGGCCAGAACCCCGGCAGCAACCACCCCCGCATGCTCTCGGCGCTGGAGGAGACCAAGCGCAGGGGCGGCAAGATCGTCGCCGTCAACCCTCTGCCCGAGGCGGGTCTGATGCGCTTCAAGAATCCGCAGAAGGCGAGCGGGGTGATCGGCAGAGGCACCAACATCGCCGACCAGTTCCTCCAGATCCGCCTGGGCGGCGACCTCGCTCTGTTCCAAGCCCTGAACCTCCTGCTGCTCGAAGCCGAGGAGGCCGCGCCAGGTACGGTGCTGGACCGCTCGTTCATCGACGCCCACACCAACGGCTTCGACAAGCTCGCCGACAGCCTGCGCCGCACCGTCTCCTGGCCCGATGTCCTGGCCGCCACAGGGCTGGGCCGGTCACAGATCGAGGAACTGCGAGACCGGGTCCTGGCCAGCGAGCGGGTCGTCGTCTGTTGGGCGATGGGCCTCACCCAACAGAAACACGCGGTGCCCACCATCCGCGAGGTGGTGAACTTCCTCCTCCTGCGGGGCAACATCGGCAAGCCGGGCACGGGAGTCTGCCCGGTGCGCGGACACAGCAACGTGCAGGGCGACCGGACCATGGGTATCTGGGAGCAGATGCCGCAGGACTTCCTCGACGCGCTGGGACGTGAGTTCTCCTTCTCCCCTCCGACAGCGCACGGCCTGGACACGGTGAATTCGATCCGGGCCATGTCGGAGGGCCGGATCAAGGTCTTCCTGGGGCTCGCGGGCAATTTTGTACGGGCTGCTCCCGACAGTGACTTCACCGCGGACGCGATGCGCCGTTGCCGTCTCACGGCGCACATCTCCACAAAGCTCAACCGTTCCCACGCGGTGTGTGGCGACACCGCGCTGATCCTTCCCACGCTGGGCCGCAGCGAGCGGGATCGCCAGAGCGGCGGCGAGCAGTTCATCACCGTCGAGGACTCCATGAGCCAGGTGCACGCTTCGGCAGGGCGTCGGGAACCGGCTTCGAAGCACCTGCTCAGCGAGGTGGCGATCCTGAGCAGACTCGCCCGCCGCACACTCGGGGACCGAGTGCCTGTTCCGTGGGAGGACTTCGAGGCGGACTACGGGCACATCCGGGAGCGCGTCGCCCGGATCGTTCCGGGCTTTCACAACTTCAACGCCCGGGCGGCGAAGCCGGGTGGCTTCGGCTTGCCGAACCCGGTCAACGACGGCGTCTTTCCCACGCCCAGCGGCAAGGCGCTGTTCACCTGTAACGACTTCGAGATGCTGCGCGCCCCGGCGGGGCACCTGCTGCTCCAGACGCTGCGCTCGCACGACCAGTGGAACACGGTGCCCTACACGACGAACGACCGCTATCGGGGCATTCACGGCTCGCGCCGCATTGTCATGGTCAACCCGGTCGACCTGCGTGCCCTCGGCCTGGACGACGGCGCGCGCGTCGACGTGGTGGGCGTCTGGGGGGACGGTATCGAGCGCCGGGCGGAGGACTTCCGGTTGGTTTCATACTCCACACCTCCGGGCTGCGCCGCCGCGTACTACCCGGAAGCCAACGTCCTCGTACCGCTGGACAGCGTGGCCGATCAGAGCAACACCCCGACGTCCAAAGGGATCCTGGTCCGCTTGGAGCCGCGTCACGATGCCGCGCCCGGCAGCACGGAGCCGCTCGGCGCGTCGCGGGAAGGTGCACGGTAGGGATCACAGCCGGGCCGTCGGCAGTCCTGGGAGTGGTGGTACGGAGCACGAGCGGTCGCGGGGCGTGGCTCTTTGGAGTGACGAAGGGCGGCGTGCGAGGTCCTAGTGTCGGATGGATGAGAGTGATGGAGGACAGGTGGCCCCGGTGGGGCGCCGACGCCGGGCTGGTCGTGCTGACGTTCCTGCCGCCGCTGCTGTCGCAGCCGTACGTGGACACATCCGGGCCGGCCTGGGCGTCGCTCACGGCGTACGAGGCGGTGGGCGTGGCGGCCCTGCTGCTCAGGCGGCGGCTGCCGGCCACCGCCTTCGTCGTGGGTTTCGCGGCCCTTCTGGCGGCGCTGGTGGGGAGCGCGGGCGCGGGGGCCAAGCTGTCGCCACTGGTCTTCCTGCCGCTGGCGGTGCTGCTCTACAACCTGGGCAACCGCTGCGGGAGCTGGCGGCGGGCGGTGTCGGCGGTCCTCGCCGGCGTCGTGCTGGGCTTGGCCGGTCTGTGGCTGAACCGGATGACGACCGACTCCGGTGACTTCCAGGGCGGCCTGGACGTCCTCGCCGCGCTGGCCCCGATGCCGCTTGCGTGGGCGATGGGGTTCGCCGCGCGGACCCGGCAGGCGCTGCTGGCCGCCGCCGAGCAACGGGCGGCCGACGCGAGCCGGGCACAGGTTCTGGAGGCGGCGCAAGCCACGCAACGCGAGCGGGCACGGATCGCCGGTGAGATGCACGACGTGGTCGCCCACTCGCTGACCCTGCTGGTAGTACACGCGGAGACCCTGCGGGCCCGCGGCGGCGAGCTGCCCGACTGGGCTCGCACCCAGGTCGACGGGCTGGCGGCGGCGGGCCGACAGAGCAGCGGCGAATTGCGTGACCTGCTGCGGATGTTGCGAGACCCCGCGGACGCCGTCCCCCTCCAGCCGGTGCCGGGCCTCGGCGAGCTGAAGGCGTTGCTGGACAGCCACCGGGCCGCGGGTGGGACGGTGGAGTTGACGACGGGTGGCGCGCTGGAGTCCGTGCCGGGTCCGGTGCAGCTGGCGGGATACCGCACCGTGCAGGAGGCGCTGGTCAACGCGCGTCGGCACGCGCCCGGGGCACCGGTCCTGGTGAGTGTCGACGGCGACTTGGGAGAATTGCGGTGCGAGATCGTGAACGGGTGTGCCTCAAGGCGCGGCACGCCCGGCGCGGGTGTCGGACTCGGACTGGTCAGCATGGAGGAACGGGTGGGTGCGCTGGGCGGCGAACTCGTCGCGGGGCCGACCGAGGCCGGCGGATTCCGCGTCGTGGCCACGATGCCGTGGGAGTCCGCGGGTGTCTGAGCAGATCAGCGGGTCAGCCATGGGCGAAGGGCCGGTCAGTGTCCTCGTGGTGGACGACGAGCCCATCATCCGCGCCGGGCTGAGCGCCATCCTGGACAGCCAGGCTGACATCACCGTGGCGGGCACCGCGGACGACGGTGAGCAGGCCGTCGAGGCGTGCGCGCGGCTGCGGCCGGACGTGCTGCTGATGGACATCCGCATGCCGCGTCGCGACGGCCTGTGGGCACTGGCCGAGCTGGGCCGGCGGGGACTGCTCGGGCCGGGGCGCAGCCGGGTGCTCATGCTGACGACGTTCGACCTGGACGAGTACGTCGACGACGCGCTGACGTCCGGGGCGTCCGGATTCCTGCTGAAGAACAGTTCGTACGAACAGCTCACCGAGGCCGTCCGTGCTGCGGCGGCCGGGCACAGCGCGCTGAGCCCTGCGGTGACCCAGCGGATCATCGAGGGCCATCTGAGCGGCCGGCGCCGGCCCGACGACCAGGAGCTGGCCCGGCTGCGGGACCTCACCGAGCGGGAGGTCGACGTGCTGCGTCTGGTCCGGGACGGGCTGAGCAATGCCGAGATCGCCGGGCAGCTGGTGGTGAGCCTGCACACCGTGAAGACACACGTCAGCCGTGTGCTCATGAAGACCGGCTGCCAGAGCAGGGCGCAGGCCGCGGTGCTGGCCAGGAACACCCTGTCCTGACCTGGGTGCCTATGAGTCATTCCTTGGAGTGACCCCGAGCCGACGGGAAGCCCGCCATCGAGCGATGTACCGGCGGCGCGGCGCTGACTGAATGGTTGTTGTGCGTGGGACCCGCCGAAAGGCCGCTCAACGGGCGCCTGCCCGGTCCCTCGACGCACACAGCACATCGTCACGCGCCGAAGGGAACCGCCATGTCCGCATACACGCCAGACACGTTGTCTCGATACACGTCGTCTCGCCGTCACCGAGTTTTCCGGGGAGCGCTGACCATGGCGCTGGCGACCTGCATGGGCGCGGCGCTCGTGAGCTGCTCGGACGCGGGTGCGAAGGAGGGCGGGCCTGCGGCCGGGCGAAGTACGGCGAGCCCGGCGGCCGGCGAAGAGCTGGCCGGCCTCGCGCAGCAGGCGGCGGACACGGGCTCCCTCGGCATCATCGTCCGCGTCGACTCCGGCGACGGCAAGCCCGTCGAGGTCGCCCGGCAGGCCGCCTGGACGGAGGACGATCACCGACTGGCCGCCGATGACCTGTTTCGGGTCGGGTCGAACACCAAGACGGTGACCGCCACTCTCGTCCTCCAGCAGGTCGCCGAGGGCCGGATCGGCCTGGACGACCCGGTGGAGAAGTGGCTTCCGGGACAGCTGGAGGACGGCGCGGACATCACCGTACGGATGCTGCTCAACCACACCAGCGGGCTCGGCGACTTCCTGCTGACCTCCGAGTTCCTGCCCTCTCTCACCGGCCAGGAGCAGCGCAGGTGGACGCCGGAGCAGCTCCTCACCATCACGCCCCAACGGGTGTCCGCGCCCGGTGAGACGTACTCCTACAGCAATGCCAACTACAAGGCGCTCGGGCTCATCCTGGAGAAGGCCACCGGCACAGGCCTGGCCGAGCTGATCGAGAAGAGGATCACCGAGCCGCTCGGTATGAAGGATTCGTTCCTGGCGACGAACGCCGACTGGGAAACGGACGAGACCACCGGGAAGCAGCACGTAACCGGCTACGAGCCGGCCGCCGAGCGGCTGAAGACCATCCTCTCCAGGACCGTGGACCTGCCCGATGGCGTCGGATTCGCCGGTCCCGGGCGTCCCGGGGACAACATCGACACCTCCGCCATCGACCCGAGCTGGTCCTGGGCGGCGGGCGGTATGGTCTCCACCGCACAGGACTGGCAGCGCTTCCTGACCGCGCTGGTGTCGGGTGAGCTGCTGCCGGAGGCGCACCTGAAGCAGATGCGCACCACCGTCGACGCTCCTGAGGAGGGCGGAGGCTACGGACTGGGTCTGATGCGGGTGGACACCTCCTGCGGCACGGTATGGGGACACACCGGTGGCCTGCCGGGCTACTCCAGCGAGATCTACACCGACGTGAGCGGACGGCGCAGCGTCGCCGTCCTGACGAGCACGAACTTCGGCATCAAGGACGAGAAGGCCGCCATCGCGAACAAGACCCTCGTCGACGCGGCCACGTGTCAGATGCTCGGCGAGCCGCAGCCATCGGACCGCCCGACGGCATGACGGCATGACGGCATGACGGCATGACGGCCGCGGAGACAGGCCGTCACTGCCGCCCACGCCGTCCACGGAGCCTCAAGCCTTCCGCGGCGCTCATGTCGCCGCGCGGCTCACGGTCCTGCGCCGGCTGGACGCGGTCATGTGAAGCAACGCTCTACGCCCCACGACCGAACACCACGGGCCTCACGCTGCCCGGCACGGAGTCCCGGCGCGCCATCGATCTGCTGGACGAGAGGTTCCCCGCAGCCAACGTGGAGGGCGCCACGGCCACGATCGTCCTGCGGGCTCCGGACGGGCAGAGCATCGGTGACGCCGATGCCAGGAAGGCCCGTGACCGTGGTCTTGCGGTCGAGGGCACCGGCGACGCCCTCCCCGTGGCCGGCGAGAGCAGCACCCTGGAGATCATCGGGTTCGCGCTCGCCGGGATCGTCCTGGTCATCACCTTCGGCTCGCTGTCCGCCGCGGGACTGCCTCTGGTCACCGCGCTGCTCGGGGTCGGCGTGAGCCTGGCCGCCATCACGGCGCTGGGTTCCGCGCCGACGCCCGTGCGGCGATCGAATCCGGCTCCCGGTCGAGCGCCACGGTCGTCACCGCCGCGACCCTCATCATGATCATGGTTTTCGCGGGCTTCGTGGGTTCTCACGACCCCACGATCAAGTCCATCGGATTCGGTCTTGCGGTCGCGGTCGCCTTCGGCGCCTTCGGCGTTCGGATGACCATCGTCCCCGCCGTACTCGTGCTGCTCGGTGACTGGGCCTGGTGGCTACCGCGCCGGCTCGTAACCCGACATCGACATCGAGGGCGGGAAGCTGACCGTGTTGTGCCGCCACCGGAACGGACGATGACTCGTTCCCGTTCCGAGAGCGCACAGCGCTGACGTATCAGCCGGACCCTGGACGGCGATGCCGTTTGCCACGGTCATGAGGTAGCGGCCGAGCGCTCCGGGATCAGTGTCCGGATCGTGGCTGGAAAGGCGACGTTGCCGGTGTCGGGAGTCGCTCGTGACACTTGTGAGCATGGCTTACAGATGCCGGGCCGCGACCGACGACGGAACTCTCTGCAGGAATCCGGTCAAAGGGCCGGGCTTGCGTTGCCATCATCACCTCGGTCGCCCTGAAGGGGGTGCGGGCCGACGAACGGCCAAGCGGGCGTCGACCCCACGGCGAGCTCCGGCCTCGCGACGCACAGAGCCCGCTCCCCGACGTACGCAGGTCGTGCGGCGGTCAACGGCACCGCCCCGCCGTACACTCCCAGCAGCGGTGGCAGCCCAGAAACCCTCCGCACGGACGCAGGAGAGACAACAAGCCGAAGCTGTCGCAGCGTTTTGCCTGGATGTTCTGAAGGACGGCGGAGCTGCGGCGATTGCTGACCGAGCCGCCGCGTACGTCTCCGACGAAACCTGGAAGGCGCTGGTCAAGAGGCACCAGAGGCGCGGCTGTGACGACCTTGCCGAGCTGGCCAGGAACATCCTCAAGGGTAAGGAACTGCTGCACGCAGCCGTTGGACGCGCGGCAGGAGGTCTCCTCGGATTGTTCGGACGTCCACCGATAGCGCGAGAGTTTGCCCGGGAGGTCTCCGCCAGAATTCCGCTCCCGGGGGATGAGCAACTGGTCGCTGCTGCACGCGGTTTGCAGGTGGCCGGAATCTACGTCTGCCTGACCGGCAAAGGTGATCTCGCAGGCTGCACGTGCCTGAAAGACGTCCTGGGACTGGAGGGGGTGGGACAGGTCAAGAAGCTTGTCGAGGGATCGGTAGCGGATTGGTTGGAGTTGCCCGGCCGGGTGCCCATCCTTGGATCAGGGGGGTGATGCAGGTTCCGGTGCAGGTGGTGAGGAGCGGCAGGACATCGGCATGCGCACCAATTCATCGACGTAAGCGTACGACTTCGAGGAAGGAATACTCCTCAGAAGGATGGCGCCAGCAGGAGACTCGTGGTGAGGCTGCCAGGAGGCCGTGAAGCATACGGCGTCGAGCTGCCTGTAGTCGACGGGCGTCAGCGAATCGAGCGACGGACGTGGCCCAGGCATAAGCGTCCGACACAGGGAAGCGAGCTTCTCGGACCACAGCGCCTCGGCGAACAGCGCTGTGCGAGGGACACCACCACATTTCAGGGTGAGCCCTGCCTGCCGGATATCGTGGTCCTCCTGCGTCGTCGAGGGAGGCCGTGCCTCCCACTGCGCTGCGTTTGCTTCGTGCACGTCTCTCAGTACGTCGGCAACGGTCGCTCCCCAAGCGAGGCAATCGCCGGGTCGTCGATTTCCCACGCCGTGCACGAACAGGCACCCGACGTGCCAAGGTGCTGGCGGAGTCGCTGCACCGTGGCTCCTGCTGCACGAAGCGCCCCTGCGATGCCTTCTGGATGTACTCAAAACACGCATCCTGTGTGTTTGTCGGCCAAGGCGGAGGTCGCCTCCCGGTAGCGCATGAACAGATTGCAACTGATCGATGGCAACACGTGACCGAGCCTTCTTCTGGAAGCTGGCCGTTGCGCGCTGCACCGGCAAGGCCGCGCCTGCGGGCTGTGGCGACGCGGGTGGACGGACGCCACTCGTTCGCCAGGCCTTAGGGTTTTCCTGGACGCAGAAAGCACTGCTGTTCGACGAGCTCCCTTCGCGGAGGAGCCACTGGATCAGTGAAAGTCGTCGATCCCGATGACGGCGCGAATATGCTGGTGTTACCGGTGAGGGGTGAACCCTGAGCGGCTTCAGAGGCTGAAGGCGAGGTCGGTCACATCCTCGGTCTGCTCTTCGCCATGTGCCCCTGACGTGCCCTTTATTGTCTGCTTCGAACGAGGATGCGGCCGTCGCATGAAGCGCGCTGCCCTGTCGTCGTATGTTGAATCCGGTCCCTTCCGGATCGCCCACCCTCCGAGGAGAACATCCGTGCAGGCCAAAGAGACCGTCTTCGCCGATCTGATGCAGGGCCGGACCCAGCAGTTTCAGGTACCGCTCTATCAGCGCACTTACTCCTGGTCGGAAAGGCAGTTGGCCCAACTGTGGAACGACATCCTCGAACAGGCTGGACTCCTGGGCTCCGGTACGCCGGCCAGTACACACTTCCTGGGATCGGTAGTGCTCGCCCCGTCCCCGCAGAATGAGGCAACCTTTCCCCGCTGGCTCGTTGTCGACGGTCAGCAGCGGCTGACCACGTTGTCCCTGGCGTTGGTGGCGATTCGTGACCACATCGCCGATGGGAATGCGGATGACGCCGAGCGCATCGACGAGGAATACCTCATCAACAAGCGAAAGCAGGGTGACGAGTACTTCCGCCTGTTGCCCACGCAAGCGGACCGGCCGCAGTTCGCAGCCCACATCCGGAGTCTTCCTGCGGAGCAGGCCGCGGGGGACAGGGTGGCCTCCGCCTACGGATTCTTCCGCCGCAAGTTGGTCGAGGCCGATGATTCGGCGAACTCCGGGAAGGTTCTGCGCATCGAGCAGGCGCTCACCTCGCGCCTCACGCTGGTCGTGGTGAGCGCGGAACGCGGTGACAACGTGCACCGCATCTTCGAGTCCCTCAACAACACAGGGCTGAAACTCAGCCAGGCGGATCTGCTGCGCAACTACTTGTTCATGCGTCTACCCAAACACGGCGAGCGTGTCTATGAGACGTATTGGCTGCCTCTGCAAGCCAGCCTCACCAACGATGAACTCGAACAGCTGATGTGGCTGCAGTCAGTCCGGGACCGGCGCCTGGATGCGCTACCGCTACCGGCACATCGTCGTGGACGAGGCCCAGGACCTCGGAGCCGCGCACTGGAAGATGCTGCGTGCCATGGCGCCCAGCGAGTCCGACGACATCTTCCTCGTCGGTGACACACATCAGCGGATCTATGACAACCAGGTCACGCTGGGCAGCCCGGGCGTCAACATCCGGGGCCGCTCGGCGAAGCTGACGCTGAGCTACCGCACCACCCGCGAGATCCTGGGCGCCGCGATCGGCATCCTGGAAGGGACGGACTTCGACGACCTCGACGGCGGCGACGACGACCTGGCCGGATATCGCTCGGTGCTGCACGGCGGACGTCCCTCCCTGCGGAGTGCGGACAGCTGGGACAAGGAACTCGATCTCGTCGTGGAGCAGGTGCAGGCATGGCACGACGTCCCGCGCGAGTCCGTCGCGGTGTGCGTACCGACGAACGACATGGCCGACGAGGTGGTGACGCGGCTCGCTCGCCGCGGCATCATGGCCGCGAAGATTACGGGTGACGGGGCGCGAGGGTCGAGGGGGTGCACGTCGGCACCATGTACCGGTTCAAGGGACTCGAGTACCGCTGCATGATCATCGCCGGCGTCTCGGAGGGCCTGGTTCCCCGCTCGGCCGTGGATACCTGGGAGCGGACCGACCGCCTTCGTCACCGGCGCGAACTGCAGCGAGCGCGCTCGCTGCTGTTCGTCGCGGCCACCAGGGCACGGGACGCCCTCACCATTTCCTGGAACGGTGAGCCCAGCCGATTCCTTCGCGCCTTGGGTGCGGGAGGTAACTGAGCTTGCTCCCTGCATCTGGGGCATAACCATGCCAGGCCTGCGTGCCGAGCAGTCGAAGAGGCTCGATGCTCTGGGGGCAAGTGACCATTCAGAGGGAGGGTGCCGTGGACCCGTGCTGCTGACCGGAGGCCATGATGTCCCCCGCGCCAGGGCACGTCCTTTCGGTCCTCAGTGGCTCGCGGCCGACGAGCGTTGACCGCGGGCGCGGGGGCGGCGTAGAAGCTAGCAGCGCTACTAGTAACTGGCCGTGCCGTGAGCGGCCAGGGACAGCGGCTGGGCCCTGCGTACCGGTCTCCCCTCCGGCCGAGGTTCAGTCCCGCAGCCCGTAGAAGCGGATCGGGGAGTTCGGTCGGAAGCCGATGCGCGGATACACGGGTGCCCCGGCCTCCGTCGCGTGCAGGGTGGCACGGGTCAACCCTGTGGCCCGCGCACCCTCGTGCAGGGCCTTCCTCGTCACGGCTTCGCCGTAGCCCCGGCGCTGCCACGCGGGGTCCGTGGCGACGAGCGCGACGAAGAGGCGGCCCTCGGCCGCCACCGCTCCGGCGCACGCCACGGGGACACCGTCGCGCAGGCCGAGGTAGGCGTGTACGTCCTGCTTCCAGAGTGTGGAGCCGGCGAGCCCGTCGCGGCCGTCGGCCAGGTCGAAGCCGTAGGCACGTGAGTTGAGGTCCGCGTAGGCGGTCAGCTGGTCGTCGGAGCGGACGCGCACGAACGTCAGGTCGGGGTGGACCGGGTCGGGGACCGGAAGCAGATCCCCGGCCATGCCGGTGCCGGGGAAGGCGAGTTGGAGACCTGCCCGTCCGGCCGCCTCGTCCAGTACCGCCCGTGCGCCGTCGTCCAGCAGGTCTTCGAAGAGCCAGAGGAAACCGGGGCGCCGCTTGGTGCGCATGATGTCCGCGGCCTGGGCCAGACGCCGTTCCGCGAGCGGCGCGTCGGCCTTCACGTCGGTCAGCGTGACGCAGTTCCAGAAAGCGAAACGGGAGTCCGCCCAGCGGACGCCGATGCCCGGAAGGTCACGTACGTCTGCCCCCGGGTCGCGGTCGAGGACCAGTGCCCGCCAGACCGTGGCGAGCTGCTCCATCGATTCCGTCGAGTCCGCGAGATCCTTCATCGAAATTCCTCAAACAGTCGCCTGCACGGAATGCTGTCGGAGAGGTCAACGAGCCGAGGTGGCGGAAGTATCCGCGTGTCTGCGTGCCGTCGACGCAGAGGCAGTGGCTGATCAGTCCCCGTGTTCGTCCGTGGCCCGGGGTGTGCGGGTCCTCGCCCGTACCTTGCCGACGGCGCACTCGGAGTCGGGGGCGTCGAAGCGTCCCCGCTCCGGGCATCGGTCACCTTGTTCGAGGGTGTCGGGCGCAGCGGTGCGCGGGCGGAGCATAGACACGCCAAGAGACACCAAGCATCATGGCTACTGGTCAAAATCCTTTGCCTGCTTGTTACTTCACCTCAGGAGAACGATGTCCTTCCGCATGTCCCGCAGCAGACCCCGCGCCCTTGCTGCCCTGGGCACCCTGGCAGCCGTACTCGCCACCGGTGTCGCCGTCTCCCCCTCCGCGAGCGGGGCCGCCATCCACCCGACCTGCAACACCACCAAGGCTGTCTCCATTACCTCGGGTCACTACGTCACGGTGCCCGCCTACGGCAGCTCCAAGAGCCTGACCTGCAAGCTGGTACTCAACCAGACCAAGGTGAACCCGGCCGTGAAGGCGCTCCAGAAAAGCCTGGCGAAGTGCGAGGGCTACTCCTACCTCGGCACCCCCGACGGCTACTACGGCCCGCAGACGTTCCTCGCCGTTGAGGCCCTCCAGGGGTCGTACGGGCTCTCCAAGGACGGCATCTACGGCCCGAACACCCGTGACGCGATGAAGCACTACAGTTCCACGCTGGGCTGCGCCCGCATCTGACGCCGGGATTCGGCGCCTGACGGCACCGGCCGTCCTTCGCCGCTTCTCGGCACCGCGTCATGGCCGTGTGTGTCATCGCCCTTCGGTCTCCCCGTGTGTGTACGCCTCCTCCTTCGGCAGTGCGCGCAGGGTGGTCCGGGCCTTGAGGAGCATTTCCTCGTACTCGGCCTCCGGGTCGGAGTCCAGGACGATGGCGCCGCCCGCGCCGATGGTCAGTTCGCCGTCGTGGCGGACGGCGGTGCGGATGGTGATGCTAAGGTCGGCCGTGCCCGTGTAGCCGACGAAGCCGATGGCGCCGGAGTAGACGCCTCGGGCCTCGCCCTCCAGGTCGTCGATGATCTCCATGGTGCGCAGTTTCGGCGCCCCCGTCATGGACCCGCCGGGGAAGCAGGCCCGGACCGCGTCCACGGCGGAACTGCCCTCGCGCAGGGTGCCGGTGACGGTGGAGACGAGCTGGTGCACGGTGGCGTAGGACTCCACCGCCATGAGCGAGGGGACGGTGACGGTGCCGATCTCGCAGATCTGCCCGAGGTCGTTGCGGAGCAGGTCCACGATCATCAGGTTCTCGGCGCGCGTCTTGGGGTCCGTGCGCAGCGCGCGGCGCGTGGCCGCGTCGGTGTCCGGGTCCGGGTGCCTGGGCGCGGTGCCCTTGATCGGCTTCGCCTCCACGGTACGGGCGGCGTCCACCTTGAGGAACCGCTCGGGCGAGGAGCCGAACACCGCTAGGCCGTCGAGGCGCAGCAGCGCCGCGTAGGGGGCGGGGTTGAGCCGCCGCAGGCGCCGGTAGTAGGCGAGGTCGTCGGCCGGTGCGGGCAGGTGCAGGTTGGTGGTGAGGCAGATCTCGTAGCTCACGCCCTCGCGCAGCCTCCGGTCGCACTCCTGGATGTCCGCCAGGTACTGCGCGCGCGGGCGGGCCAGCCATGCCGAGGCGTCGTGCTGCTCGGGGGGTGGCGGGGCCGAGGTGTCCGTGTCCGCGACGGGGAGTCCGGCAAGGACGGGGACGACCGTTCTGATCCACTTCTGCGCGGCGTCGGAGTCCTGCCGCTCGCAGACGGCGACGACGTACGTGCGGTTCTCGGCATGGTCCACGGCGACGAAGCGGTCCGCCTGGAGCCACACCGCGTCCGGGGTCCGCGACCGGTGGGCGCGCCGTCCGCCGAGGTCGGCCTTCAGTTCGTAGCCGAAGTAGCCGACGTAACCGCCGGTGAAGTCGAAGGGCAGCTCCCCGGCCCCCTCGACCACACGGCCGGTGCGGCGGTCGAGTGCGTCGAAGATGCTGCCGTTCTCCCGGCGCGAGGTGCCGTCGGGGTGGTTCACGGTGGTGTGCGCGTCCTCGACACGGTAGGTCAGCATCTCCGCGTCCGGCTCCTCGGCGGCGCCGAAGAACGAGAAGCGGGCCAGACCCGGTTCCACGTGTGAGCTGTCGAGCCAGAAGGCGCGGGTGCTCGTCCCGTACAGGGCCAGGTACGCGGCCTCCGCGTCCACGGCCCGGTCCAGGATGTCGTACTCCGCGCGCAGCCGCGGCGGTGACGCGTCCGACGCCGTATCAGGCACGATGCCCGACGCCGCGTCAGGTACTGCGTCCGGTACGGGCATGGCGGCGGACCTGCCCTCGTACGGACCCGTGCCGTTGTCGCGCCCCGTCAGTGCCAGGTCCCGGAAGTTGGCCACGAGGCGGGCGCCGTGCTCCGTGCAGATCGACTCCGGGTGGAACTGCACGCCCCACCATGGCCGTTCGCGGTGGGCCAGGCCCATGAGCACGCCGTCCTCGGCGCGCGCGGTGACCTCCAGGTGGGCGGGCACGGGTTCGGCGACACTCAGCGAGTGGTAGCGCACGGCGGTGAAGTCCTGCGGGATGCCGGCGAAGAGGCCCGTACCGCTGTGGCGGATCGTGGACAGATGGCCGTGCCGGGGCTCCGGCGCGGGTGTGACCGGCGCGCCGGCCAGCAGACCCACGCCCTGGTGGCCCAGGCACACCCCCAGGACCGGCAGCCCGGAGTTCTCCAGGACATCGCGGGAACGGCCGAAGTCACGGGGGAGGGCCGGGTGGCCGGGGCCTGGGGAGATGACCGCGGCGTCGAAGCCCTGCGGGTCGAACCGGTCCCGGTCATCGGCGTCGTTGCGTACGACGACGGGGGCGACGCCGTACACCTTCGCCAGCAACTGGTACAGGTTGTACGTGTAGGAGTCGTAGTTGTCGATGAGCAGGACGCGCATGGGTCAGCACCTTGGGTGGGGTGGTGGTCAGGGGGTTCGGGTCGACACCGTTGACCAGTCGAAGGGAAGGGTGTCCAGGACGTCCAGCTCTTGGCAGAGCTGCCGCAACCCACTGAAGTCCTGGAGGAGCCGCTTGCCGCCGGAGGCGCTGCTGACGTCCCGCAGCATCTCCTCGCTCCCCTCCACCCCGAGCAGGTCCAGGATCCTTGCCCAGGTCGTGAAGTCGTGTGCGGCGAAGGCCTCCATCCCGTCGGCCAGAGCGGCGAGGAAGTAGTCGCGCTGCCCGGGGGAGAAGTGCTTCCACGCCTCCTGAGCGAGGGTGTCCGCGATCGAGGCGTGACAGTACTCGTCGCGGTTGTGCAGGACGGCCGTCATACGGTTCACGGGCTGGATCTCGTGGTTCTCGGCGACGAGGTCCAGGTGGGCGTTGACCGAGATCTCCGCGACCGTGGTGAAGGCGAGCGACACCAGGGCCCGCTCCTCGTCCGTCCCGGCCGTGGCGATCCGGTGCGCCTGCCTGCGTGCCTTGTAGGCGAGAGGCAGCGCCGTCTCCGGCATCCGCCAGCCGCGCTTGCGGCGCGTCACGGCACTCGCGTTGAGGTGCATCAGTGTGTGGTATTGCTCGTCGACCATGGCCTGGGTGACCGCGAGCGTCATGGACTCGCCGCCGACGCCGGTGTCGAAGACATCCTGCGTGACCAGGGCGAAGCCCGGGTTCACCACATGCTGTTCGATGTCCATGATGTTCTTGTTGAAAGAGATCCACCCCCACGCGAGAATCCGCGCCCGCGTCGCGTCGTCGAGAGCGAGGTAGGTGGGGTGCTCGCGGAAGGGCAGCAGGGCCTCGGGGAAGTCCGGCCGGTCCAGTTCGAAGACGTCGTCCAGGTTCGGCTCCTCCTGCTTGACCGTGGCGCGCCGGTGCCAGTTGCCCGCGAGCCTGCTGAGGACGGCGTTCTCCACCGCGTCGTGCGGGTCGTGATCCGGGAGCGACCGCAACCGTCGCGCCACGGTGGACGCTCCGGGATCCGCCTCATCGGGTATGTCGTTCATGGTGACCTCGGTCCAGGTCAGAGCAGGCTCGGGCAGAGGTGGTCGAGGAGTTCGGAGTCCGCGGGACAGCGGTCGTCCAGCAGCGCGGTGTGCCTACGCATCACGGCCGTCCAGGAATTTCCGGAGCGTCTGGACGTCGCCAGGGTCCAGGGTGATCCCGAAGATCTCCTCGGGAGCTGAGAGCAGCTCGTCCTTGTCGAGTTCCCGGAACGTGGCCGGCCCCGAGGGACGTATCTCCGTGAGCGTGCTGCCGGCGAGGAGGTGCCTCACTCCGGGCTGTGTGCGCTGGAGGACCATCTGGTGGTTGAACGGCGAGCGCGGATGCGTGAGGCAGAAGTGGTTGAGGATCTCGAAGTCCGAGGGATGGCGCACGTCCGTGGTGAAGCCGTAGAGCTCGGCCGGTCCCTCCGGCCCCAGGAACCGCAGCACGTGTTCACCGGAGGGCTCCCGTACGAGATCGAACGAGCCGTTGCCGTCCAGCCGTGCGTTCTCCGCGAGCCGGATCGGTTCGTGCGGTCCGTAGGCACCGAAACTCACGTCGTGGAGCCAGCGTTCGCCGTCGAGCTCGACACACAGGGCCACGTGCAGGGCCGGCCCGAACTTGTTCCCGGTGCGGATCCGTGTCCGGCCGGCGAACGCCGTGAACGTGAACCCGATGCGGTCGAGTACGGCCGCCATCAGCACGACCTGTTCCAGACACCAGCCACCGCGGCCCTGTCGCACGATCTTGTCCTGGACGCTGTCCAGGTCGAGCGGTACAGAGGTGCGGCCGAACAGCGCGTCGAGGTTGTCGAAGGCGATCGCGTCGACGTGGGCGGTGTGAAGGCCCCGCAGTGTGGAGAGATCGCCCGCCACCTCGCCCCGGTAGCCCACGCGGGCCAGATAGGCGTCCAGGTCGACGCCGGGGCCCTGCCACATCGAATCCGTCATGCGTAGCTCACCCTTCATGTGAACTGCCCGGCGACCATGGCCGCGAGAATGAGCCAGCCGAAGCTGGTGTTGGACACGAAGGCGTCCCAGCACGATTTCGGGTCGTCCAGATCCACCCGGACGATCAGAGAACACAGAAAGACTCCCGCGAGCGCGACGATCAGGTAGAACGCCCACCCCATCGACGTCCGGGAACCGGCCAGCAGCACGCCGCCGACACTGATCGCGGCGAAGACCGTCAGCCACACCTTGGTGGCCCCGCCGAACAGCAGAGCGGAGGACTTGACACCGATCTGGCGGTCGTACTCCTTGTCCTGATGGGAGTAGATCGCGTCGTGGATCAGGGTCCAGAAGGCTCCACCGGCGTACAGGCCGTACACCGCGAGCGAGTAGTCGGCGCTTCCGGTCGCCGCTGTCCAGCCGATCAGCGCGTAGACGCTCATCACCAGCGCCAGGAACGCCGAGGGCCAGAAGAAGATGCGCTTCATGTAGGGGTACGCGACGATCAGCGGGTAGGAGGCCGCCGCGACCAGGGACGTCTCCACGTTCACCAGCGCCAGGACCAGGAGTGCGACCACGGCCTGTGCGGCGGCGAACAGGAGAGCGTTCCCGACGCCGACCGTCCCCGATGCGACAGGACGCGACACGGTGCGGGCGACCCGGGCGTCGACTTCCCTGTCGATCACGTCGTTGACCGCGCAGGCGGCGCCGCGCACCAGCACCGCGGCGATGGCGAGAAGCACCACCGTCAGCGGGTCCGGTCGTTGCCCGGATGCGAGGGCGACAGCCCACAGCCCCGGGAGCAGGTAAAGCACGTACCCCGTGGGCCTGTCCAGCCGCATCAACAGGAGATACGCGCGGACCGAAGTGGGGCTCCTCGTGACTACGCCACTGGATATTTCGTGCAGCATCAGGATCCAATCACCATGTCACCGGAAGTTGGACCAACCCGCCGATCAGCGTGTTGAGGCGTAGCCCCAGCTCGTCCGCACCGACAGCCAGACGCAGGGTCGGGAATCGCGCGACGAGCTGGGTGAGCACCGCCTGCAGCTGCATCCGGGCCAGCGTCGCGCCCACGCAGTGGTGCGCACCATGGCCGAACGCGAGACTGCCCGTGGTGTCGCGAGTGACATCGATGCGGTGGGGGCAGGCGAAGGCCTTCTCGTCGTGGTTGGCCGCGATGATGTTCAACAGCACGAAGTCGCCGGTCCGGATCGTGACCCCGTCGATCTCGAAGTCCGTCAGCGCGTATCGCGGCATGCCGCCGTTGTGCGGATTCGGCATCGACATCCGCAGGGTTTCCTCAACCGCGCCTGGGATGAGACCCGGGTCGCGCAACAATGCCTGCCACTGGTCGGGGTTGGCCAGCAACAGCGACACACAGGTGCCGATCCGGGCCACGGTGGTCTCGTAACCACCGAACAGCAACAGCGCTGTCAGCCCGATGACCTCGTTGTCGTTGATCCCCTCGGTCGCGCAGATCCTGGAGATCGCGTCGTCGCCCGGGTTCCGCCGTTTGTCGGCGACGAGTTGCTTGCAGTAGGCGAACAACTCACCCAGCCCCTGCTTGGACCTGGCCGGGTCCCCCACGTTGGCGGCATCCTGGGTCCAGCCGCCGAACCGGTCCTTGTCCTCCTGGGGCACGCCCAGCCACTCGCACATCACCTGGATCGGCAGCGACAGCGCCAACGCCTCGCGCAGGTCCACCGGTTGCTGCCGGCCGGCCACTTCGTCCAGGAGACGCCCGGTCACTTCTTCGACGTAGGGCCGCAGCGCCTGCATCCGCTCGGGTGAGAAGTGCGGCTCCAGCAGTGCCCGCAACCGGCCATGGTCGGTTGCGAAGTCGCCCAGCAGACCGGCGAGAACGGCGGAACCGCTGTCCTTCGCCGCAGCCTGCGGATCCGGGTTCGAGCGGCTGAGCCGGTCGTCGTCGAGCAACTGCCTCACCCAGGCATGACCGGTGACCAGCCACGCTTCGTGGCCCTCGGCAGTACGAACCCGGTGGACCGTGCCCCGGGACTGGAGCGTGCGCAGCTCCGGTGCGAGCTGCAGAACATTTGTCTGCTCGAAGGGTAATTGGGCTGGGGTACTCACTGATGGCCTCCGCCGGAATCGAGGGTTCGGACCACTGTGCCGAAGACCGTCACGACGTCAGTTCGGTGTATGCGGCCGAAGTCGCTGTGCTGGATATGTTGCGCAGATATCCTCGCAATGTGAGCCCGGGGAGTAGCGCCGGAATTTACGTGATCGTTCTGATTGCCATCCTGGTGGGCAGGCCCGGGCGTGTCAACGATTGGGTGTGCGCATCTTCGGGTTTAGGAAAAACCCCAAAGAATGCGGTGCGGGACTGGATTTGGACTACTCTGTGGATTGGTGGCCGCTGGGCTGCAGCCAAGGCTGTACAGGGGGTCCGGCAGTTGAGCCGCCGAGCGGCGTGTGTCTTCTCCGCGCACGGCAACTCCCCTGCGGGCGCGGCGGAACAGGGGCGCACGCGGACGCATGCGGTCGGCCACGCCGAGGCCGCTGAACAGCCTCCGGGTCTTTCGCTCAACGCCACTGATCATTGCCGGGAATGGCTCACGGAAAGCTTGAGAGGCGGAATGGCGATGTCCATTGATTCGGGGCAATTGCGTGAGGACAGGTCTTTCGATCCGTATGGCGCGCATCGGGACGACCCGTATTCATTTCTGGCCGGCATCGGAGAGACGGAACCGATGTTCTACGCCCCACTGCTCGAGGCATGGTGCGTCACCCGGCGCGAGGACATGGTTGCCGTGCTGCGGGACGACCAGAACTTCTCGGCGCGCGACCACAATCCCCGCCCCGCGGTCGCGTTGCCCGATGACGTGAGCCACATGCTGCGCACATGGCGCGGTGCTGATGCGCTGGCCGTCGGCTCGCTCGACCCTCCCGAGCACACCAGGATCAGGGAAGTGCTCAATGTCGGGTTCACGCCTGCCCGGGTCAGAGCGTTCGAACCCACGATCCGCTCGATCGCCACCGGTCTCGTCGAACGGGTCGCGGTCGCGGAGGAGTTCGACTTCATCACGGAGTTCGCGGTGCCGTACTCCCTGGAGGTGATCGGCCGGCGCCTCGGGATACCGGAGGAGTACCTCGACCGCTGCCGCACCTGGTCCGAGCAACGCATCGAACTCATGATGGTGCGGGGCCAGGCCGATGTGGAGGGACTGCGTGAATACGCCCGCGGGCTCATGGAATTCGGAGCGTTCGCCCGGTCACTCGTGCAGGAGCGGCTCGCCTCGCCGCAGGACGACCTGATCAGTGAACTGCTCCACGAGGGCAAGGCGGGCCGCACGCTCACCGCCGACGAGGCCTCCGTCATGATCCCCACGCTGATCTTCGCGGGACACATGACCTGTGCGGAGGCGCTCGGCACCATCCTCTTCCAGCAGTTTCAGGCGCCCGGCGGCTGGGCCGAGGTGGCTGACGGGACGATCGCCACACGGGACCTCGTCGAGGAGGGGCTGCGGTTCGACAGTCCGCTCGCGGGCATGTACCGGACCGCGGTCAATGACGTCGTGGTCGGCGACGTCCGGCTGGCCGCGGGGAGCCGACTGCTTCTGCTGTACGGAGCGGCCGGCCGGGACAGCCACTCCTCCGCCTGTCCGGCCGCGTTCAGTCCGGGCAGCGGGTCCGCCTCGCATCTCGCGTTCGGGCACGGCATCCACTTCTGCCTCGGAGCCGGATTCGCCCGCGCGGAACTGGAGATCGCGATACAGGCCCTCGCCACCAGGATGCCAGGTCTGACTCCGGCGCCTGGGCCGCTGCCGCGTCACCGGCCGGTGTTTCCGCTCCGGGCGCTGACCGAGTTGCGGGTGCGGCAGGAGTGACACGCGCTCCACGGATCAGGACGGGATGGATCAGGACGCGATGAAACCAGCGAGGCCCCCGAGCAGTTTGATGGAGACGTCGGACATCTCGATCAACAGCTCGGGGGCCTCGCTGGTGGTGGTGGTGCTTTGCGGGCCGTCCAACGTCATGAGACGCCCGGGGGACGGCGCCCGCGCTCAAGCGGACCGGGGGCAGGCGGGGACCGCGCTCAGGCGCGGACCGCGGTCAGGAAGAGGTAGCCGCTCTCCGGGACGGACCCGAACTTACGCATGAACTCAAGGAGGGATGTGGCCTGTTGCTCGCCGACCAGTTCGGCCAGCTTGTCGCGGACGGTCTCCACGGCGTCGGCCATGAGCCCAAGGGTGCGGATGACGTTGTCGGTGATGTCGGTGATCTCCACGTCGACGAAACCGTTGTCGGCCAGCGCCGTCCGGTATTCGTCCACAGTGCCCAAGGAGCGCACCCCGTAGTGCTCGACGACGTGGTCCAGGACCACGCGTCCCTCAGGACTGATCGGGTCGCGCTGGATGACGTCGGCGACGGCGAAGCGGCCGCCGGGGCGCAGGACGCGGGCGGCCTCGGAGATCACCTGACCGCGGTCGGGCATGTGCCACATCGATTCGAACGCCCAGGCCGCGTCGAACGATCCGTCCGGGAAGGGCATGTCCATCGCGTCCCCGAACTGGAACGTGGCCCGGTCGGTGAGCCCGGCCTCGGCCGCGAGTTTCGTGGCATCCGCCACCTGGATCCGGCTGATGGTGATGCCCACCACGTCCACGTCGGACGTGCGGATGAGCCGCTGCGCGGGGTATCCGATGCCGCAGCCGATGTCCAGGACCCGCTGGCCGGGCTGTGCGGCGAGACCCGAGATCATCAGGTCGGTCAGGCGGTCCGTGGCCTTTTCCACGGAGCTGTCGTCCGCGTCGTTCTCCCAGTAGCCGTAGTGGATGTTGGGACCCCACGCCGAACCGTAGATCCGGCCGAACCCGTCGTACACGTTGAGGACTTCGCTGTGAGCGGGAGACTGTTCGAGCGTCATGAAGAACTCCGTATCCTTGTGAAGGTGGCAGGACGTGGCGGCAGGCCGGCGGCGGTTCAGCTCCACCGGCGGTGAGCCCGCGCATGATCCGTCCGGTACGCCACCGCGGGCCCTGCCCGTCGTCTCCAGGGCTCTCCTGGTGCGGCGCGACTCGCAGCCCGGCTTGCGAGCCGGCTTCCGGCGTATTTCCTCGTTCCTCGGCTACTTCAGTTCGAAGCGCAAGAAACCCAGCCGCACGCCCCCGGCCTGCCATTCGGTGCCAAGTGCCTGGTTCGCCAGGAGGGATATCCTCAGCTGCCTGCGGTCAACCGGTGAGAGGCTGCTGTCACTGTCCAGTGCCGCCTTCGTCCAGGCGGCACTCTCCTCCCAGAACGGCGCGGTCTCCGATGTGGCGTCCACGTCATCGACCAGTTCGAAACCCGCGGCCTCCGCGGCCTTGACGTAGTCGAGCACCGTAGCCGGTTTCGTGTAGAAGTATTCGGCCCATACATCGGCCCCATGAGGGCGTGTGATGAATACTTCCTCGATGCACACACTCGCGCCAGGACGAAGCACACGCGCCAGACGCTCGAACCACAGAGGGCGGTCGAAGTATCCACTGCTCTCGATTGCTACCGCCGCGTCATAGGGAGCGCCGTCCAGGGGCAGGCGCTTCGCATCACTGACCAGCGTGCGGACCCTCGCGTCCACACCGCATTCCCGTGCGAACCCTTCGACCACCGGCGCGTGTTCCGGCGCGTTGGTGACCGCCGTGACGTCGGCGCCGTATTCCTGCGCCCAGAAGAGCGAGCCGCCGCCGAGACCACAGCCGACGTCCAGGATCCTGCCCGAAAGCCGCTGTTCAGCGCCCCAGATCTTGGCCGCGTACCGCAGCAGACCCTCTTGATGAAGCCGGATACTGCCGCGAATGTCATCCGGTGTCACATCATCGGCGCGCAGCGGCGCTTCGGAGGAAGGGTAGTGACCCACATGATAGTGAATCCTGGGGCCCGGCCCGTATTTGCGAATGAGTCGGGCTGTTTTGTCGTCGTAGTATTGGCCAACTATTTTCACTTCATCCTGAGGGTCCAGCGCTGTTTGAGGTGAGCTTGTAAGCTCATCCAGATTCGACACGGGTCACTCCTCCAGAGCTGGGATGCCGACGACGTTGGCGAATGGCCTGTTTGAATGTCACGCTGCGCTCGCCAGGATTTCCGCGAAGGTGCCTGGTCCGGAATCCTGAGTGATACCGAAATCGAGTGGCAGCTATTGGTTTCCATCCTGGAGGGCACCCCTGGTCGTGTCAACGATGTGGCGTGCGCATATCCCGGGTTTAGGAGAAACCCTAAAGAAGGCTGCGCAGGGCCGGGTTCAGGCTATTCTGCGGATTGGTCGGCAGCTGCTGGGTGGCATCCAAATCGGTCCCGTGCGTAGACCCGCGCTCTCGTCGAGCGAGTCAAGGCCACGGAGACCAGACGTTAATCCACGGCTTCCCAGGCGATGCGCGGAGGCCAGGCATCTGTTCGCAGAATCTGGAGGACGAACGCCCTCGAAACCAACGCGACGCGATTCGGTGCCTGAAGTTTGTCGGACATGACGTGGATGTGGTAATCGATGGTCTTCGAGCTCAGGTACAGCTCTCTCGAGAGGCGCCCGCTGGTGAAGCCGGCCGCAACACCCTCCAGGATTCTGACCTGGATCGAGCTGGGAACCCAGCCACCGACCGGCTGGGACACTTCGCAGCCATTCTGATCAATATCCATGGCACCCATCCATTCCGTACAGCCCGGCTGTGCTGTGTCCTTCGGATGATCTGGTGTGCACCAGGGGGAGTCCTGGTGAAGAGCTGAGCGATTTCCTTGTTCCGGGTGTGGAGTCGTCCACGACCGCCCCGGGGAGATCCCTGGGGTGCGTTTCCGGTGCGAATCGGCGGACTCAGGCCGATTGTCTCCAGTCGAGTGAGTGGACCGACCGCAGGGAATTCGCCGGCGGAAGTGTCAAACAGTTGTCAACATGGTGAACATTCTGCAAGTGTGTCATGACACCTCTTCGCCTTCTGCCCCGCTTCGCCGTGCGGTGGAATTCTGATGCGGAGGCGTGGTCGGTATCTGGGCGCCCGGCATCATCGCAGGTCATCCGGGTTCCTTTCCGAAATTCGGCTAGCTGCCGGAATCGGCCCTACCGGATGTGAGTCTCTGTGAGCTGTCCTAGCCATGTCAACGACGTGCGGCCAGCCTGGCGGGATTTATGCCCAGCAATCGGGCATGCGGCCGTGGGTGCGAATCGCCGTGAATTCCTGCCCGATGATCATGCTTTCGCCTGGCTTGGGCGTTTTAGGGGGCATGTAATTTTCCAGCCAGGATTCGCTGGTATGCGTCTGCGGGGTGGTGCGGATAGGCGGCCTGTGCGGCGTCAGGCTCACACCTGAGCGGCCGGCCGCCTTCCGTCGCCATGTCGTGTACGTATGAGGTACGGGACGTTCAGGCGGAAAGCAGACTGACAGAGACCGTGTTCGGGCATCCCTGTGCCCGAACAGGGGGTCTCTCCGACAGGGGTGGCCGGAATTGTGTGCCCGGCCTCGCTTCCGCGCGAAACCGCCGTCGACGGTCACTCGCCCCTGCCCACGTCGTCCAGAAGCGCGACAGCCGTCGGCATGGTCGCACTGCCACGGTGCGCCGAAGGGCCCCTGTATCAGCCGGCGGACGACCGGCTGGGGGCAGCTGTTCGAGCGTTCGGTGAGGCCGCCCACGAATCCCGACATCGCGTACCCCAGCGGCCAGTGGGGGAGCACGATCAGGGCGCGGTGAGGATGATCTTGCGTGGGTCTGATGGAAGCGGAGCCGTTCGGCGGTCTCGGCGGTGGTGTCGAAGGACAGGGCCATGCCGGTCAGCGGCCGCACGCGTCAGTCGGCGACAGCTGTGAGCAGGTGGTGCCCCGCGGCAGCGATGACGGCGCCGAGTACGGCGGGCCGGGTGAAGCCGAAGGAGACGCCCGCGACGCGCAGACGGCGCTGAGGGCCCCGAGGCCAATGGTGGGCCGGGCCGTGTCGAGGCGTCCGATGTTCACCACGGCACAGTCGACGCCGGTGGCGGGCAGGGGTCTCGCGCGAGCGGAACCTGGAGCGGTTCGTGACCGGGCGGCCGCCGTACTCGATCCCGGTCCGCCACCGGCGTCGAGGCGGAGGTGCGGCCCTCCGCACGCCGCCATGGCATGGGCACCCTCACCTACAGGCTGCTCTCCGGCAGCTTCCGCAAGAACGCCACCGGGGCCACGTCTCCGCGGCGGTCGCCTTCGTCATCAACCACGCCGGCGGCATCTCGGCGATCATCGGGCCCGCACCATGGAACAACTGGAGGCCTTTCTGCCTGCCGCCGATGTCACGGTGGGCCGACCCCTTGCACTGTCGCGTCGGGCCGGTAACGGCACGGTGGCATCGGCGGGCGCGGCCGATGCCACCGTGCCGTGGGCGTCAGGCCAGGCTGCTGCGGAGGGCTTTGACGCGTTGCGCCCCCGCGTCGAAGGCGGCTCCGTCGAGAGTGCCGGCCGTCAGGGCGTCGCGCAGTGCGGCCACCGCGTCGTTCCCCTGGCCGAAGTCGCGGGCCGAGCACAGGATCAGGTCCATGCCGGCCTCGGCGGCCATCACGGCTCGCTCCGCCACGCTGCCGTAGTCCTCGAGTGCCCCGGCCTCCAAGGCGTCGGTGATGGTCACGCCCTTGAAGCCGAGCCGGTCGCGCAACTCGCCGACCACGGTCGGAGACAGGCCGGCGGGCAGAGCGGCGTCCAGCGCCGGGTAGACGGCCCAGGAGAGCATGACCAGCTTCGCCCCGGCGGAGATCGCCGCCCGGTACGGCACCTCGTCGACGCCGCGCAGGGTGGCCGCGGACGTGGTGAGGGTGACGGGCCCCAGGTCGGTGTTCTGGCTTGCCGAGGCGGGACCGAGGCCGGGGAAGTGCTTCGCGGTGGCCGCCACCCCGGCGTCCTGCTGCCCGGTGATGAACGCCGAGCCGCAGGCGCTGACCGAGCTCGGGTCCTTGCTGTACGACCGCTCGTACTGGTCGGTGAAGTCACCGGCGGTGCGGTAGACGTCGAGCACCGGCGCCAGGTTGACGTTCATGCCGACGCCGGCGAGGTTCAGGCCCGCGCCGGTGCCGGTGTACGTGGCCTGGCCCTCCGGGTCGGACGAGGCGCCGACGTCCTTGGCGGACACCACCGGCTCACCGGGCAGCCGGCGCACCATGCCGCCCTCCTGGTCGGTCATCAGGAGCAGCGGGGCCTTGACCGGCGCGGACGCGTTCGCCTCGTTCATCTCCTGGACCACGCCCTCGATCTGGCTCAGGCTCTCGATGTTCTCCCCGAAGAAGATCACCCCGGCCGCGTGGCCCTCTCTGATCGCGTCCAGCAGCTTGGCCGGGGGCGTGAGCCCCGGGTAGGAGTAGACGACGCGCTGTCCTGCGCGCTGCGTCGGGGTCAGGTCGGCCGACGGGGACAGGCCGGTTTCGGGACGCCGCACGGCAGCGGCCGTCCGGTCCGCCATTCCGAGGCCGCCGACCAGGACCGCGGTTCCGGCGAGCAGAGCGCCGCGTCTGCTGAGGGGTTGCTTTGCTGCCGAGCTCATACTTCTCTCTCCTTCGCGAACTGCCGGTGTGCCGGACCTGGGTTGCCGGAGGGCGAGCGGGGCGCGCCCCTGGCGGAGCGGGTCCGGACGGCCCGCTCCGCCAGGGGCGCCGATCACCAGGTGCTCAAGGCCGTCATCAGGGGGTGTTGTTGGCCAGGGCGAGCAGACGCGAGCGGTCGCCGTTGAAGCGGTCACGGTCAACGTTTCCGGATACGCCGCTCACGGAGCCCGTGGAGGAGTACTGCCAGACGGTCCAGGACGGGAACCCGCTCGGGATGGTCGGGCTGCCCGCGGAGGTCCAGTGGGCGACCCACAGCGGGCTCTTGGCGGACATGCCGCTCCAGCCGCCGGTGCAGGAGTTCCACCAGCTCGGGCTGGTGTAGATCACTACGTCACGGCCGGTCCGGGCCTTGTACGTGTTGTAGAAGTCGAGGATCCACGACTGCATCGCCGCAGCCGACTTGCCGTAGCAGCTGCCCTCGATGTCCAGCACGCCGGGCAGTGTCAGATTGTCGCGGGACCAGGCGCCGCCGCTGTCGGCGAAGAAGTTCGCCTGCGCCGCACCGGTCGAGGCGTCGGGACGCGCGAAGTGGTACGCGCCCCGGATCACGCCGGCGTTGTAGGCGTTGACGTAGTTGGTGCTGAAGGTCGGGTCCTTGTACGTGGTGCCCTCGGTCGCCTTCATCCAGGCGAACTCGATACCGGCGTTCCGGACCGAGCTCCAGTTGATCGAGCCCTGGTAGTGGGAGATGTCGACACCCTCGGGGTTCGCTCTGAGGCTCGGGCCTGCCGAGTCGTCGAGGTGTAACTCCCGCGTGTCCGGCACGAAGTCCTTGCTGTCCTGGACGTAGCCGACGCCCATGTAACCCTGGCCCACGGGCACGGGGTTGTCGGACGGCAGCGGCGCCGATGACGCGGTGCCTGCCGTCATGCCCAGCATCAGCGCCGCACTCGCGCCGACGGCGCCGATCACAGTGAGTCCCCGCCTGGGGGCCTTCGCTGAAAGAATTCGGGAGAACAAGTTTTCCTCCTATTAATCTGAGGGTGAGACGGAGTTGTGCTGGTGATGCTTCGGTGCGGTTGCTCCACCCGCGCCCGAATTGGGATGTGCGCGACGAGCGGAAAGGATCAAGGGCTTGTCGGCGGAACTCCTGGGCCATCCGGCAGACACGAACAGCAACTCTGCGAGCCGCACCGGCCGGTGGAGATCACCACGTCACCGTCCGTCCTGGACTCGCTGATCACGCACGTATCCTCGTGACGGACCTGGTGGCGGTGGCTGCGCCCGAAGGGCACCCGCCGCGCTCGGTGTTTCCGCTGTCGGCAACATCACCTCCTCGACGTGTCTCATCATGGGAACTCAGGTACCGCTTTCCCATTTCGATCTACGCGCGTCGCTTGATGCGGACACGTCATGGTGCATGAAAATGCGCGCGCGGTAAAGAGGGTCCCGATCCGTTAGAGGTCCAGACCAATGTTCACTTCGGTGAGCTGCAGAAACCGAAATGGCTCTGCCGGAAGTTTTAGAAATGGAAACAATGGCACCCTTGGATTCCCGAAGACCGCTGATGTCCGCGTATGCGTACGACGGGCCCGCCTCGGGGAGGGTCGGAGAGCCGTCCCGTGCACGCCGTGCTTGTCGATGAGGATGAGTTCCAAGGCGCTGGCGCGAGCTCGGGCGCCTTCGGGGATGGAGCCGCTCAGGTACTTGTCGGTGAGCAGACCCTGCGCGAGCGGGCTGTGCACCACGATCCCGAAACCGTCCTGTGCGGCCAGGTCGATGAGGCCGTTCAGCTCGGGTCCCCGGTCGAAGAGGGAATACCTCGGCTGGGGCACCACGAGCGGCACGCCCGCGGAGCGCGGCAGCACGGCAGCACGGCCGCCCGTGGGCCTGTTGGGGCAGGTAATTGGAGAGGCCGGCGTAGAGCGCCTGGCCCGAGAGCGGGCAGCCGGAGCGGCAGGTCGAGATCTTCGCCCGGATCGATCGCGGGACCACAGGGGACTACCTGGGCACTCTCATCATGGAGTGCTTCATCGACGGCGTCGACAACGTCACCGCGGACATGCTCGTCACCGAGCACAAGAAGCGGTGCCGCGGCTGCGACGCCCTCAAGGACAGCCTTCCGGTGGTGTTCGTCCCGCATGCCTCGGGATCGCCGTGACGACGCCGGCCGTGAGGGACCGGGTCGTCGACGCCCCGACGGCGGCCGCCGTGTCCTCGGGATCGCGGATGTCCTGGAGATCTCGCGCTACGGCGCACTGCTCGACTCCCGGCCGGCCGCTTCGTACAACGGCGTGGTGGACGAACCGAGGACCGGACACGTTCCGCACGCGGTCCACGCTCACTCGAGCGAACTCGTCGCTCCCGACGGCCTGCTCCGATCGCCGACGGAACTGCGCAAGTGGTTCCTGTTCCGTCGGGCGATCGGCGGCCATGACGTCGGTGCCTACTGTGGTGGTGGGGTGTCCAGTTCCCTGCTGGTCTTCGTCGGGGCCCTGCTGGGCCGGCGGGTGGGCCTGTTCGACGGTTCCTGGTCCGTGTGGGAGCGCGATTCCTCTCTGCCCGTCCAACAGGGCACCGCCCTGAGCCGGTCCGCCGCGGTCGACCCCGACTGCGTGTGAATGGTTCGCGAAGCGTCGCCCGGGGCGCTGCCCGGGACGAGCGTCACAGCTCCGGTGCGTGTTCGATGAATGTGTCCAGCACCCCGTCGGCCACCTTGACCGGGCCCTGCGGCCTGGTCGTGTCCGGGATGGTGGTGAACGCGGCGGCCTGCTCGGCCAGGTCGGCGGCCCTGGCGAAGTCCGCATCCCCGCTGCCCGAATGCAGTTGGGCCCGCAGTCCGTCCAGGGTGGCGTTCAGGGCGTCGCCCCATACGTCGAGGGCGTCAAGCCAGGGCTTCGTCTGTGCCAGGAAGGCCGGGTCGCGCACACCGGCGCGTATCTGCTCGGGCGCTCCGGCCAGTACGTCGGCGTAGGCGGCGAGCTTGCGCAGTGCGGCCTTGCGATGGGCGGGGGAGCCGCTGTTCCAGGCCTCGGTGAAGTCCGCCAGCCGCGCGTTCAGTTCGGGTGCCTGCGGCTGCCAGTTCGTGTCGCCGAAGGTCGGCGCGAGATGTTCGGTGTCGAAGAAGGCCAGCAGAGCCCGCGCGGTGGCCGGGTCACCGTCGGCCAGGTAGGCGGCGGCCGCGCGCCAGGTGCGGTCGGGGTCGTAGTCCTCGTCGTTCCAGGCGAACGACGCCCCGCCGAACAGTGCGACCTTGCTCGCCGCGGCCTGGTTCATCGGGTTGAGCACGATGCCGCTCAGCGCCTGGTGCAGCCCGGCCTCGCGCTTGTCGTACGGGGCCATCAGCAGCCGGCCCGTCGTCTGTCCGTAGTCGTTGACCGGGTAGTTGTCCCAGAGGAACACTTTGCGTCCCCACACCGCGGAGGCGGCCCGGGCGTCCTCCAGGCTGATCGAAGGCGGTACGACGTCGGTGCCCGTCCACTGTACGACCACCTTCGGGTCCAGTTGCTCGCGCAGCACGGACTTGTAGGCGGAGTCGGCCGTGTCGGAGTACTCCGTGGGCACGAACTGGAGCGGCTCGGCGTCCGCGTGGGCGTCGATGAAGTCGTGCTGTACGGCGTTGAGCAGGTCGGCCTGCGCCTGTCCCGCGCCGGCCTTGCCGGGGGCGCCGTATTTCTCCTGGTCGGCGTCGCAGTTCCACTCGGTGTAGCTGATGTCGTCCAGCGCCACGTAGAAGCTGCGGGCGCCCTGCTCGTAGAGGGTGCCCAGCTTTTCCTCGAGAGCGTTCACATCATCGGGGTCGCTGTAGCAGACGGACAGGCCGGGGGAGAGCGCGTAGGTGAAGTCGACGTGGTGGGCGGTGGCTTGATCGATCAGTTCACGCAGGTCCGCGAGCTTGTCGGCCGGGTAGGGTTCCCGCCACTCCTCCCGCAGATACGTGTCGTCCTTCGGCGTGTAGATGTAGGTGTTGGCCTTGATGTCGCCGTAGAAGGCGAGTTGGTCGAGCCGGTCGCTGTGCGACCAGGGTGCGCCGTAGAAGCCTTCGATGCTGCCGCGAAGAGGCATCGCCGGGTGGTCGGTGACCGACACGGACGCCAGGCTGTGTTTTCCGGTCACCAGCTGCCGCAGTGTCTGGGCGGCGTAGTAGATGCCGTCCCCGTCGTTGCCCGCGAGCACGACGCTGTCGCCCCGGGAGGCGAGTGAATAGCCCTCCGTGGCCAGGGTGTCGGGGACGGTGCCGCCTGCGGCGCGCAGGGCGTCGGTCACCGGCCGGTCCTTGATGGAACCGGCCACGACGGTCAGCGTCGCTCCATGGCCGCGCGAGGCCGATGCCCCGTCCCCGGCCGTGCTCGTGGTGATGTGGCGGGCCCCGGCCGAGGCCAGTGCCCGCTGGATGACATCGGTGCTCGAGGCATCGACGTCGTCGCCGAGAACGAGGTGCACGCGTTTCGGGACACGGAGGTCGGGCCCGGCCGACGTCATGTGCTGCGGGGTGGGGGTGACGACGGGCAGAGCCGTCGAGGCGGAGGCGCCCGGGGAGGGCGACGGCGCGGTGGCGGCAGGCTCCCCGGCCGCCTGGGCGGGAACGGAGAGCGTGCCGAGGGCCAACAGGACGACGGCGCCGAGAAGCGGGAGCCGGGGGACGCGGGGACGACTTCTGGGCATACGGATCACTGCACCTCCACGGAAGTGGACCACCACGTACAGGTGGTGGAGTGGTCTAAACCACCACTCGTCGGCGTCGGTGTCAAGATCGCGCCCCGGAAATGTGCGGCGGCGACCCGCCGCCGTGCCGGTCGGGTCGGGTGATGCCGTCCATCAGCAGATCGAGCAGGCGCTCGGCCTGTGCTCGTTGCCCGGGGGCTCCGCCGGCGAGCGTGACGCCCGCCAGGGCCATGAGGATGTCGGGGGACGGCACATCCGCGCGGACCACGCCCTGGGCGACTCCGGCCAGGCGGAACTCCTCGATGGCGCCGGTCAGTTGGTCGCGTGTCCGCGAGCCCAGCCGCTCGTCGCCCCGCAGGAGGATGCTGAGCGTGTCGGCCATGCCGTGCTTGGTGGCGATGTAGTCGAGGACGTGGGACATCCAGGCCCGGAGCGCCAGGTGGGCGGGCAGCTCGTGCAGGAGGCCAGGGGCCTCGGCGGCGAGGCGGGAGGTCTCGTAGCGGTAGGTGGCGTCGACGAGTTGTTCACGGGTCGGGAAGCGCCGGTACAGCGTGCCGATCCCGACGCCCGCGTCCTTGGCGATCTGCTTGAGGGTCGCGTCGGCGCCGTCCCGGGCGAAGGCCGCTGCGGCCGCGACGAGCAGCTTGTCCTCGTTGGCCCGGGCGTCGGCGCGGGCCGGCCTGTCGGGCGTATCGGTCATGGGTGTTCCCTTCGGCTTGCCATCCGGAGTCGGCTCCGCTTACCGTTGCAGACAAGCGGAGCTGACTCCGCTTACCGGAACGGTAGCAGGCGCTCGCCACCCGTTCCGGCACACAGCCGCGTCCATGGAAGGGCGGTCCACGCCATGCGATACCGCACGCTGGGAAGTACTGGAGTCCAGGTCAGCACGCTGTGCCTGGGGTCGATGATGTTCGGGGCGTGGGGGAACCGCGACCACGACGACTCGATCGGCATCATCCGCACCGCGCTCGACGCCGGCGTCAACATCATCGACACGGCCGACGTGTACGCGGGTGGTGAGTCCGAACGCATCGTCGGGAAGGCCGTCGCAGGGCGGCGCGACGACATCGTCCTGGCCACCAAGGTGTCGAGCCCCATGGGCCCGGGACCCAACGAGCGTGGCGCCTCACGGCGTTGGATCATCCGTGCCTGCGAGGCGAGCCTGCGCCGTCTGGGGACCGATCACATCGACCTCTACCAGGTGCACCGGCCCGATCCCGACACCGATATCGACGAGACGCTGGGGGCGCTCTCCGATCTCGTCCGTGCGGGCAAGATCCGCTACGCGGGATCCTCGGCCTTCGCCCCATCCTCGATCGTGCAGGCGCAGTGGACCGCGGAGCGACGGCAGCGCGAGCGGATCGTCTGCGAGCAGCCGCCCTACTCGCTCCTCGTCCGGGGGATCGAGGCCGATGTGCTGCCCACCTGTGAGGCGTACCGGATGGGTGTGCTCGCGTGGAGCCCGCTGGCCGGTGGCTGGCTGTCGGGCCGCTGGCGCCGCGACGCGAAGGGCCCGTCCAGCCACCGCACGCGGACCATGCCCTTCCGCACCACGCTCTCGCACTACGACCTGGACGTGCCGGGCAACCAGGCCAAGCTCGATGCCGCCACCGAACTCGCCCGTATCGCCGACGAGGCCGGGCTGACGCTGGTCCAGCTGGCGCTGGCCTTCGTCACGACGCACCCCGCGGTATCCGCGGCGATCATCGGCCCCCGCACCGCCGAGCACCTGCGCGGCCAGCTGAGCGCCGCTGATGTCGTCCTGGAGCCCGAGGTGCTGGACCGTATCGACCGCGTCGTGGCACCCGGCACCGACCTCAATCCCGATGACGCCGGTTATGGCGCGGCCGTCCTCGCCGACCCGGCGCGCCGTCGCATCGCCGTCCGGTGAACCCCGCGCGCGGCCCCTGGTTCCGCTTGCTCCGTGCGGTCGGTGGCCGTCGCGGAAGCCTGTCCGGTGTCCACCCGCTCAGCCGACCAGCAGCACGAGCTTCCCGCGCACGCGGCCTTCCTCGCCGAGGCGGTGCGCCTCTGCGATGTCGGCGAGCGGGAACGTCCGGACGGCGGGGGGTATGAAGCGTCCGGCCTCGATCAGCGGGCCGATCTCGTCGAGCACGTACAGCGCGCGGCCGGTGTCGCCGCGACTGAATCTCACTCCGTGCTCCTGCGCGCCCGTGAAGTCGGCGATCGTCAGGACGTTCGCGGGGGTGCCCGCGAGCCCGATGAGTTCGGGCAGTACGCCGCTGCCGGCGGCATCCAGCGCCAGGTCGGTGCCGCCGGGAGTCAGTGCGCGGACTCGCTCGGTCATGCCATCGCCGTAGCTGACGGGTTCCGCTCCGAGCGAGCGGAGGTACGCATGGTTGGCCGGCCCTGCGGTGCCGATCACCCGTGCCCCGCGTGCCACAGCGAGCTGGACCGCGGCGCTGCCGATGCTGCCCGAGGCGCCGTTGACCAGGAGCGTGTGGCCTGCCCCCGCACCGAGCTGGTCCAGAGCGCGCGCGGCCGTCTCCACTGCGGATGGAAGCGCCGCGGCGGTCGCGAAGTCGAGCGAGGGCGGGATGGGTGCGTAGTGGTCCAGCACCGCTGATTCGGCCTGGGCGGCGCCCTCGCCGGAGAGGCCGAACACGCGGTCGCCGACGGCGACGCCCGACACGCCGTCGCCGAGTTCGTCGACGACGCCCGACGCCTCGTGGCCGAGGGTCTGCGGAAGCTCCTGGTCCATCAGACCCTGGCGCTTCTTCCAGTCACTGGCGTTGACACCGGCCGCGCGCACCGCGATCCGGACCTGACCGGGTCCGGGGCGCGGATCCGGGAGATCTGCGATGTCCAGGACATCGGGGCTTCCGAACCTGCTGAATCGCGCTGCTTTCATCGTTCGCTCCGGTCTCCGACCTGGGGTTCAGGTGTCACAGGCCCGGCGCCGCCGGGTTCGTCTTCATCGCTTCGTGCCTCCATCACAGCAGAGGGCACTGACAACCGGGACCGCTGCCATCCTTGCGGCGTGTCACTAAGTGACATACTGTCGTTTGAGGACGTACGAAGGAGGGGTGGCACCGGCGCATGACGACGACCAAGCGAAGCGCAGGGGGAATGAGCGAGCAGCGCCGTCTGCGGTTGCGGCTGGAGATCTCCCGGGAGGCGGCGCGCCTGTTCTGGGAGCAGGGCGTGGCTGCCACGAGCGGTGACCAGATCGCCGAGGCCGTGGGGCTCTCGACGCGGACCATCTGGCGGCACTTCCGCAGCAAGGAGAGCTGTGCCGAGCCGATCGTCATGCAGGGCGTCGTCACGCTGATGACGGTGCTGCGCGACTGGCCCCTGGGGCGTTCCCTCGAGGAACACCTGGCCACGGAACTGGTCGAGCTCCGTCACCGGACGCCGCCCGTCGATCTGGCCGACGAGATGCTCGCGATGAAGATGATCCGGCTCGCCGACACCGAGCCGGCGCTCCGTACGGCGTGGTTGATGGCCTGCGACCAGGTCGAACGACAGATGTGCGGGATCATCGGCGACCGCATCGGCCGTCCGGCGGACGACATCGAGGTCCGCGTGCACGCGGCGGCCACCGCGTCGGTCGTGCGCGTGCTGGACGAGCACATCGGCAGGGCTCTCCTCGCCGACGCCGACCTCACGGAGCTCACCGACGTGGCTGCACTCGCCCGGCGCTACGCCCACGCGATCCGTACGGCCACCGGCGGAGTCATCGGCGACCCCGTCGCCTGAGGACACCGAGGCCACACGGTCCCCGCCGGAGGACACCGAGGCCACAGGGTCCCGTCCGCCCGCACGGCCGACGCGGTCGAACATCCGCGGACCGACATCCCGGCACCCATCCGCGAACCCGACAACCGGGCACCCGACATCCGCGCACAGGCACGCGCGCACAGGCGTCGGCGCACCGACATCAGCCCACCGGCCGAACCGCGGCACACGACAGAGGAGTGTCCCCATGGCAGCCGTTCCGCACGAGATCCCGCACCTGGCCGTCGAAGACTTCTTCGGCCCGCCCGTCCGCGCCGGCGCATCGATCTCGCCCGACGGCTCCAGGATCGCCTACCTGGCGCCGTGGCGGGACCGGCTCAACGTATGGGTGGAGGACATCGACCCGCCGGGCGAGGCGCGTTGCGTCACGTCCGACGCCAGCCGCAGCGTGCACGTCTACCACTGGACGGACGATCCGCGGTGGCTGCTCTACGAGCAGGACGGTGACGGCGACGAGAGGTGGCACATCTACCGGGTCGACCTCGAGGACCCGGAGGCCGAAGCGGTCGATCTCACCCCCTTCCCGGGGGCCACGGCCATGGGCTTCGAGATGGTGGCCTTCCGCCCGGGCAAGGCACTCGTGCATCTGAACCACAGGAACCCGGTCGAGTTCGACCTCTACGAAGTCGACATCGCCACGGGCGAGCTGACGATCCTGGCGCGGAACCCCGGCGACGTCGCCGGACTGATGCACACGCCCGACGGGGACCTGTACGCCCAGATCTGGACCTCCCGCGGGGACATCGAGTTGGTGCAGTGGCACATCGGGACGGGGGAGCGGCGCCCGGTCGCGACCTTCGCCGGCGCCGACCATCCGCTGGGCGTCAACCCGTTCCAGCTCACCCCGGACGGCACCGGGGTGTGGGCCGGCTCCAACCGGGGCAGCGACCGTACCCGCCTGGTCCGCCTCGATCTGGCCACCGGTGAGGAGTCCGAGGTCGACAGCCATCCGGATGCCGACATCGACACCCGGACCACCGTCTTCCCCACACTGCCCCCAGCCCTGATCCTCGACCGGCGCACCGGAGAGCTGCTCGGGGTGCGCTATCTCGGCGAGCGGCAGGAGATCCACGCGCTGGACGCGGACTTCGCCGACGTGCTGAGGAACCTGGAGGAACTGTCGGAGGGGGACCTCGGAGCTGTGTCGTCCGACAGGAGCGGCCGGCGCTGGGTCGTCACCTTCACCCACGACAGGGACCCCGGTGTCACCTACTTCTACGACCACGCCACAGGAGCGAGTCGCCTGCTCTTCCGGCCCTACCCGCACCTGGGCCCCCACGTCCTCGCCCCGATGACGCCGGTCACGATCACCTCGCGCGACGGCCTGGCACTTCCCTCGTACCTGACGCTGCCCGTCGGGGTGGAGCCGGTCGGTCTTCCGATGGTGCTGCTGGTCCACGGCGGCCCCTGGCACCGCGACAGCTGGAGATTCGACCCCACGGCCCAACTGCTGGCCAACCGCGGATACGCGGTGCTTCAGGTCAACTTCCGGGGCTCGACGGGGTACGGCAAGACCTTCCTCAAGGCAGGTATCGGGGAGCTGGCCGGGAAGATGCACGACGACCTCATCGACGCCGTCGACTGGGCCGTCGACGCGGGGTACGCGGACCGGGACCGCGTGGCCATCTTCGGCGGCTCCTACGGCGGTTACGCCACTCTGGTCGGCGTCACCTTCACTCCCGATGTCTTCGCCGCCGCCATCGACGTCTGCGGCGTCTCCAACCTCGTCACCTTCCTGCGGACCGTGCCTGAGTTCGCGAAGCCGCAGCTGTTCAACAACTGGTACCTCTTCGCCGGGAACCCCGAGGACCCCGCGCAGGAGGCGGACCTCAGGTCCCGTTCGCCCATCAGCCGGGTGGACCACATCCGCACCCCCCTCATGGTGGTCCAGGGCGGCAACGACGTCCGCGTGGTCAAGGCCGAGTCCGACCAGATCGTCGACGCCCTGCGCGCTCGTGGCGTCGAGGTCGAGTACATGGTCAAGGACAACGAGGGCCATGGCTTCGTGAACGCCGACAACAACATCGACATGTACCGCACGGCCGACCGGTTCCTCGCCCGCCACCTGAACCGCCGGCCGGCCGGAACGCCGTAGCAGCCGCACCCGAGGCACGAACTCAACGACAGAGCCGTCGCATCCCGTGCCGACAGCGGGGCGTGACCGTCAGCACATGCCGTACAGACCACACCACTTACCGGATTGATCTGAATCATGACTGAACCTGTCCGTCCCACCCACTCGACCACCGGCTCCCACGAGCAGCCGGAGGAGAGCACGAACCGTAAGGCGAAGCAGACGCCCCTGGAGCAGATGGGCGGCGCGTCGGGGCTGGTCTACACGATGCTGCCGATCGTCGCCTTCGTGCTCGCCAACGCCTCCCTCGGGCTGACGTCCGCCATAGGAACCGCCATCGGGGTCGCACTGGCGCTGTCCGTACTGCGGCTGGTGCGCAAGGAACCGGTCCAGCCCGCCCTCTCCGGCCTGTTCGGCGTCGCGGTCGCCTCGTTCGTCGCCTGGAAGACCGGATCGGCCAAGGGCTTCTTCCTGCTGGGCATCTGGTCGAACCTGCTCTTCGGCGGGCTCTTCCTCCTCTCGGTCCTCGTACGACGGCCCCTGGCGGGCATCGTCTGGGGCGCGCTCAACGGCACCGGAACTGCCTGGCTGAGGGACAAGCCCTCGCGGCGCTACTACGACATCGCCACGCTCACCCTCACGGGGGTCTTCGCGGCCAGGTTCCTCGTCCAGCAGTGGTTGTACGAGGAGGACGCCACGGGCTGGCTCGCCTTCGCGAAGATCGCGATGGGTTACCCGCTGCTCGCCCTGGCCCTCCTGGTGGTCCTGTGGGCAGCACGGAGCTCGGGCAAGCGGCTGAAGGCCCAGGGCGTTTCCGCGCCCTCCGTGCCTACGGCCGCCCTCACCACGATCCCGGAGAACACGTCATGCGACTGACCCTGCCCCAGCGTCTGTACCTGCTCTGCTACACCGTGGACAAAGAGAAGTTCGAGCTCTCCAACCTCCAGGGGCGCGGTCAGCTGCTGCGTGCCGGCACACTGACCGAGCTGGCCGTCGCCGGGTTGATCGGCACCGAGGGCGGGAAGGTCGTACGCCGTGCCGCCGTCGCGCCGCAGGGCGATCCCTTCCTCGCCGAGGTGTGGCGCGATCTGCCCGAGAGGCCGAAGGGCTGGCTCTCGTACGTGCACAACAAGGCACACCGGGCCGAAAAGCCCATCCGTGACCAGCTTGCCGACGTGGGTGCGATCACCGTGCGGCACGAGAAGAAGCTGGGAATACTCGGCGTGGACCGGGCCGTCGTCAACGATCCCCAGCAGGTGCTCGCCCTGCAGCGGACGGTACGCGACGCCGTGCTCGGCGGCTCCCGTCCGGACGCGGTCCCCATGGACGAGCTGGCCATGGCGGTGCTGGCGGCCGAAGTCGAGACGAGTAGCGTGTTCACGGGCAAGGAACGCCGCGCGCACAAGCAGGAGTTCAAGGCGCTCGCCGAGCGGTACGACGCCACCGTGCCCGGCCTGCGCAAGGCGTTGCGCGACTCGTACCTGTCCAGCAGGGCGGTCGGCGGTGGTTGGGGTGCGTGAGCCCTCGCCGGGCCACGACCGGGGGCCCATGGAGTGCCCTGTGCCTCAGGAGCGCAGGAGCTCGGCCATGGCCGCTCGTGCGGCGCGGCCTTCCGGGATGGGCAGCAGTGGATAGACGTGCACCATCCCCCGGGCTTCGTGGAATTCGACCTCGACGCCGGCCGCACGCGCCTTGCCGACCAGCAGGCGGACATCGGGATACGTGATGTCGGTGGTGCCGCTGAACACCGCGAGCGGGCCGAGGCCCCTGAGGTCCGTGAGCAGCGGGCTGACCCGCAGATCCTCCAACGGCAGATCCGCGCGCCACAGCTCGATGGCTTCTCTGAGTCCCGGCCGTGCCAGCCAGGGGTCCCGCGGCTCCACGTCATCGATCTCCGGGTTGGTGAGGCGGAGATCGAGAGCGGGGGAGATCAGAACGGTGCGGCGCAGTGCGATGTCTTCCTGGCGCAGCAGCAGGCCGGCGGAGAGCGCGATCTGCCCGCCCGCGGAGTCTCCGATCACCGAGATCTGTCCGGGACCGTGTTCGGCGGAGAGGGCGCGCAGGAGGCCGGCCGCCCGGGGGACGACTGCTGCGGCTGTCCCAAGGGGTGCCAGGGGATAGATGGGGACGATGATCCGGGTACCCGCCGTCGCGGCGAGATGGGCGATGAGTCTCCAGTGGTGGCCCGTGATCTCGTTGATCCAGGCGCCGCCATGCAGGTAGACGGCGTGGCGCTCCGGGCGTTGATCCTGGCCCACCACCTCGTAGACCGGCCAGCCGTGGTCGTCGCGCAGGCTGATGTGTACGTCGCGCCGAAGGCGCCGCGGAGGTCCGTACGGCTTCGGGCGCAGGCGGTCATCGGCGATCCGGGCCAGGGTTGCCCGCGGGTCCGCGTAACGGCGTTTGCGCCCCTGGACCGCGAGCACGGGCGGCACCAGACGGCTGGCGAAGCTGGCCACAGGGCTTCTCCTCGGTTCGATACGGTCGGTACGGTCGGTACAACCCTTTCGGTCCGCTCAGCGGCAGCCGGCTTTCCCCCTTCGTGGGGGCTCAGGCGTCGGCGGTGTCCAGGCGGGCGAGCGTGGTGATGATGCGCTCGTCGATGTCTTCCGGCCAGGGGAAGGCCCGGGTCACGGCGCGCTGGTGCGCGAGCCCGTGCATACCCAGCCAGAGTGCGACCGCGTCGGTGGAGGGGTCGGTGCTGGCGGAGTATCCGGCGGCCGCGCAGTCGCCGAGTGTGTCGACGAGGATCTGCATGGTCTCCGTGCCGAGTGTCGCCAGGTCCTCCTTGGTCACGGAGCTTTCGCCCAGGTCCGGCATCCAGAGTCCGCCGAACATCGTGCGGTAGCGCTCGGGGTGCAGCCGGGCGAAGTCGAGGTAGGCGTGGCACACGGCGTACAGGCGTTGCCGTGGGTCGGCGCCGGTCCTGTTCATGACGGAGCGCAGGTCGTTCTCCAGCCCGGTGAACTCCTGGCGCACGACCGCGAGCATGATGGCCGGCTGGTCGGGGAAGTGCGGGTAGATCGACGGGGCGGCGATCCCGACCCGGCGGGCGACCGACCGCAGGGTGATGGCGCGCTCGTCGCCGGCCTCGTCGAGCAGCTCCACCGCGGCGGCGACGATGTCGTCGCGCAGACGGCCGCCCTCGCCCCGGCGGTTACGCGCGCGCGTGCGTCCGGGTGTGGCCGACGCGGCTGTTCCAGTGTGTTCCATGCTGTCACCTTACATGCGAAAGGTTATTGAGGCATCCCCTTGCGTGCTTTGATTGACGCACGTAGCCTTACGAGCGTAAGTGAACGAGTGGAGTGTGAGGTTCGGATGCCCGAGGAGTGGTCAGGTGTCTGAGGCTGTGGGCGCCACTCGTGACCCGGCGGCTTCCCGGCGGGTCGCCCGTCCGCGCAACCGTCGAGGGGAGGGTGTCCGGCTGCGCGCCGAGATCCTGGCCGCCGCGACCGGTCTGCTCGATCACGACGACGGGCGGGATGTGACCCTGCGCGCCGTGGCCCGCGCGGTGGGGATCGCCGCACCCTCCATCTATCCGCACTTCCCCGACCGGTCGGCACTCGTGCTCGCCGTCGTTCGTGAAGCCTTCGCCGAGCTGTCCGGCAGGCTCGTGGTCGCCGTGGAGGATGCCGACGGCGCCGAACGGGGCCTGTACGCCGCCTGTTACGCGTATCTCGACTTCGCCGCCGCCCACCCCGGTCGCTACCGCGCCATGTGCGGCGCGCTGCGGAACCCCGTCGTCGCCGGTGACCTGGCCCGCCTCGGTGCGCAGACCCCGCGCCTCTTCGCCGGGGTCCTCGCCGAATGTGTCGCCGCCGGACGCTCGACCAGTACGGACCCCTCCGCCGACGCGGTCGCCCTCTGGTTGGGTCTGCACGGACTCGCGCATCAGCTCACCGTCTCCCATGCCTATCCCTGGCCCGACGACTTCGTGCGGCGCTTCGTGGCCCCGCTGTCCCGTACCTCCCCGCCGCTGGTTCCCGACGTGTCCGATGACAGTCACTGTCGTCAGCTGGTGCCCTGATGGCAGTGGCTGACATCAATCGGGTTTTCGTACCGCGTGTCAAAAACCCGTCGGTACAAGGAGGTCGTTTCACATGCGTGTTTTCGTCACAGGAGCATCCGGCTGGATCGGCTCCGCCGTCGTCCCCGACCTCATCGGAGCAGGACATCAGGTGGTCGGGCTGGCCCGTTCGGACGCCTCCGCGGACGCCCTGGCCGCCGCCGGGGCCGCGGTGGTCCGAGGCAGCCTCGATGATCTCGACGTCCTGCGCAGTGCGTCCGCCGCGGCGGACGGCGTGATCCACCTCGCGTTCAATCACGAGCTCGCGTTCGCGGGCGGGGATTTCAAGGGCGCAGCCGATGCGGACCGTCGCGCCGTCGAGGCGATGGGCGAGGCGCTGACCGGTTCGGACAAGCCGTTCGCGGTCGCCTCGGGGACGCCCGCCGAGCCCGGGCGCGTGGCGACCGAGCGTGACGGACACGAGATCCCTCCGGGCGCGGCCGACGATCCGGCGCTCGCCGGTCCCGCGGCCCGGATCGCCACCGCGGAGTGGGCGCTCGCGCTCGCCTCCCGGGGTGTGCGTTCGTCGGTGGTGCGCCTGCCGCGGACGAATCACGGGGAGGGGGACAAGGGCTTCGTCGCCAATCTGGTCAGCACTGCCAGGGACAAGGGCGTGGCGGGTTACTACGGCGACGGGACCAACCGCTGGCCCGCCGTCCACCGCCTGGATTCCGCGCACATGTTCCGCGTCGCACTGGAGAAGGCCCCGGCAGGGTCGACCCTGCACGCCGTCGCCGATGAGGGCGTGACCCTCCGCGACATCGCCGAGGTCATCGGCCGGAATCTGGACGTGCCCACTGTCTCCGTGTCGCCGGAGGACGCCCCCGAGCACTTCGGCTGGCTGGCCATGGTGCTCTCCGCCGATCAGCCGGCCTCCGGTGTGGTGACCCGCGAGCTGACGGGGTGGCAGCCCACACAGCCTGGGCTCATCGACGATCTCGGCAAGGGTCACTACTTCCGCACCCCGTCCGTCTGAGCCGAACGCCGAACGCCGAACGCCCGACGCCGGACAGCCAGGGCGGGACGTCAACCGAGTCCCGAGTCCCGTCCGGCCGTCGAGCAGCTCGCGGACGATGTCGAGATGGCCCGCGTGGCGCGCGGTCTCCTCGATCATGTGCAGGACGATCCACCGCAGGTCGGTGACCTCGTCCTCGCCCGGAAGGACAGGGCGATGTCCACGCGGAGGCGCGGAGGCGCGGAGAGCGGCGTGGTGGCAAGAACGGCGTCGGACCGCCGACACTGGTCACGGTAGAAGGCGCAGACCACATCCGGTGGCCGGGGCGTCGTCAACGAAGGGTGACTGTCGGGCCGGTCCAGCAGCTCGGCCGCCCCGGTGGCGACCTCCTGGAACCAGTGCCGCTCCGCGTACCCCTGGTGCTCCACGAGCCCCAGGGGGGTCCATCCGGAGGGCAGAACGGATGCGGTCAGGGCCTCGGTGTCGAGACCGTCGACAATCGCGAGCACACTGCCCCGCTGGGCCGTGAGGAACCCCGACAGCGGTCCCTTTTCGTCGTCTTCGTCGGTCATGGCGCGGATGATGCCAGCAGCCACTGACAGTGGGGCCCCAGCCGCAATTACCGGTGTCTTGTTGGTGCCGGCTCGTTGAGTTGGCGTGCCAAGGCCCGGGCAGTTGAAGGTGGTTGAGGGTGATCGGTTTTCGGATCGGATCGCTCTCGGAGTGCTCACGCGTGAGTTTCCGCCGGAGCTGGTGGATGAGGTGGTGGCGGAGTGCGGACGCACTGAGGAAGTCGACGTCTGCTTCCCGCACGGGTGGTGATGTATTTCGTGCTGGCGATGTGTTGTTCGCCCGTGTCTGCCGGCCCGTGGCCCTCCCGGCGACGCCGGAGCGTGGTTTCGGGGCCTGCGGCTGGTGTCGGTGGACGGGACGACCAGACCCGGTCACCGCGCCGGCCACAGAGCTGGCCGCGCTCTACGCCGAGCGTTGGGAGATCGGGACGGCCCTGGATGAGATCAAGATCCGGTCGGGGTCGAGCAGGAGATCTTCGCGTTCCTCCTGGTGCACCACGCCCTGCGCGACCTCATGCACCGGGCCGCCCAGCAGGAGAGAGAGGATCCGGACCGGCTGTCCTTCATCCCCACCTTGCGCGTCGTCCGCCGGCAGACCACCGGCCAGGCGGGCTTTTCCCCCGCCCGGCTCACCCGGGCGCTAACACAGAACCCTGCGTGAATTCACCGAACGCCTCCTGGAACCACGACGGTTACGGTCCAACCCGCGAGTCATCAAACGCAAAATGTCCAACTGGGCACTCAAGGCACTGTTCGACCTGGTCAAAGGCCCCGTAGCGGTGACCGCGACACAGGTGACACGGTTCGCGGGCAGGTTGGTGGTCGCGATCGACGGCACCCGGATCGCGCTGCCAGACGCGCCCGCGAACCTGTTGGTGTTCCCCAAGGTGAAGGCCGGACCGAACGGGCCCGCCGGTTACCCGATGCTGCGTTTGGTCCCGTTGATGGCCTGCGGGGCCCGAACCCTCATGAACGCTAGCAGGACGTACGTAGCGGTGGCGGTGCCAGCTTCGCCCGATGGCGCGAGGCGCCTCCCTCCGACAGGCTTCGGGCATTCGACTTGTCTAACTGGACAACGTTGGCCTATTACGTCAAGCTTGATATTCAACGTGGGAGTGTGATGACGATGGAGCACTGGACAGAACGCCAGATCCCCGACCTGGTGGGCCGGACAGCGGTGGTGACCGGGGCGAACTCGGGACTCGGCTTTGAGGTGGCGCGGGAATTGTCTGCGCATGGTGCGCATGTCGTGATGGCCTGCCGCAGCCAGGAGCGGGGCGCGTCTGCGGCTGAGAAGGTGGAGGCGGCCGGTCCGCGCGGGAGTGTGGAGGTCGCCGCACTTGACCTGGCGGACCTGGGCTCGGTGGCCGCGTTCGCCGCCGGCTTCCAGGCCCGTCATGGGCGCCTGGATGTGCTGGTGAACAACGCGGGCATCATGACGCCGCCCTTCTCGCGTACGAAGCAGGGCTTCGAGATGCAGTTCGGCGTCAACCATCTGGGGCACTTCGCTCTCACCGGCCAGCTACTGCCCACCCTGCTGGCTACGCCTGACTCGCGGGTGACCACGGTCACCAGCACCGGTCAGCACATCGGCCGGATCGAGTTGGATGACCTCAACTGGGAGAGGCGCAAGTACCGGCCGCTGGCCGCGTACGGGCAGAGCAAGCTCGCCAACGTGCTGTTCACCCTGGAGTTGCAGAACCTTCTTGCCGCCGCGGGCGCCCACGTGCGTGCCACGACCGCCCACCCCGGCTGGTCCAGGAGCAACCTCTCGCGCACGCAGGGCTGGTTGATGGACAAGGTCCTCGACCCGTATCTGGGGACGCCCACGCTGCACGGGGCCCGTCCGATCCTCCGAGCTGCCACCGACCCGTATGCGGCGGGCGGCAGCCTGTGGTCTCCCACGTACATGTATGAGCACCGCGGCCCGGTCGGTGCCGGGCGCATTGCCAAGCGCGCCCAGGACGCCGACCTGGCCCGCCGACTGTGGGAGGTCAGCGTGGGTTTGACCAACGTGGACTACGCCCCGCTCGCACAGGGAAAGCGGGTGCGTGCATGAGGGGCGGGGGCGAGCGGGAGCTGTCCCGAAGCGAGGAGATCGCCGACGCGGCGGTTCCGGTCTTCCTGCGCTTCGGTCTGCGCAAGACGTCCATGGACGACATTGCCGTAGCGGCCGGACTCTCGCGCCAGGGGCTGTACCTGCACTTCAAGAACAAGCAGGAGCTCTTCCACGCCTGCCTGCAACGTGTCGTCGCCCAAACCCGGACCGCCGTCACCCAGGAACTCCGCCGGACGGAACTGCCCCCGCACGAACGGCTGCTGGGCGCATTGACGGCAGTGCACGGACCCGCGGCCACCGCCACCAGCGAAGCGGTGAATGAACTACTCGCCGCGGCGAGCGCGCTTGGCGAAGCGCTCCTGCAGGACCTGGAGCGCTTCGTCGTCGACGCGCTCGCTGCCGTCCTGAGCGATGAGGGAGCGCCAGGGCGCACCCCGGGTGTGACCGCCGAAGAGCTGGCCTACCAGTTGTTCGCCGTCGCCGCGGGCGTCAAGCACCTCGCCGTCCCGCCCGAGGACCGCCCTCGGCACATCGAGGTCGCGATCGCCCTCGTCCTCAGTCCCCGCCCCCAAATGGAGGCGCCATGACCGTTCTCGCCTGCACCATCGACCACGCCGCAGGGCCCATCCAGCCCCGGGGGCACGAGCCGGCGCCGCTGGGACCACTGGAAGTGGACGTGGCCCTCACCCACACCGGCATCTGCCAGACCGGCCTCGGGATGATCGACGACCACTACGGCCAGTCCCGATTCCCCTTCGTCCCCGGCCCACGGAAGAAACGCTGAGCACCGGTATCGGCCTTAGCCGATCGTCACCACCCGCGCCCACGCCGGTGGCCCGCCCGGGACGTACTCGGGGTCGGACTCGTCGTAGGACGAGCGCCCCGAGTGGCGGCCGAACAGGCCCACCACCGTCCGGCAGGGCGGACGCCGGGACGGCCACGGTGTCTGGCCGTCGGTCAGCATCACCACGACGTCCGGGCGCGGGCGGGATTCCAGGGCGCGGGCGAAGCCCGTACGCAGGTCGGTTCCGCCGCCGCCCACCAGCTCGACGCCCTCCGTACCGCCGCACAGGGAGCGGACCCGGCCGGCCGCCGCGTCGCACGGCAGTACGCCGACGAGGTCGCGGCGGCCGCCCACGGCCCGTGAGATCGCCGCCACCTCGAGCAGCGCGCTGCCCAGCTCCGCGTCGCTGACCGAGCCCGACGTGTCGATCACCACGACGACCCGTGTCGGCCTGTGCCGCAGGCTCGGCAGCACGGCGCCGGGGACCGCCGCCGAACGGCGCGCCGGCCTGCCGTACACGTAGTCCTCGCCCGTGCCCGGCGCGGATGTCGCCGCTCGCACCGCCGCTCCGAGCAACTCCCGCCAGGGCTGGGGCGGGTGGAACGCCTCCTCGGCCCAGCGCCGCCAGCCGGCCGGCGCGTTCCCCGGGCGGCCGACGATGCCCCGAGCCACCCGGAAGCGGACCGCGTCCCGTTCCTGTGTGCTGAGGCCGTGCGCCCCGTCAGGGCCCAGGTCCCACGCGCGCGGGAGGCCGTCCGCGCCGCTGCCGCACTCCAGCCACGCCAGGTGGGCGGTGTGCGGCCCGAGCCGGAACTGCCGGAGGTAGTCCTCCATCAACTCGCCGTCCCGCAGACCCAGAAGCCCCGGGCGGACGCCCCCCTCGGGTGTCACCAGGCCATCGCCGAAGATGTCGTCGTTGATCTCGCAGTCGGCCGCGATGTTCAACCGCAGCCGCTCCGCAGGCCCGGTCAGCGCATGCTGGTGCGCGTACCGGTCGCTGCGTCCGTGATGGTCGCGCAGCAGGTGCGACACCTCGTGGACCCAGACGCCGGCCAACTCCTCGACGGACGTGCGGTCCACGAAGGCGGGTGACACGTAGCACCGCCAGTACGGATCGACGGCCATCGTCGGTACGCCGCGGGACTCCACGGGGTGCAGGGCGAACAGGGCCGTCGCCAGGTACGGGCGTACGCGCACCGCCTGAAGACGGGCCGCGAACAGCTTCCCGGTGTCCAGGGTGCTCTCGGCGACCTCGCGGGGGAGCGGCGTCCTGCCGCGGGTGGGCTCGTTCACCGGCCCGCCCGTGTGACGCCGATGGCCCGGACCTTCGCGCGGTCGGCCCGCTGGGAGACGGCCACGGCCCCGCTGAGCCCTTCGATGGACGCCGGAACCTCCCAGTCGTCGCGGCGCAGGCTCGCCAGCGTCGTCGCCGGGACGACCAGCAGGTCCGGGGCCCCGGTCTCCGCCGCTCTCGCCAGAAGCGCCCAGGCCGCGTCCCACCGGTCCTTCCCCGGGCGTGAGCGGACCGCGGCGACCACCGCGTCCAGCGCCGCCTGGCGCAGGTCGCCGCGCTCCGGCAGTTCCGCACTCCCGGGGTCGGCCAGCAGGACCTCAGGATCGGGCAGGTCCATCCTGTCGAGGTGGGCCAGGAACTCCAGCCCGGGGCCGTCCCCCACGGTCCCCCTGACCAGCATGGACAGGACGTCGCGTGACGCACCGGCCGCAGTCGCGAAGGCGGTCAGACACAGCGCCATGTCCCAGCTGCGCGGTGACGGCCACGCTCCGCCGCGTCCGGCCTCGCCCGAGGGCAGCCGGTGCACGAGGGCGGGCCGTGCGCCCAGCAGCCCGCACACCGCGCGACGCGCGAACGCCACGGCCTGGGGCAGCCGTTCGGCGTCGAGCACCGGCAGCGTGGCCCGCGGCCAGACTCCGGCCAGGCCCCGCACCACGACATCGGGGTCGTGGGTCCACTGCAGGTGCACGAAGCGGTTGGCGAGCGGCGGACTCAGCTCCCAGCCATCGGCCGCCGAGGACCGGGGGTTGGCGGCGGCCACGATCCGTACTCCCGGCGGCAGCCGCAGGGAGCCGACCCGGCGTTCGAGCACGAGGCGCAGCAGCGCCGCCTGCACGGCAGGCGGGGCGGTGGACAGTTCGTCGAGGAAGAGCAGCCCGCGGCCCGCCCGCACCAGTCGGACCGCCCAGTCCGGCGGTGCCATAGGGACACCGTTCGACGCCGGGTCGTCCCCGATGACCGGAAGGCCGGAGAAGTCCGACGGTTCGTGCACGCTGGCGATCACCGTGGTCAGCGGCAGGTCCAGGGTGCCGGCGAGCTGGGTGAGCGCGGCCGTCTTGCCGATGCCGGGCTCGCCCCACAGCAGCACCGGCAGATCCGCCGCCACGGCCAGGGTCAGCGCCTCCAGTTGCGGGTCCGGGCGTGGGGCGGTGGTGGTGTCGCGCAGCAGGGCGAGCAGTGCGCCGGACACATCGATCCGGGAGGCCCGGGGAGTGGAGGCAGGGGTGGGATCCCCCGGCTGGGGGGCCGCCGCGAGCGGGGTTTCGTCGAGCGGGGCGTACGTGGACATGAGGCATCACCTGTGGGGTCGTCGAAGGCGGTCGGGCGCCCGGTGGCGCGGGCGCGCGGGGGGGTGCGTGCGGGAAGGGGCCCGAGGTCAGCGGGCGGCCGCGTGCCGGCGCCTGGTGCGGTGGGTCGCGGGCCGGGAGGGTGGTACGGGCGGCTCCCGGCCTGGGCCAGGCCCGGTCAGCCCCGCCCTGAACAGGCCGTGTCCGACCCGCTGTCGGGCGGCTTCGAGCAGTGCGTCGCGCAGATCGCCGTCCCGGAGCCGTGCCCCGGCACCGAGCATGCTCTCGACCCTGGCCAGCGCACCTGCCGAATCCCCGTGGGCCAGCTGTTCACGGACATCGGTGATCCAGTCCGGCCTGCGATGCGTCGCGTCGATGACCTGGAGGCAGGGGAGAGGCGTGCCGGTGAGCGCGGCGAGCAGTTCCTCCCGCCGGAGCTCGGCGGGATCGTGGTCCAGCGCCACCAACACCCCGTCCATCGGGGCGATCCGATGCCGGGCGCCCCGGCAGTCGACGACGCGCGGCGCGGCAGGGCTGCCGGCGTCCGCCCCGGGGGCGACGGACGTGGTCCGTGGTCCTGTGGGCTCCAGAGCAGCCGCGACCAGAGGGTGCAGCCCGTCGGATGCGATCCAACCGTCACGCAGCAGCTCCAGGTCGGGCAGAACCCAGGTGGCGGCATCGGGCAGTACAGGAAGTCCGGCACAGGAACCCGCGCGTACGACCTCGGCCGACAGCACCTCGGTGGATCGGTCTGTGTCCACGGAAGCACCCGGGAACGCTCGCACGCGCAGGAGGAGACGGCGTCGGGCCCCGAGCCGCACCGCGACACGGCCCCCATCGTCGTGCCCCTGCGCTCCCAGCAGCAGCGCCGCCTCGGCGGCCCACCGGTCGACTGCGTACGGTCCCGCGTCCGGCAGGGACGAGGCCCACTGCGGTCCGGACGGTCCGGACGGTCCGGAGGGGCCTCCAGGTCCGCCTGCCCCGGCACGCACGAGGAGTTCGCCGCTGCGGCTCGCGTCCCACAGATGGCGGTGCAGATCGAGACGGAAACGACGGTCAGGTGTCCGGTAGCCGGGTGGCCATGTCTCACGCCCGTACCCGTCCCACAGCGCGAGGCTGATCCGCTGTCCGCCCTCAGCCCACGCGGGAGCGGTGCGCGCGACCAGATGCACCGGGCGGGTGCGCCCGGGCTCGTCGTACCGGACGAGCGTCACGGACGTGCCGGGCCGCAGAAAGCCGTCGGGTGCGGTCCTGGGCATGTGCCATCGCAGCAGGTCGGGCGCGAGCCGGCGCAGGTCGGCCCGGAGGCGGGAGGCCAGGTCCTTGCCGTACAGCCGCCCGACGGTACGCAGGTCGAGATCGACGTCGAATCCGGCGGCGGCACACGCGCCCGCCCAGTCGCCGGCGGTACGCCGGGCCGTCGCGGTCTCGATCATGAGGGGCGGCACGGCGATCTCGCGCACGCGCAGCCAGAAGGAAAGGCGGGAATCCTCGAACGCGGTTCCGGTGAGCATCAGCACTCACCTTGCGCGGACGGGACCCCCAATCTGTCAACACATCGAAGAGTCATCGGCGGGAGCGTAGCCCGGGCCCCGTACGGATAGCCACACCTTTTTTCGGAACGGGGTCCTTCGGCCCACGTCCACCCCAACTGCCTGCGGATATAGGGCGGTTGGGATGGGGGCCTGGTCGGTCCCGAACGGATCCAGTAAATGTCATGAACCTTGTCAACTTGCCGGTGGGCGCTCTAGGGTCACCGGCAGAAAGCGCTTTCCCCTCCTGGGTCCCGTCCGGTGGAGGCGTGTGTGGCGACGGCTGTCGCGACGCATGCGCACGAGCCGCCACCGGTCCGGCGCAGGCACCCGCACAACTGGCCGACGAGGGCTGCCCGGTGACGACCGGCAGTCTCCGGAGGTCCGCCGTTGCGACCGCGGCGACACCCAGCACGTGAAGACGAATGGGGACACGAACATGAGACGACCAGTCGCACTGCGACTCAACGCCGCGCTGGCCACTCTGGCCCTGGCGGCCGCGACCGGTGTGGTGCTGTCGATGCCCGAGGCGTCGGCCGCGACCGGCAGTGCCACCGGCTTCGCGACTCAGAACGGCGGAACCACCGGCGGGGCCGGAGGAGAGACGGTGAGGGCCACCACAGGCACCGAGATCCACGAGGCCCTGTGCGGTCGCGCCGACAGCAGTACCCCGATCACCATCGAGGTCGAGGGCACCATCAACCACGGCAACACCTCGAAGGTGTCGGGCGACAGCTGCAACACCGCGGACAGTGTGATCGAGCTCAAGCAGATCAGCAACGTCACACTCGTCGGCGTCGGCAGTGGCGCTGTCTTCGATCAACTGGGCATCCACGTCCGCGAGTCCAGCAACATCATCATCCAGAACGTGACCGTCAAGAACGTCAAGAAGTCCGGCTCGCCCACGTCCAACGGCGGCGACGCCATCGGCATGGAGAAGGACGTCCGCAACATCTGGGTCGACCACACCACCCTGGAGGCGTCGGGCGGTGAGTCGGAGGGGTTCGACGGGCTCTTCGACATGAAGAACAACACCCAGTACGTCACGCTGTCGTACAGCACCCTGCGCAACTCGGGCCGTGGTGGCCTCATCGGATCCAGCGAGTCCGACGTCTCGAACGGCTACGTCACCTTCCATCACAACCTGTACGAGAACATCGACTCGCGCGCACCCCTGCTGCGCGGTGGCATCGCGCACATCTACAACAACCACTACGTCAACCTCACCAAGTCCGGTATCAACTCCCGGGCCGGCGCGAGTGCCAAGGTGGACAACAACTACTTCGAGGACTCGAAGGACGTCCTGGGCACGTTCTACACCGACGAGGCCGGATACTGGCAGGTCAGCGGCAACACCTTCGACAACGTGACCTGGTCAACGCCCGGCAGCGACAACAACCCCGCCGGACCTGACCCGGAGTCCAACACCACCGTCAGCATCCCTTACTCCTACAGCCTCGACGACGCGAGCTGCGTACCGAGCATCGTGGAGGAGACGGCCGGCGCCGACAAGGGCCTGAAGGTGTCGGACGGCAGCTGCTAGGACCTCTCGTCCGCATCATGCCGGGCTCACGATCGCCCGGGAGCGGGGGCCGTCGCATCCGACGGCCCCCGCTCTCCGTGCACCCCGGGGTGGGGCAGGTCGGCCCGTCCCGGCCCCGGAGCCGGCAGGTCGCCCGCCCCGGCCCTGGAGGGGACGGTCCCCCGCGACGGGTGAGGTCGTCGTGACCGTGGGCGCGGCCACGGCCGAGGACGTCGACACCTCGGTCGCCGCGGCGAGGACGGCGCAGCGCTCCTGGGCGAAGCTCGGCTACGCCGAGCGGGCCCAGGTCTTCATCGACGCGTCCGCCCTGCTCACCAGGGATCCGGACCGCATCGTGCGGTGGCTCGTCCCGGAAGCCGGTTCCGGACAGGGCAAGGCGCGGTCGCGGGTAACGCTGTGGTCCTCAAGCCCGATCCGCGTACCCCGGTGTCAGGCGGGCTCGCCCGTGCCGAGCTGCTGGCCGAGGCCGGACTGCCCGCCGGGCTGCTGCATGTCCTGCCGGGCGGAGCCGACGTCGGCGAGGCCCTGGTCGCACATCCGGACGTGCCCTGCATCTCGTTCACCGGTTCCACCCCGGCGGGCCGCGCCATCGGTACGGCCGCCGCCCCTCTGCTGAAGAAGGTCCATCTGGAGCTGGGCGGCAACAACGCCCTCCTGGTCCTGCCGCGCACGGTCGAGCAGGGTGCCGAACTCGCCGCAGGCGGCACCTATGACGGCCTGTTCTACCGGCCCACCGTCCTGACCGGCGTCCCCCTGGATTCCCCGGCGTTCGCCGAGGAGGTGTTCGGCCCGGTCGCTCCTGTCGTCGCGTACGAGACCGTCGACGAGGCGATCGACCTCATCAACGCCTCCGAGTACGGACTGTCCGTGTCGATCCTCACGGGCGACGCCTTCGCCGCGTGGGAGCTCGCCGACCGGATCGACTCGGGTGCGGTGCACATCAACGACCAGACCGTGGACGACGAGGCGGTCGCCCCCTTCGGTGGCACCAAGGCATCCGGGACAGGGGCCGCTTCGGGGGCAGGGCGAGTGCGGACACCTTCTCCGAGATGCAGTGGATCACCGCGCAGGCCGACATCGAGCGCTATCCGTTCTGAGCCGCCCCGGCGTGGCCGCCACCGCCCGTACCGTTCACGGCCCGGCCACGTACTGGCCGGGCCGGCACGCCCATTGACCGCATCGCGTTCACACGTCTAATCTCCGTTCTCATACATGTACATCATCTGCGTATGGAGATGAGACTTGAGTCAGCCCGCCATCACCCATTTCGCCGTCTATCCCGTCGCGGGCCGCGACTGCATGGAACTGAACCTCTCGGGCGCCCACGGCCCCTTCTTCACCCGCAACATCGTCGTCCTCAAGGACTCCGAAGGCCGTACGGGACTGGGGGAGGTGCCCGGAGGCGAGGCGATCACCCGGACACTGCGGGATGCCGAGCCGCTGGTCGTCGGTGCGAAGGTGGGCGACCACAAGCGTGTGCTGCGCGAGATCGGGAGCCGGTTCTCGGACCGCGACTCGGGCGGGCGCGGTGCCCAGACCTTCGACCTGCGGACCACCGTGCACGCGGTCACCGCCGTCGAGTCGGCGCTGCTCGACCTGCTGGGCCAGCACCTCGACGTACCGGTCGCGGCGCTGCTCGGCGACGGGCAGCAGCGGGACTCCGTGCGGGTGCTGGGCTATCTCTTCTACGTCGGCGATCCCGGCCGTACCGACCTGGAGTACGTCCGCGAACCGGGCGCCGACGTCGAGTGGCACCGCATCCGGCACGAGGAGGCACTCACTCCCGGGGCGATCGTCCGCCAGGCCGAGGCCGCCCACGACCTCTACGGCTTCCAGGACTTCAAGCTCAAGGGCGGGGTCCTGCCCGGTGCCGAGGAGGTCCGGGCCGTGCGCGCGCTGAAGGAACGCTTTCCCGAGGCCCGGATCACCCTCGACCCGAACGGCGCGTGGTCCCTGCACGAGGCGGTCGAGCTGTGCGCCCCGCTGGTGGACACCCTCGCGTACGCCGAGGACCCCTGCGGGGCCGAGGACGGCTACTCGGGGCGCGAGATCCTCGCCGAGTTCCGCCGCGCCACGGGCCTGCCGACCGCGACCAACATGATCGCCACCGACTGGCGCCAGCTGACCCACGCACTGGCCCTCCAGTCGGTGTCCATACCGCTGGCCGACCCGCACTTCTGGACCATGCAGGGGTCCGTGCGCGTGGCGCAGCTGTGCGATGCGATGGGTCTGACCTGGGGCTGCCACTCCAACAACCACTTCGACATCTCACTGGCGATGATCACGCACTGTGGTGCCGCGGCTCCGGGCGCGTACAACGCCCTGGACACGCACTGGATCTGGCAGGAGGGCCTGGAGCGGCTCACCGTCGACCCGCCGCGCATCGCCGACGGTGAGATCGTCGTGCCCGACGCCCCCGGCCTGGGCGTCGAGCTCGACATGGACCGCCTCCTCGCGGCCCATGAGCTCTACCGGAAGCAGGCCCTGGGGGCGCGGGACGACGCCGAGGCCATGCGGTACCTCGTACCGGGCTGGACGTTCGACGCCAAGCGGCCCTGCCTGGTGCGGTAGGGCTCCCTCAGCGGGGCCGGCGGCTCGTCCGTACGCTCCACCGGCCATCGAAGCGGCTGAGGTGGACCGGGTGGTCGAAGCACTTGCTGATCTGATCGCTGGTCAGCACCTCGTCGACGGGGCCCGCTGCCAGGCACCGGCCGTCACGCAGCAGCATCACATGCGTCGTACCCGGAGGGAGCTCCTCCAGATGGTGCGTGACCAGGACCGAGGCGAGCTCCGGTGAGCTCTGCTGAAGCGTATCTATCCGCTCGATCAGCTGCTCACGTCCTGCGACGTCCAGCCCTGTCGCCGGTTCGTCCAGGAGCAGCAGCTGTGGCCGCGGCATGAGTGCCCGCGCGATCAGGGCGCGCCCCCGCTCACCCTGTGACAGGGTCGGCCAACGTGCCTCGCGACGCCCGGCGAGGCCGAGCAGACCGGTGAGAGTGTCGGCCAGCTCCACCTGCTCCGGCGTGGGCCTCCAACGCGGCAGGGGCTCGATGCTGTTGGTCAGGCCCGTCAGGACGACGTCTCGGACCTTCAGCGGCGAGCGCAGCGCATGGCGCGGGTCGACATGGCCGACGTACGTACGCAGCTGACGCAGATCGACCCGGCCCAGCTCGTGTCCCAGGACCTCCACCGTGCCGCGGGTGGGGTGCGCGAGCGCTCCGAGGAGGCTGAGCAGCGTGCTCTTGCCGGCGCCGTTCGAGCCGAGCAGCGCCCAGTGCTCGCCGGCCCGTACGGTCAGGGACACCTCGCTCAGGATGTGGCTTCCGTCGCGCACGAGGTCGACGTCGCGGACGCGGAGTACCGGGGGTGTGTCGGTCATCATCGGGATTGTGCTCCTGCACGGTTGACTGCGGCCATGACGGCGTGGACGGAGGCGGCCAGGACCGAGGTGTCCCAGCCGGATCCCCAGCGGGTGACCCCGTCCGTACGGCACTGTGCGTAGGCGACGGCGGGGCTGCCGGGGCCGGTGGTGGTGGAGTGTTCGGCGTAGCCCAGGACGTCGACCGTGACACCCGCCGAACGCAATGCGTCCGTGAGGGCGGACAGCGGGCCGTTTCCGGTGCCGCGGCAGGAGCGGACGTGCCCGGCGGTGCGCAGTTCGCAGGTGAACGCGTGCTCGCCGGGGCCGGTTTCCGAAGTGCTCCAGGACTCCAGCGTCAGGGTGCCGTCGTGGGCGGGGGCGAGGTAGGTGGCGCGGAAGAGGTCCCACAGCTCCTTGTGGGACAGCTCGCGCCCGGTGCTGTCCGTGACGTGCTGCACCGTGCGCGAGAAGTCCGGGCGCATCGCCTGCGGCAGGTCAAGGCCGTGGTGGGTGCGGAGCAGATGGGCGATGCCTCCCTTGCCGGACTGGGAGTTGATGCGGATGACCTCCTCGTACGTACGGCCGATGTCGCCCGGGTCGATCGGCAGGTACGGCACCTCCCAGGGGGCTTCCCCGGCGCTCGTCCCGGACTCGGCGGCCCGCCGCGCGTGGTGGGCCATGCCCTTGGCGATGGCGTCCTGGTGGGTGCCCGAGAAGGCGGTGTGGACGAGCTCGCCCCCGTAGGGGTGCCGGGGGTGGACCGGCAGCCGGTTGCAGTGCTCCACGACGTCGCGGACCGTGTCGATGTCGGAGAAGTCGATCATCGGATCGATGCCCTGCGCGTACAGGTTGAGGGCCAGCGTCACGAGGTCGACGTTACCCGTGCGCTCGCCGTTGCCGAACAGGCAGCCCTCCACCCGCTGGGCGCCCGCCAGTACGGCGAGCTCGGCGCAGGCGACGCCGGTGCCCCGGTCGTTGTGGGGGTGTACGGAGAGGATCACGGAATCGCGGCGCGCCAGATGGCGGTGCATGTACTCGATCTGGTCGGCGTACACGGTAGGGGTGGCGATCTCCACGGTGGCCGGCAGGTTGTGGATCACCGGGCGGTCCGGACCCGCCTCCCACAGCTCGGTGAGACCGTCGCAGATCTCCAGGACGAAGTCCGGTTCGGTGAGGTTGAAGACCTCGGGTGAGAACTCGAACCGGATGTCCGCACCCGGTCGTTCCTCCGCCCGCCGCAACAGATGCGTCGCCGCCTCATGGATCATCGCGTGCACCTGGGCGCGGGAGCGCCCCAGGACGACGTCCCGCCACACGGGTGCGGTGGCGGTGTAGAGGTGCACGAGGGTGCGGGGGAGGCCTGCCACGGAGTCGATGGTCCGGTCGATCAGGTCCTGACGGGCCGGGGTGAACACCGAGATCGTCACGTCGTCGGGCACCGCACCACTCTCGGCGAGGTGGCGGACGAAGTCGAAGTCGGTCCGGCTGGCGGACGGGTAACCGACCTCGATCTCCTTGAAGCCCATGGTGACCAGCAGATCGAACAGGCGGCGCTTGCGCTCGGTGTCCATGGGCTCGGCCAGTGCCTGATTGCCGTCCCGGAGGTCGACCGGCACCCACAGGGGGGCTCGTTCGAGCCGGCGTGAGGGCCAGGTGCGGCCCGTCAGGGGCAGTGCCACCCGGTCGTGGGCGGAGCGGTAGCGGTGGTACGGCATCGCGCTCGGGCGCTGGGGGTTCCACGGCGGTGCGTCCGCCGGGAGGACGCCGGACGGCGTGCGCAGGGTGGGAAACGCCGGGGGCCCGGAGGAGGCGGGGGCGCCTGGGGAGGAAGTCATCGCGGAGAACGCTTTCGGTCGGCCGTGGAGCGACCGGCGCAGCCCGACACCCGCTGCGGGGGGCCGGTCGGTCGTGTCAGGCCCCGCAGCGGCGGACGAGGAGAAGGAGCTCGTGCAGCGGCATGCCGGGTACAGTAGCTTCAACAAACTCCTCAGACAACCTGAGGTGTGATCGGGAAGTGACTCATATGCCGCTGGGACCCCTGAGACCATCGCCCCTGGTCGAGCAGGCCACCGAGTATCTGCGCGAGCAGATCACCGGAGGCGCCTGGCCCGTGGGGACGAAACTCCCCGGCGAGACGACGCTCGCCGCGGACCTCGGAGTCGGGCGTTCCACGGTCCGTGAGGCGCTGCGCGCACTCGCCGGGGCGGGGCTGGTGCAGGCGCGACAGGGGGCGGGTGTCTTCGTCATCGCGGCCGAGCCCGAGGAGGACTGGGCCACGCGGTTGCGCCGTGCGGCCGTCACCGACGTCTACGAGGTCCGGATCAGCATCGAGGTCGAAGCCGCGCGACTGGCCGCGCGGCGGCGGACGGAGGGTGACCTCGTCGGCCTCGCCAGGGCTCTGGCCGGACGCCGTGCCGCCGCGAACGCGGGCGACGCGGAGTTCGTCGACGCGGACATCGCCCTGCACGCCGCCGTGGTGGCAGCCGCACACAACCCGGTGCTCTCCGCGCTGTTCACCGAATTCGTCCCCACGCTGCGCAAGGGGCTGATCGACATGCTCGAACTACTCGGCCTGCGCTCCGGGGATCCGAACCACGGTGACGAGGGCCATGCCGCGCTGGTGGACGCCGTCGTACGGGGGGACGGTGAGGCGGCCGGTCGTGTGCTGCGCGAGGAACTGGAGCAGACGCTGGCCCGCCTCACCTCGCTGTAGCCGGGGACACGACGGTCGGGGACACGACGGTCGGGGACACGACGGTCGGGGACGCGACGGCGGGACGCGACGGCCGGGGATCCGACGGCCGGGGGCCGGTCGCCGCTCACGGCACGCGGAGCACCCCGGTCGAGCTGCCCGCAGCGGGCGACCACCGCATCTTCGCCGGCTTCAGGCCCGCCGCCACCGGCGCCCCTGACCTTCCCCTGGGCGCGGACCTGCCCGTGTCCGGTCCGTACGAGGCGGCGGAGCTCCCGAAACCCGCCCCGACGGCCACGGTCGACGGATACGCGATCTCCCTGCGGCAGCCCGGGTGGGATGCGGATGACGGTAGGTGACGAGGTCCCATGAGGCGATTCGGTGTGCGACGGGGCGCTCTCCGCGTGGCCGGGGTGAAGGCGGGGATCTTCGTGGCGGGATTCATGGTGCTCCCGACGTTTCTCGAATCAATACCCCGCAGGGGTATCTGTGACCACATGCTGCCGAGACTTGCCACTCATACGGGAGGGGGGTATACCTGGGCATAGGAAGAGATACCCTTGAGGGGTATACGGATATGCGAGGTCCTATACGGACGAGGAGCGGGGAAATGACTCCAGCCACTCCCGGTGCCACCCGGGTCGAGCTCGCGATCGGCGGCATGACCTGCGCGTCGTGCGCGGCGCGGGTAGAGAAGAAGCTCAACCGTATGGACGGCGTGGAGGCCACGGTCAACTACGCGACGGAGAAGGCCAGGGTCGACTTCGCCGAGGACGTCTCCGTCGACGAACTGATCGCCACGGTCGAGGCCACGGGCTACACCGCGCAGCCGCCGGCGCCACCCCGGCCCGAGCCCGGTACCACCGGCGCATCCACCCGTGACCGCAGCGAGGACGAGCGTGCCGACGACGAGCTGCGGCCCTTGCGCCAGCGGCTCGTCACCGCTGTCCTGCTCGCCGCGCCGGTCATCGCGATGGCGATGATCCCGGCCCTCCAGTTCGAGTACTGGCAGTGGCTCTCCCTCACGCTGGCCGCCCCCGTCGTCACCTACGCGGCCTGGCCCTTCCACCGCGCCGCCTGGACCAATGTCCGGCACGGCGCGGCCACCATGGACACCCTGATCTCGGTCGGCACGTCGGCCGCGTTCCTGTGGTCGCTGTGGGCGCTCTTCTTCGGAACGGCGGGGATGCCGGGCATGACGCATCCCTTCGAATTCACGATCTCCCGCAGTGACGGGGCGGGGAACATCTATCTGGAGGCCGCAGCCGGTGTCACGGCCTTCATCCTGGCCGGCCGGTATTTCGAGGCCCGCTCGAAGCGGAAGGCGGGCGCGGCCCTCAGGGCGCTCATGGAGCTGGGCGCCAAGCAAGTCACCGTGCTGCGTGACGGCCGCGAGATCACTCTGCCTACGGCCGATCTGAGCGTGGGGGACCGCTTCCTGGTCCGCCCCGGCGAGAAGATCGCCACGGACGGGACAGTGGTCGAGGGCTCCTCCGCGGTCGACGTCTCGATGCTCACCGGCGAATCGGTGCCCGTCGAGGTCTCCGTCGGAGACTCCGTCACCGGGGCGACCCTCAACGCGGGCGGCCGCCTGGTCGTCGAGGCCACCCGGGTCGGCGCCGACACCCAGCTGGCCCGGATGGCCACGCTCGTCGAGGAGGCCCAGAACGGCAAGGCCGCCGCACAGCGCCTGGCCGACAGGATCTCCGCGGTGTTCGTACCGGTCGTCATCGGGCTCGCGCTCGCGACACTCGGCTTCTGGCTCGGTTCGGGCGCCGGACTCACCGCGGCCTTCACCGCGGCAGTCGCCGTACTGATCATCGCCTGCCCCTGTGCCCTGGGCCTGGCCACGCCCACCGCGCTGATGGTCGGCACCGGGCGGGGTGCCCAGCTCGGCATCCTGATCAAGGGGCCGGAGGTCCTGGAGACCACCCGCCGGGTCGACACGATCCTCCTCGACAAGACCGGTACCGTCACCACAGGCCGTATGGCGCTGCTGAAGGTCCACGCCGCAGGGTCCACGGACGAGGCCGAGGTGCTGCGCCTCGCGGGCGCACTGGAGCACTCCTCCGAACATCCGATCGCCCGGGCCGTAGCCGAAGGCGCCGCCGTGAAGGTCGGCGCGCTGCCCGCCCCCGAGGACTTCGCCAACGTCCCGGGGCTCGGTGTCCAGGGCGTCGTCGAGGGCCACGCGGTCCTCGCCGGCCGCGAGAAGCTGCTGGCCGAGTGGTCCATCGAACTTCCCGAAGAGCTCAGGTACGCCAAGGAGTCGGCGGAGAAGGAGGGGCGGACCGTGATCGCGGTGGCCTGGGACGGCGAGGCGCGCGCGGTCCTGGAGGTCGCCGACGCGGTCAAGGAGACCAGTGCGGAAGCGGTCCGGCGGCTGCGCGCCCTCGGTCTGACCCCCGTCCTGCTGACCGGCGACAACAAGGCGGTCGCCACATCGGTCGCGTCCGAGGTCGGTATCGAAGAGGTCATCGCCGAGGTCATGCCGCAGGACAAGGCCGAGGTCGTACGGAAGCTCCAGGCGGAAGGGCGCAGCGTCGCCATGGTCGGCGACGGGGTCAACGACGCCGCGGCGCTCGCCCAGGCCGACCTGGGCCTGTCCATGGGGACGGGCACGGATGCCGCCATCGAGGCCGGCGACCTGACGCTCGTACGCGGGGACCTTCGGGTGGCCGCCGACGCGATCCGCCTCTCCCGCAGGACGCTGGGCACGATCCGCTCGAATCTGTTCTGGGCCTTCGCCTACAACGTGGCGGCCATCCCGCTCGCCGCGGCCGGTCTGCTCAGCCCCATGATCGCCGGAGCGGCCATGGCCTTCTCCTCGGTCTTCGTCGTCGGCAACAGCCTCCGCCTGCGGGGCTTCCGCGCCGCCGGCTGAGGCGGGGACGGCGAGCGGGTAGGTTCGAAGGCGTGGCCACTTTGCTGATCGTCCATCACACCCCCTCGCCCAACTGCCAGGCGCTGTTCGAAGCGGTGGTCTCCGGTGCGACGACGGAGGGCATCGAAGGTGTCCGGGTCGTGCGGCGGGCGGCACTCTCCGCCACGGCGTCCGATGTGCTGGCGGCCGACGGCTATCTGCTCGGCACGCCGGCGAACCTCGGGTACATGTCCGGCGCTCTGAAGCACTTCTTCGACCAGGTCTACTATCCGTGCCTGGACGAGACGTCGGGCCGTCCCTTCGGTTACTACGTGCACGGCGGCAGCGACGTCACCGGCGCCGTACGGGGCATCGAGACGATCACGACGGGCCTGGGATGGCGCCGCGCGGCCGACGCGGTGACCGTCACCGGGGAGCCGGGCAAGGCCGACACCGAGGCGTGCTGGGAACTGGGGGCCGCCGTCGCCGCCGGGCTGATGGACTGACGGGTGAGTGTGGCCTGTCGGCGAGCCGCGGGCGGGCGCCGCGTCAGGTGCGGTCGATGTGGACGCTGGTCGACTTCACGCGGGCCGTGGCCTGCGTGCCGACCTCGAGTCCCAGCTCCTCCACGGCTTCCCGGGTCAGCAGCGAGACGAGTCGGTGCGGGCCGGCCTGGATCTCGACCTGGGCGGCCACATCACCCAGCTTCACCGCGGTGACGATGCCAGGGAAAGCGTTGCGCGCCGAGGTGTAGGGGGTCGGTTCCTCGCCCGGTCCTGCCTGGGCGAGCTCGGTGGAGAACGCGGCCAGATCGCGGCCGTCGATGAGGCGGCGTCCGCTCTCGTCGCGATGGGTCCTGACCCGCCCGGCATCGGCCCAGCGGCGGGCGGTGTCCGGGCTCACGCCGAGAAGGCGCGCCGCCTGCCCGATGGTGTAGGTCTGCATGTGCCGCATGATAGTCATTTCTGGCTCGCAGTTGCAAGCTTTATTGCCCTTTCAGCTCGCAGATGCTGGGTGCTGGTCGACTCTTCTGGATACCTCGGGTGAGGCTGTCTGCCCCGGTGCCTTTGCGCCAATTCCAGGCAGGCGCCGGAGTGGTACCGCCCGGCTCCCGGGGGCCTCAGGCCATGCGGGGCGGCTGGGAGCGGAGGCGAATCTTCCGCCGCAGGCCACCCTGCGGTCGCCCTGCACCCATCTCGGCCATCTTTAAAGCAGTCGCTTGACCGACTCAGCGGTGCTGGATTCTCCTGGACGCTCCAGGACGCGCTCTACCGGGGAGAAGCCGGATGGAACCGATGGTGCGGACCGAACAGGCCGGCGGGACCAGGGAACTGATCCTGAACGCGGCGGAGCGGCTGTTCGCCGAGCGAGGCGTCTACGCGGTGTCCAACCGCCGGGTCAGCGAGGCCGCACAGCAGGGCAACAACGCGGCGGTCGGCTATCACTTCGGTACGAAGGCCGACCTGGTGCGCGCCATCGCCCGTAAGCACAGCCGGCAGATCGAGGAGGCCCGCGCCCGTCTGCTGGCCGGAGTCGAAGACCCCACGGACATAGGGGAGTGGGTGGGCTGCCTGGTGCGGCCCACCACCGAACATCTGGCCGGACTCGGCAGCCCTACCTGGTTCGCACGGTTCTGCGCCCAAGCCATGACCGATCCGGCGCTGCGGGACATCATGGCCGAGGAGTCGCTCGCCTGTCCGCCCACGCTGCAGGTGCTCGAAGGGCTGAACCGGTGCCTCCCCGACCTGCCGGCCGACGTTCACGTCGAGCGGGCCGTCATGTCGCGCAACCTGATCATCCACACCTGTGCGGAGCGTGAACGCGCACTCGCCGACAACTCCTCGACGCCTCGCGCGAACTGGCATGACACCGCCACCGGTCTGATAGACGCCGTCGTCGGGCTCTGGACGGCACCCGTCACGGCCTGCCGCTGACGGCCCCTCCCTGTCCGCCTGGTTCGTCCCCCACCGCACGACGAAGTGAGGAACCGATGACCACCACCAGTACCGCACGCACGGACGGGGCGCCCGTGCCCTCTGCTGTGGAATTCCCGATGGACAGGGCGGCGGGCTGTCCCTTCGACCCGCCGCCCGGCCTGAAGGCCGAGCAGGAACAGGGGCCGCTCAGGAAGGTCCGCCTGTGGGACGGGAGCACGCCCTGGCTGGTGACCCGTTACGCGGATCAGCGCACCCTCCTCTCCGACCCGAGGGTCAGCGCCGACATCACCCGGCCCGGTTATCCCAGTCAGGCGCCGGTGAGAGGGGCGAGCTTCAGCTTCATCCTCATGGATGACCCTGAACACGCGCGTCAGCGGCGGATGGTGACAGCTCCTTTCACGATCAAGCGGGTCGAGGCGATGCGCCCCGCCGTTCAGAAGATCGTGGACGGGCTGATCGACACCATGCTGGCCGGGCCCCCGAGGGCCGACCTCGTCCAGGCGTTCGCCCTACCGGTCCCTTCACTCGTCATCTGCGAACTGCTCGGAGTGCCCTACTCCGACCACGACTTCTTCCAGCAGAACAGCGGCACTCTCATCCGCCGCACAGCGGACCCCGAGGTGCGGGCCGCGGCCCACGACAATCTGATCGGCTATCTGGACGAGCTGATGGGGCACAAGATCGCCCGGCCCGCGGACGACCTCCTGTCGGGGCTCGGTACCCGGGTCGGGGCCGGAGAGCTGTCCCGCCGGGAAGCGGCGGAGATGGGCGTACTCCTGCTGCTCGCCGGTCACGAGACCACGGCGAACATGATCGCTCTGGGTACCCTCGCCCTGCTCGAACACCCCGATCAGCTCGCCCTGCTGCGCGAGACCGAGGACCCCAAGGTGGTCGCCGGCGCCGTCGAGGAGCTGTTGCGCTATCTCAACATCACCCACACGGGGCGCCGCCGCGTGGCTCTGGAGGACATCGAGATCGCCGGCGAGGTTATCCGGGCAGGTGAGGGGATCGTTGTGCCGAACGACATCGGCAACCGTGACCCCGAGGTCTTCGCCGATCCTGACCGGCTGGACGTCAGGCGCGACGCACGGCGTCATGTGGCCTTCGGCTTCGGCGTCCATCAGTGCGTCGGCCAGCCGCTGGCCCGTCTGGAGCTCCAGGTCGTCTACAGCACCCTCTACCGCCGTATCCCCACCCTGCGGCTGGACGCCCGCATCGAGGACCTGCCCTTCAAGCACGACGGGTCGGTCTACGGCGTCCACGAACTGCCCGTGGCCTGGTGACCTCTCACCGCCGCACCCCCCGCCCCCGCCACGCAGCGACACCGACGACGAAGGAGTGCTCATGAAAGTGACCCTGGACCAGGACAAGTGCGTGGCGTCCGGGCAGTGCGTGGTCGCCGCCGATGACGTGTTCGACCAGGACGACGACGGGATAGCCGTCCTGCTGAACCCCGCACCGTCCTCGGCCCGGGCCGAGGACGTCCAGCAGGCCGCGGCCGTCTGTCCGGCGTTGGCCATCCGGATCGAGGGCTGACACCGGGCGGACAACCGAGGCGGTCCGGCGCGTTCTCGCGCCGGACCGCTTTTCGTCGTGGCCGCTTCGTCCGGTGGCTGTACTTCGTGGTGGCCGGCTTCTCGTGCCGGCCGACGGCCCGCAAGCCCCAGGCCCGCCGCCGCCTCCTCTCAGTGCGGCTTCCAGCTGAGCTTGCCCCCACCCACCCATCGGACGGTCGCAGGGTCGTCGAGGTCATGGACCGTGATGCCGGCCGCGGCGGCTGCGATGAGCACGTCCGTCATGGCCGTGGCGCTTCCGATCACCTCGCCGTCGATCTCCACGACCCGGAAGGGCGGGTCCCCGGGCTGGACGGGCAGAACGGTGATCCGAGGGGCCGAGGGGCGAGGGTTTTGCGTCATGGGCGGATCGGTTCCACGCGAACGCTCTCGGTATGCCCGAAGGCGTCATTCATGAGTCGTATGCCCGTTTTGAGTTAGTTTTAGAAATTGATCCCGTAATCCATAAAAGGCCATTTCGTGTGACCTGGGGCCTTCGCTCGGGAGCAAATCGCCCGAATCGGACTCCGTGACCAGCGTCACCTCATGCGCTCCGGACGCAGCAGCTCGGCGGTCGGTTCCCTTCTGCGCCAAGAGGAATGGGTGGCGCCGTGTGGGGTGGATTACATGAATTCCCGAGAATTGATCTTGCGGATGAATTGTGATCACCGCGCCAGGCTTGTTCCTTTCCCTATTTCTCGCCTACGGTCGCCATCACTCCGGGCGGAACGCCGAATCCTGCCGCCGTCCGGTTACCCGACTACTTCTCGTACGGCAGGAGCGGGGGACCCAAGTAAGCGCCGATCCGGTTACCGGAGCGGCTCGGGGTGAAGTCGCATTCGTATGCGGCCGGGCATCTCCAGCTCGAACCCGACAGCTCACTTCGTAGGCGACGGAGAGGAATTCAGCATGCCCGAAATCGCTAAGCACCGTCGTTCCAGGGCCAGTTCGCTCACCCGCGGCATCATCGCCGTGAGCACGGGCGGAGCCGCCCTGGCCCTCCCTGTGATCGGTGCGACCGGCGCCTTCGCAGCCCCGGCCCAGCCGGCCGCCGTGGAAAAGGCGGCGACGTCGACTGCCGCGACCGGCAAGGGAATTGCCGCGCAGAAGTCCGAGTCCGGTACGTATTCCGTGATCTTGGGTGACACTCTTGCAAAGATCGCCCGCGAGCATTCCGTGAGCGGTGGCTGGAAGGCCCTGTACGAGGACAACCAGAAGGCTGTCGGCGGAAACCCCGACCTGATTCACCCCGGTCTGAAGCTGACCATTGGTGCCAAGGCCGAGAGCAAGTCCGCCGACAAGGCGGACAAGGCCCCCAAGGCCGAATCCAAGGCCTCTGCTTCGTCGGACCGTGCCGAGCAGAGCGCTGACCGCGCCGACCGCTCGGAGCGTACGAGCACCAACCTCGCCGCGGAGGGCACGCCCGCCGCCGAGCCGGTCTCGTACACCGACGACCTCGACGGCTGGATCCAGGAGTCGCTCGCCGTCATGGCCGAGCACGGCATCCCCGGTAGCTACGAGGGCATCCACCGCAACATCATCCGCGAGTCGGCGGGCGACCCCCAGGCCATCAACAACTGGGACTCGAACGCCGCCGCGGGCATCCCGTCCAAGGGCCTGCTGCAGGTCATCGACCCGACCTTCCAGGCGTACCACGTGGACGGTACGTCGACGGACAGCTACGACCCGGTCGCCAACATCACTGCCGCGTGCAACTACGCCGCGGACAAGTACGGCTCCATCGACAACGTCTTCGGGGCCTACTGAGTCCTGCCCGAGGCGGGACCGCTGGCGCACGGGTGTGTGACAGAGGGACAGAAGTGACGGGTGGTGCGGGTTCGGCGGAACCCGCACCACCCGTCGTCCGTTTTCCGGTGCCTGCCGGGTCCGGATGCACCGTACGGCGGTGTCACGGCCGGGCCCCGACCCGCCGACAGGCCGGTCGGGGCCCGGTTGACTGGTCTCGTACAGGTTCGTCGTCCATACTGCCCGCCGTGGAGCAGCGCATAGATTCGAACACCAAGCCAGAGTTCGCCGCGGGCACAGATCCGGCGTACATCCCCGGCCTGACGGCCCCTGCCCCCGCGCGGACGGAGGCGGAACCGGAAGCGGAGGAGGAGACGTCCCAGCGGCCCGAGGAGACGACAGGGGAGGCTGAGGAGGCCGGGGAGGTCACGGTCTCGGAGGCGCTCGCCACGGAGGCGGCTGACGGGGTCGTGGACGGTTCCAGGCCGGACGGCGACAACAGCGGGGACGGCGACACGAGCCAGCACGGCGACACGAGCCAGGACGGCGACGCGAGCCAGGACGGCGACGCGGCCACGGAGAGTTCCGGTACCTCGGACGACGCGGCCGCCTCCGAAGTCACCCCCGAGGCCGAGGCCGAGGCGGCGAGCGGAAGTGGCGATGGCGAGGACGGCCCCGTCTTCGAGGTCAGCGACCGGCGCGGGTCCATCAGAGTGGACGCCGAAGGTGTCCGCTTCCGGCTCGACGACCAGGAGGCGGAGTTCGACTGGGTCGAGATCGGCGCGGTCGAGGTCAGGACCGGCCGCTTCGGACGCCGGTTCACCGTGACGGTCCACCTGTCGAACCGCCGCTGGTTCAACGCCGAGGTCGAGGCCGGGGCCCGGAGCGACCTCAAGGTGTGGACGGCCGAGCTCGACGCGGCGCTGGACGCCCACTTCGAAGAGGAGGCCTGACCTCCACGCTCACCCCGCCGCGCACCGGACCGCTCGTCGGCCCGGTGCGCGGCGTGCCATGACGGCCTTCAGGCTCCGTCGGCCGCGTCCAGCACCACCGACCGGGTCAGATGGCGCGGCAGGTCGGGGTCGAGGCCACGGGCCGCCGCGCGGGCGATCGCCAGCCGCTGCACCCGGACCAGGTCGGCCAGCGGGTCCAGTCCGCTCTCCACCCAGCGGGCCCCGGTCGCAAGCACCTGTTCCCGCAGCCCCTCCGGAGCGGTGCCGAACATCCAGGTCGCCGTCCCGGCCGTGGCGATGCTGATGGGCCCGTGCCGGTACTCCATCGCCGGATACGACTCGGTCCAGGACAGGGACGCCTCCTTCATCTTCAGCGCCGCCTCGTTGGCGAGCCCGACCGTCCAGCCGCGCCCCAGGAAGCTGAACTGGCCGCACTCCAGAAGCCCTTCGGGCAGCGGCTCGGCCAGAGCGGTCTCCGCGTCCCGTACGACGTCCTCGGTGTGCAGCCCCAGATGGGCGCGGAACAGGGTCAGCGCGGTGGTCGCGAACCTCGTCTGGACCACGGACCGCTCGTCGGCGAAGTCGAGGACGACCACATCGTCCGCGGCGGCCATCACCGGGGTCTTCGGGTCGGCGGTCACCGCGACGGTCCGGGTGGTGCCACGCAGCCGCGTCAGCAGACCGAGCACCTCCGTCGTCGTACCCGAGCGCGTCAGCGCGACGACCCGGTCGTACGCGCGCCCCGTGGGGAACTCCGAGGCGGCGTACGCGTCCGACTCGCCCTGCCCGGATTCCTCGCGGAGCGAGGCGTACGCCTGGGCCATGTAATACGACGTCCCGCAGCCGACGACGGCGATGCGCTCACCGGGGGCGGGCAGAGCCGCCTTCCGGTCGGCAGCGACCTCCGCGGCGCGGCGCCAGCACTCGGGCTGGCCGGCTGTCTCGGTCTCGACATGCGACATGTCCGCACTCCGCTTCCGCTGCTACGCGCATCTGGTGGGGCGGGGCTGGGTGAAACCGACGCCCGCTTGTTCAATTCTGCATGTTAGCCGGGCCTATCGAGCAAAAACAAGCAAAGTGTTTACACGGCCGACACGCAAGCGTCGTCGATTTTCAGCCATGCTCGGTGGGTAGCCGACCCGATCCGGTTCTGCCGCGCCTGTGTGGGTATCCGCGGCGTGGCCCGTTTCTGACGGTTGATATCCTGTACATCAGGTGGAAAATCCCCCGTGGGCCCGATGTGCGGCAACCTCGGACGGTCACCGACCGGTGAGGGGCGGCCCGAGCCAGGGGTGATTTTGCGTCACCGGGCCCGCATATTGGCCGAGTTCGAACGCGCGGCCGGATCGTGGTCGGCATAATCGCCCCATGTCGATCACGGGTGGGGACATCGCCGACCTCGGCAGGGGCCTGTATGCCTGGCTGCCGCCGAAGCGGGGCTGGGGCCTGGCCAACTGCGGCCTTCTCGTGTCACCGCGCGGCGCGCTGTGGATCGACACCCCCTACGACACGCTGCTGGCCGGGCAGTTCCTGGTGGAGAGCCAGAAGCGGCTGCCCGACGGGGTGAGTATCGACCGTGTGGTCGTCACCCACGCCAACGGTGACCACTTCTGGGGTGCCGGAGTGCTCCCCGACGCGGAGATCATCGCGACCCGCGAGGCGCTGGAGCACATCCACTACGACCCCACCCCGCAGCAACAGCACGCGCTGGTGGCCGGAAGTGATCCCTCCACCCCTCTCGGTGCGTACCTCGGCCGTCACTTCGGTGGCTTCGACTGGTCGGGCACCGAGGCCGTGCGGCCGACGACCTACTTCACCGGGGAGCTCGAACTGACCCTGGGGGAGTACGCGGTCCAGCTGTCGTCCCTGCCGCCCGCGCACACGGCGGGTGACCTGATCGTGTATCTGCCCACGCAGCGCACCGTGTTCAGCGGAGACGTCATCTTCTCCTCGTCCCCGCGACAGCCCGGGGACCACCCCGTGCACTGGGCGGGACCCCTGAGCAATGTGATCGACGCCTGCGAGCGCGTCCTTGCCACCGGCGCCGAGATGATCGTGCCGGGCCACGGACCGGTGCTCGACCCCGCCGGGGTGCGGGAGCACATGGCCTACCTCGCATACGTACGGGAGCGCGCCCACGCCTTCCACGCGGCAGGGGTGCCCTCGGCCGAGGCGGCCCGCCGGGTGATCGCCGAGGGCCGCTACCAGGCGCTCGGCCTGCCCGAACGGCTCGTGGTGACCATCGGGAGCGAGTACCGCCGCCTGGACGGCGGCTCGGAACTCCCCGGCGTTCTCCAGGTGATGGCCGACGTGGCCGAGGTCGCCCATGAGGTCGGGGAGCCGGCGTGAGGGCCCTCAGGCACGACAGCCGGACACCCCGCGGCCGCACGGGCCGCAGGCCGTCCCCGACAACAGAGACGCGGTGACACCGTGGTGGCATGGATCGTGGCCCTGATCGCCGTAGGGGTGGCGATATGGTCGGTCACACGCGCGTTTCAGGCCGGGCGGGACGCGTACGGGGCGTCGGCGCACGCCGAGCTGGCCGAGCGTCAGGCCAGGGCGGCGGAGGCCCGCACCCTCGCCCTCACCGAGGAGATCCGCCAGCTGGCCCGGAGACGGATACCCGCCGCGGCCGCCGCACTCTCGCACCGGGCAGCACCGGTCCCGGGACTGCGGGAGGCCGCCGAGATCGAGGGTGATGCCGCCCGGCTGCTGACCGAGGCCGTACAGGCCGCGCGCACCGCGGTCCTGGAGGAGCGCGGACGCGTCGACGCGGCAGCGCGGTCGGCCATGCGCGGCACATCGGCCAAGATCCAGTCACTGCTCAACCAGTCGCAGCACCTGCTGCACGAGCTCCAGCACGAGTACGACGACCCGCGGATCCTCCAGCTCGACTTCCGTAACGAACTGGCGCTGCGCCGCACCCAGGCCACGGCTGTGCTCTGCGACGCCTGGCCCGGGCTCGCCCGGCAGAACTCCTCGCTCGTCGAGGTCGTGCTCGGAGCCCAGTCCCGGGTCGCGGGGTACGAGCGGATCAAGGTCGCCAACCATCTGCGCCAGGAACGGCTCGCGCTGGTCGCCCGGGCCGCCGAACCCCTCGCCATCGCGCTCGCCGAGCTGCTGGCCAACGCGACGGCGTACTCGCACCCGGACACCGAGGTTCCGGTGACGGTCCAGCAGACCGCGGGGCGTGGCGCCCTGATCCTCGTCGACGACGCCGGGATCGGCATGGACGACGACGCGCTGAAGCGGGCCCACGCACTCCTGTCGGGTCCCTCCGAGGTGCTTCTCACCGAGCTGGGGGACCCGCCGCAGACCGGCTTCGCGGTGGTCGGTCGGCTCATCGCGCGCTACGGCTTCAGCTGCCACATCGAGCCATCGCCGTACGGGGGGATGCGCACGATGCTGCGGATTCCGGCGCATCTGCTGACCGTGATCGACGACGACCGCACCCTGTCCGTGCTCGCGCCGAAGCCGGTGCTCGCGCGGCCGGCCGGAGCCGCCGCAGCCGAAAGCCCGTCGTCCGCCGGAGTGGAACCCGCGGGGCGGGCCGCACCGGCAACGCCCGCGCCCGCGCCCGCCGCAACGCCTGAGCCCGCCGCAACGCCTGAGCCCGCCGCAACGCCCGCGCCCGCCGCAACGCCCGAGCCCGCCGCCGCGGAAACGGCGCTTCCGGCGGGGCTGCCCACCCGGCGGCGTCGAGCCCGCAGGGCGGCCTCCCCCCAGAGCCCGGCGGCAGGACCGCAGCCGGCGCAGGAGCCGGTGACCCGTACGCCCGAACAGGCCGGGGCGGCCTGGACCGCCCTCCAGCAAGGCACCCTCAGCGGCAGGGAGGCGCTCGCGCCCCCGGCGCCCCCAGTACCCCCATCGGACGACCAAGGAGACGACGAGACGTGAGCACCACCCCCACCGCTGGTGATCTCGCCTGGGTGCTGACTCCCCTGCTGGAGCTGCCCGGCGTACAGCACGCAGTGGTCGCCACCGGCGACGGTCTCGTCGAGGGCGCCTCGCCCGGACTGGACCGCGCGTCGGCCGAGCGTGTCGCCGCGATGACGGCCACCCTGCACGCCGCCGCCCGCGCCTTCACCACCGCCTTCACCGAGGCCGATTCACCGCGCCTGGCCCAGACGGTCGTGGAGTCCGATCTGGGTTTCGCGGTCGTCGTCCCGGCGGGCAGGAACACCACTCTGGCCCTGTTCGCGGCGCCCGACGCGCATCTGGGGAACATCGCCTACCAGATGCAGGTGCAGGTCACCGCGCTGACCAGGGCCATGCACGCCCCCACCCGCCAACCGGACGCTGCCACCCGGCCATGACCCCAGGCCCAGGCCGCCGCCTGATTCCCGCCTACCTGGTCACCGGTGGCCGCTCCACGCCCACCGGTCCCGCGCTCGACCGGCTCGCCGTGCTCATCCGTACGGACTCCGAGCTGCCGCCGGACACCGGCTCGGAACAGCGCAGGCTGTGTGAGCTCCTGAAGCCGGGAGCCCTCACCGTCGTCGAGTGCGCCGCCCATCTGGACCTTCCGGTCAGTGCCACGGTCTTCCTGGTCACGGACCTCGTGGCCGCAGGACATCTGCACGCTCGACCACCGATCCCCAGTGCCGGTGAGATCGACCGGTCGCTCGTCGAGAGGCTGCTCGTTGGACTCCGTTCCCTCCACTGACCGGGGCGGCATCGGCTATCTGCCGAGTGCCGCCGAGACCCTGATGAAACTCGTCGTCACGGGTCCCTTCGGCGTGGGCAAGACGACCCTGATCCGTACGCTGTCGGAAATCCCGACCCTGCACACGGAAGAGGCGATGACGCAGTCCAGTACGGGACTCGACGACACCGCCGGACTTCCGGAGAAGAGCACCACCACGGTCGCCATCGACTTCGGGCGGCTGACCGTCCAGGACGACCTGGTGCTCTACATGTTCGGCACGCCGGGACAGGAGCGCTTCTTCCCTCTGTGGGAGGACATCGCGCGCGGTGCGCTCGGCGCCCTGATCATGGTGGACACCCGCCGGCTCGAGGACTCCTTCGCCGTCATGGACATGGTGGAGGAACAGGGGCTTCCGTACGCCGTCGCCGTGAACCGCTTCCCCGATGCCCCCGCCCACGCGGACGAGGTCCTGCGCAAGCACCTGGACCTCGATCCCCGCACCCCGCTGGTGCAGTGCGACGCCCGCGAACGCCGGGGCAGCATCGACGCCCTGATCGCCCTCGCCGAGCACGCGCTGACCTGCCTGCCCGCGCCCCAGGAATCGTCATGACCCCTCCCGTGACCGGCACGTCCCCCGGTACCGCCCCCTCGCTCCTCGAACCCCTCGCGTTGTACGGCGCCGACTTCGCCGCCGATCCGCACGGCCACTACCGCAGGCTGCGGGCCCAGGGGCCGCTGGCCAGGGTGCGCATCGCCCCGGACGTGGACGCGCTGCTGGTCACCGACTACCACGCGGCCGTCGACCTGCTGCGGGACACCGAGACCTTCACCAAGGACCCGCGCGCCTGGCAGGAGGGCGTCCCCGCCGACTCGTCGGTCCTGCCCATGCTCGGATACCGTCCCACCGCGCTCTTCACCGACGGCGCGGTCCACGCCCGCTACCGCGACGCCATCAACGACACCCTGGCCCGGATCGAACCCCACCTGCTGCGTGCGGAGGTCGCCCGGGTCGCGCAGCGGCTCATCGCGGAGTTCTCGGCCACCGGCACCGGTGACCTCATCTCCCAGTACGCCCGCAGGCTCCCGTTGCACGTCTTCACCTCCGCGTTCGGTGTGGCCCCGCAGGACACCGAGCGAGTGGTCCGCGGTACCGGCGCGATGATGGACTCGGCCCAGGACGCGGCAACGGCGTACGAGGACCTGGTCGGCGTCGTCACCGAGCTCGTCTCCGTACGGCGGCGGAGCCCGGGCCGCGACCTCACCACGTACCTGCTGGCCCATCCGGCGGGGCTCGACGACAACGAGGTCGTGCGTCAGATCACGCTCATCATGAGCTCGGGCCACGAGCCCACGACCAATCTGATCGGCAACGCCCTGCTGCGCATGCTCAGCGACACCGGGTACGGGGGCTCCCTGCACGGCGGCGCGACGACCGCGCACGAGGCGGTCGACGACGTGCTCTGGCACGATCCGCCGCTGGCCAACATGGGGGCGCACTTCCCGCGCCACGACACGGAGTTCCACGGGGTCCCGTTGCGCGCCGGGCAACTGGTTCTGGTCTCCTTCGCCGCCGCCAACACCCAGTCGCCGCCCTCCGGCTCGGACCCCGCCGCACGCTCCGGCGACGGTGCCCACCTGGCGTGGTCGGCGGGGCCGCACCGCTGTCCCGCGAAGCAGCCCGCGCTGCTGATGGCGATGACCGCGATCGAACAGCTCACCAGTCAGCTCTGCGATCTGGAACTCGCCGTCGAACCCGGCGCGTTGGTCTGGCGGCCGGGCCCCTTCCACCGTGCCCCGGCCCATCTCCCGGTCCGTTTCACTCCGCTCGGCACATTCCCGGAACAGGGCGGCGCGGACGCCCCGGACGCCGCCGATCACGTTCCGAACCGTGTCGGTGGTACGCCGAACGGGTGAGGGGCGAGAGAATTGCCCGATGAACAGCGAGCGCAGCCGGCGCACAGCCAACCGGCATACGGACGGGGTGGTTCTGTGAGCAGGTACGACAGGTACGACAGGTACGACGCCACCGACGAACAGTGGGAAGGGCTCGCCCAGGTCGTACCCCTGAGGGGCCGTGACGAATGGCCGTCCCGGGTCGATCACAGGACCGTCCCGGAACAGCGGGAGTCGGCCGAGCAGCGGCGCATGGTCGTGCTGAGGGTGCAGGTGTTCGCGGACGCACGGGAGGTGGCCGAGTATCTGGTGGCCCAGATCCCCGTTCTGCTGGATCTGACCGGCGCGGAGACCGATGTGGCCAAGCGGATCCTGGACTTCAGCAGTGGCGTGGTCTTCGGTCTCGGCAGCGGGATGCACCGGGTGGACCGCAATGTCTTCCTGCTCGCGCCGGTGGGCATGGAGGTCGAGGGGGTCACCCCCGCGGGCGTACCTCAATCGTAGGAAGGTCGTCCGGGCGGAACGGTTCGCCGCTTCAGGGCGTGCGTACCGTCCGCTCATGACTGTGACCTCCACGATCTCCACCACCTCCCCGGGGGCGTCGGCCCCCGCGCCGTCCGGCGCGGACCACCCCGCCCGCCCCGTCCGCCCGTTCGTCAGTGAGCTCCGGCTCGACGCCTTCGCCTCGCACCGCCGCACCGTCATCCCGCTCGGGCCGCTCACGCTGCTCGCGGGAGGCAGCGGCAGCGGAAAGTCGGCCGCCCTGCGCGGGTACGAGGCGCTCGCGCGGCTGGCCGCCGGTGATCGGCTGGAGGACGTGTTCCCCGACCCGGCGGCGCTGGTTCCCGAAGGAGCCGGCGCCGACGGGCAGGGGCGACGCGGCTTCAGGCTCGGCTGCACGGTGGAGGGCCCGGTCGGCCCGGTGCGGCTGGATCTCGCCGTGCAGGCCGAGCCCGCGCTCCGTATCGTCGGCGAGCGGCTGACCGACTGCGGCGAGACCCTGCTCAGTACGGCGCTGCGGGATCCGCGGCGTTCCTCCGTGCAGGCCGGCTGGTACACCGCGGGGGCGGTGCCGGTGACGCGCGCTCCCTTCCCCGACGACCGGCTCGGTACGGCGCTGCTGCCGTTACGGGTCGCCGGGACGACGGACGGGCAGCTCAGGGTGCTGGCCGCCGCCGAGCAGGTGGTGGTCGCCCTGCGGTCGGCGTTCGTCTGCGATCCCCAGCCGCGGCTGATGAGGGCGCCGGTGCCGGCCGGGGAGGGGCTGCTGACCTGGTGCTGCGACAACATCGCCGATGTTCTGCACCGCACCCGGGGCCGGTGCGCGCAGCGGTACGCCCGGCTGGTCGCCGTCGCGGACGCCGGATGCGCGCGACGGGTGACGGGTCTGACCGTGGAGCGGCTGAAGAACGGGAACGTGCGGGCGCTGGTCGGTCGGGGTCCGGGTCGCAGCACACCCGTCGGCAGTCTCGGTGACGGTGAACTTCGCTATCTCGCCCACGCGTTCGTGCTGCTGACCGGCCCTGATGTGCTGGTGGCGGACCCGGCGGCGGAGGTGCCGTCGGCCATGCAGGGCTTCACCGTCCTGGCCGACGGGTTCGACCTGAGCCTGGACGCGCGGCAGACCGCGGAGCTGCTGTCGCTGGCGTCCGCGGTCTGCGCGAACGGGCATGTGCGTCTGCTGGGAACGGCTGGTGAGGCGGCCGCGTCGGTGGCCCGGGAGACGGCCGGCGTGGGAGTGGTAGACCTGGCACCGTGACGGAACTGGATGTAGCACAACTGCAGCGACGACTGGCCGACTTCGCGGAGGCACGGGCCTGGGGGCCGTACCACACCCCCAAGAATCTGAGCGCCGCGCTGAGCGTGGAGGCCTCCGAACTCCTGGAGATCTTCCAGTGGCTGACGCCGGAACAGTCGGCGCGGGTGATGGAGGACCCCGATTCGGCGTTCCGTGTCACCGACGAGGTCGCCGACGTCCTGGCGTATCTGCTGCAGTTCTGCGAGGTCCTGGGCATCGACGCTCTGGGGGCCCTGGCGGCCAAGATCGACCGCAACGAGACACGTTTTCCGGCGTCGGGTAGCGAGAAAGTGACAGAGCGTCACTCTTCGGAGTGATCGACTTGTTCACAATCGACTTCCTGTCCACAGATTTCCGATTTCCTCTGGCTTTCGTGTGCCGCGACCCTCACTGTGGGTAATGAACAGATGAGCGGGTTCTTCGACACGGGTGGTCTCGGCGACGGGGGAGAGGCATGGAAGCGGAGCGACTGATCGCGGCGGGCCGGAGCGCACTGGCGGGCAGTACGGGGGCGCCGGCGGTCATGGCAGAGGCGTGGCAGGCCCAAGCGCTCGCCAGGGCGGTCGGCGGGCAGCTCGCGAGGTCCGGACCGCCGGAGTTACGGACGGAGGCGCGTGGGCTCAGCGAGACCTGCGCCCTGGGCAGCGCGGTGCTCGACCATCCGCTGGTTCCGGCCGGAGGCGCGCGGGCGTCGCAGCTCACCGAAGTGGAGCATGTACCGAGGGCGTTGGCCGCTCTCCTGCTGCTCCTCGGGGAGGCGGGCATCGCGCTGGTGGGTGTCGCGTGCGGCACGGAGGAGGAAGGGCTCTACTGGCAGTGCATCGAGGCGATAGACGCCGTCGACGAGTCCGTGGACCGGGTGCAGGGGATGCTGAGGCTGCTTGCCGAACAGGAGCGTGAGCACGAACATGAGTTGGAGCGGGAGCGTGACGGCCCCTTCGGGGTGATACACGGCCCGGCAGGCTTCGTCGCGGGCCAGCCGTGAGCCGTGGGCCGTGAGCCATGGGGTGCGCGCCGTGAGTCGTGGGCCGTGAGTGTGCGTCGTGCGTAGTGTCCTGGGTGTCCGGCGGAGAGGGCGGGGAGAGGAGCGGCGCAGGGGCCTCGAAGGTGCAGGATGGAGGCATGGATCTTCGAATCTTCACCGAGCCCCAGCAAGGGGCCGGCTACGACACCCTGCTCACCGTCGCCAAGGCCACCGAGGACCTCGGCTTCGACGCCTTCTACCGATCCGACCACTATCTGCGTATGGGCTCCGGGGACGGTCTGCCCGGCCCGACCGACGCCTGGATCACTCTGGCCGGACTGGCCCGCGAGACCAAGCGGATCCGCCTCGGCACGCTGATGACGGCGGGCACCTTCCGTCTGCCCGGGGTGCTGGCCATCCAGGTCGCCCAGGTCGACCAGATGTCCGGCGGCCGGGTCGAGCTGGGCCTCGGCGCCGGCTGGTTCGAGGAGGAGCACAAGGCATACGGCATCCCGTTCCCGAAGGAGAAGTTCGGCCGACTGGAGGAGCAGCTGGCGATCGTCACGGGGCTCTGGGAGACGGAGACCGGCAAGACGTTCAGCTACGACGGGACGTACTACCAGCTCACCGACTCGCCGGCGCTGCCGAAGCCCGCACAGGCGAAGGTGCCGGTCCTGATCGGCGGCCATGGAGCGGTCCGTACCCCGCGGCTGGCCGCACGGTACGCGGACGAGTTCAACATCCCCTTCGCGTCGATCGAGGACAGCGAGCGGCAGTTCGGCCGGGTCAGGGACGCCGCTGTGGTGGCCGGGCGGGCCCCGGACGACCTGGTGTATTCCAACGCCCTCGTGGTGTGTGTAGGCAAGGACGACGCGGAGGTGGCGCGGCGTGCCTCCGTCATCGGCAGGGAGGTCGAGGAGATCAAGGCGAACGGGCTGGCGGGCTCACCCGACGAGGTGGTCGACAAGATCGGCCGGTACGCCGCGATCGGCTCGTCGCGCATCTATCTCCAGGTGCTTGACCTGCACGACCTGGACCATCTGGAACTGATCGCGTCGCAGGTCCAGTCCCAGTTGGGCTGACAGCCCGCGGGCCGCTGACAGCAAGGCGGCTGCGGGAGCCGACGGGAAGGAAGCAGCTGTGCACTCTGCCCGGACACCGGACGAGGACGCCCCGACCGGCCGTACGCTCGGTGAAGCGCTCGCCGAGGGGACCGTTCTGCTGGACGGAGGTCTCTCCAACCAGCTGGAGGCGCAGGGCTGCGACCTGTCCGACGCGCTGTGGTCGGCCCGGCTGCTGAGCGACGCGCCCCAGCAGATCGAGACCGCTCACACGGCCTATGCGCGGGCAGGTGCGCAGGTGCTCATCACCGCCAGCTACCAGGCCACGTTCGAAGGGTTCGCCAGGCGCGGGACGGGGCGGGCCCGGGCGGCGGAACTGATGGCCGCGAGCGTGGAGTCGGCGCGCAGGGCGGGTGCGGTGACGGGCCGGGAGCTGTGGGTCGCCGCCTCGGTCGGACCGTACGGGGCGATGCTCGCGGACGGCAGCGAGTACCGGGGCAGGTACGGACTCACCGTCCGGGAGCTGGAGCGCTTCCACCGGCCCCGGGCGGAGACGCTGGCCGGGGCCGGGCCCGATGTGATGGCCCTGGAGACGGTGCCGGACATCGACGAGGCCGAGGCCCTGCTGCGGGTGGTCGAGGGTCTCGGGGTGCCGGTCTGGCTCTCGTACGGCGTGGCGGGTGACCGGACCAGGGCCGGGCAGCCTCTGGCAGAGGCGTTCGCGCTCGCCGCGGGCATCGATCAGGTGGTGGCCGTCGGGGTCAACTGCTGTGATCCCGCCGACGCCGGCCGGGCGGTGGAGGTCGCGGCGGCGGTCACCGGCAAACCGGTGGTCGTCTACCCGAACAGTGGGGAGGAGTGGGACGCGGACGGCCGGGCCTGGACGGGGCGAGGCACCTTCGCACCGGGCAGGGTGCGGGACTGGCAGCGGGCGGGCGCGCGGCTGGTCGGTGGCTGCTGCCGGGTCGGCCCATCCGAGATCGCGGCACTGGCGGACCAGCTGGAGGCGGCCGGGGCGTGAAAATGCCTGGTGAGGGGACAGGCCACCGGCCCATACTCGGACGCGTGTTCATGACTATCAGCACGACCGGCACCCCTGAGCGTCCCGCCACCGATCTCGGTTATCTGCTGCACAAGCATCCCGACAACGCGCAGACGTTCTCCACCTCGCACGGCACCGCGCATGTCTTCTACCCGGAGGCGTCCGTGGAGCGCTGTACCGCGGCGCTGTTGCTCGAGGTGGATCCGGTGGCACTGGTGAGGCGCGGCAAGGGCAAGGGCCGGGGCGGAGCCCCCGACGCGGCACTCGCGCAGTACGTCAACGACCGGCCGTACGCGGCATCGTCCCTGCTCTCGGTCGCGATGACGACGGTGTTCAAATCCGCACTGAACGGGGCGTGCAGGGCGATGCCCGATCGGGCCGCGGAACCGCTGCCGCTGCGGATCGAGGTACCCGCGCTGCCCGCGCGCGGCGGGGCGGAGCTGGTGCACAAGCTCTTCGCGCCGCTCGGCTGGACACGGGTGGACGCCGTGGCCGTACCGCTGGACGAGCAGTTCCCGGAGTGGGGCGACTCGCGCTACGTACGGCTGGTGCTGGAGGGGGAGTTGCGGCTCGCGGACGCTCTGCGGCAGCTGTATGTGCTGCTCCCGGTGCTCGACGACGCCAAGCACTACTGGGTCGCACCCGACGAGGTGGACAAGCTGCTCCGGGCCGGTGAGGGCTGGCTCGCCGGCCACCCGGAGCAGAAGCTGATCACCAGCCGGTATCTCTCCCGACGCTGGGGTCTCACCCGGCAGGCGATGGAGCGGCTGGAGCTGGTCAGGCTGGCGGAGTCGGACGACCTGGAGGTGGAGAGCGTGGACAACGCGGTCGACGAGACCACCGACACGGAGGAGAAGCCGGTGCCGCTCGCCGAGCAGCGCCGCGAAGCGATCCTGGAGGCGCTGCGCTCGGCAGGCGCGGCCCGGGTGCTCGACCTCGGCTGCGGGCAGGGTCAGTTGGTACAGGCGCTGCTCAAGGACGTGCGCTACACGGAGATCGTCGGCGTCGATGTGTCGATGCGCGCCCTGACCGTGGCCGCACGCCGGCTGAAACTGGACCGGATGGGCGAGCGGCAGGCCGGCCGGGTCGCCCTCCGCCAGGGCGCGCTCACCTACACCGACAAGCAGCTCAAGGGATACGACGCCGCCGTGCTCAGCGAGGTGATCGAGCACCTCGACCTGGAGCGGCTGCCCGCCCTGGAGTACGCGGTGTTCGGCTCCGCGCGACCGCGCACCGTGCTGGTGACGACGCCCAACGTCGAGTACAACGTCCGCTGGGAGACGCTTCCCGCCGGGCACGCACGCCACGGCGACCACCGCTTCGAGTGGACCAGGGAGGAATTCCGGGACTGGGCGGGGCAGGTGGCAGGGCGCCACGGTTACAGGGTGGCGTTCGAGCCCGTGGGCCCCGAGGACCCCGAGGTGGGGCCTCCCACACAGATGGCCGTGTTCACGATGACCACGGCCCAGGAGACGACGAAGGAGGCGATGGCCGCATGACCAGTAGTCCCACGACCGGTACGCCTCGCACGCTGCCGGTGACCGACCTGTCCCTCGTCGTCCTCGTCGGCGCCACCGGGTCGGGCAAGTCCACCTTCGCCCGCAAGCACTTCAAGCCCACCGAGATCGTCTCCTCGGACTTCTGCCGGGGCCTCGTCGCCGACGACGAGAACGACCAGGGCGCCAGCGGTGACGCCTTCGACGTGCTCCACTACATCGCCGGCAAGCGCCTCGCCGCCGGCCGGCTCACCGTCGTCGACGCCACCAATGTGCAGCAGGAGAGCCGCAAGCAGCTCGTCCAGCTGGCCCGGCAGTACGACGTGCTGCCCATCGCCGTCGTGCTCGACCTGCCGGAAGAGGTCTGCCAGGCTCGCAACGCCACCCGCCCCGACCGCGCGGGCATGCCCCGCCACGTCGTGCAGCGCCACCGCCGTGAGCTGCGCCGCTCGCTGCGCGGTCTGGAGCGCGAGGGCTTCCGCAAGGTGCACATCCTGCGCACCGAGGAGGAGGCCGAGACCGCCGAAGTCGTCCTGGAGCGCCGTTACAACGACCTCCGGCACCTGACAGGGCCCTTCGACATCATCGGCGACATCCACGGCTGCCGCTCCGAGCTGGACACCCTGCTCGGCAAGCTGGGCTACGAGGACGGTGCCCACCCCGAGGGCAGGACCGCCGTGTTCGTGGGCGACCTCGTCGACCGGGGCCCTGACAGCCCCGGGGTGCTGCGTCGCGTCATGTCCATGGTCGAGTCGGGCGACGCACTGTGCGTGCCCGGCAACCACGAGAACAAGCTGGGCCGCTATCTCAAGGGGCGAAAGGTCCAGCACAGCCACGGTCTCGCCGAGACCGTCGAGCAGCTGGAGCGGGAGGACGCCGAGCACCCCGAGTTCCGCAAGCAGGTCGCCGAGTTCATCGACGGACTGGTCAGCCACTACGTCCTGGACGGGGGCAGGCTCGTCGTCTGTCACGCGGGACTCCCCGAGAAGTACCACGGGCGCACATCGGGCCGCGTCCGTTCGCACGCGCTGTACGGGGACACGACCGGCGAGACCGATGAGTTCGGACTGCCCGTGCGCTACCCGTGGGCCGAGGACTACCGGGGCAGTGCCGCGGTGGTCTACGGCCACACACCGGTGCCCGTCACCTCCTGGGTGAACAACACCCTCTGCCTGGACACCGGGGCGGTCTTCGGCGGGAAGATGACCGCGCTGCGCTGGCCGGAGCGCGAGATCGTCGACGTACCGGCCGAGCGTGTCTGGTACGAGCCGGTGAAGCCGCTGACCACCGAGGCCCCCGGCGGCCGGGAGGGCCGGCCGCTCGACCTCGCCGATGTGCAGGGCCGCCGCATCGTGGAGACCCGGCACATGGGCAGGGTCGCGGTGCGCGAGGAGAACGCGGCGGCGGCGCTCGAAGTCATGAGCCGCTTCGCGGTCGACCCGAGGCTCCTGACCTACCTGCCGCCGACCATGGCCCCGACCGCGACCTCGCAGGTGGAAGGCTTTCTCGAGCACCCCACCGAGGCCTTCGCGCAGTACCGCGCTGACGGTGTCACCAGGGTCGTCTGCGAGGAGAAGCACATGGGGTCGCGGGCCGTGGCGCTGGTCTGCCGCGACGCCGACGCCGCCCGCGAACGATTCGGTACCGACCACGTCACCGGCGCCCTGCACACCCGCACCGGGCGGCCGTTCCTGGACGACACGGCGCTCACCGAGGCCGTCATCGGCCGTCTTCGGGCCGCCGTCACCGCCGCCGGACTCTGGGAGGAGTGGGACACCGACTGGGTGGTGCTCGACACCGAGCTGATGCCCTGGTCCCTGAAGGCGGCGGGGCTGCTGCGCTCGCAGTACGCGGCGGTGGGTGCGGCCGCCGGCGCGGTCCTGCCCGTGGCGGGCGACGCCCTGGCCGCGGCGGCTGCCCGCGGTGTCGACGTCGGCGCCCTGGCAGGCCGCAGCCGGGAGCGCGCCGAGGACGCCGCCGCCTTCACGGAGGCGTACCGCCGCTACTGCTGGAGCACCGAGGGACTCGACGGCGTCCGGATCGCGCCGTTCCAGATCCTCGCGGTGCAGGGCCGCTCGCTCGCGGCCGTGCCGCACGACGAGCAGCTGGCATGGCTGGACCGGCTCGTCGAGCACGACCCGACGGGACTGCTCCAGGTCACCCGGCGCCTGGTCGTCGACACAGGTGACGAGGCCTCCGTGCGCTCCGGCATCGACTGGTGGCTGGAGATGACCGGCCGCGGGGGCGAGGGCATGGTCGTCAAGCCGCTCGGCGCGCTCGTCCGGGACGCGAAGGGCAGGCTGCTCCAGCCGGGCATCAAGGTGCGCGGCCGGGAGTATCTGCGGATCATCTACGGCCCCGAGTACACCCGGCCGGAGAATCTGGATCGGCTGCGCTCGCGGTTCCTCGGTCACAAGCGGTCGCTGGCCCTGCGGGAGTACGCCCTCGGTCTCGAGGCGCTCGACCGGCTGGCGGAGGGCGAGCCGCTGTGGCGGATCCATGAGGCCGTCTTCGCGGTGCTGGCCCTGGAGTCGGAGCCGGTCGACCCGCGGCTCTGAGGGCCCTCCCGAATCCGGTGGCGGTTCGCAGGGTGAACGGCGCCCCGCGCGGTGAGGATGAGGGCATGGGATTCCATGTCGATTCCGAGGCCGGGCGGCTGCGCCGCGTCATCCTGCACCGCCCCGATCTGGAGCTGAAGCGGCTCACCCCCAGCAACAAGGACGCGCTCCTGTTCGACGACGTGCTGTGGGTGCGCCGCGCCAGGGAGGAGCACGACGGTTTCGCCGATGTGCTGCGTGACCGGGGCGTGGAGGTGCATCTCTTCGGCGAGCTGCTCCGGGAGTCCCTGGACATCCCGGTGGCGAGGCGGCTCGTCCTGGACCGGGTCTTCGCGGAGAAGGAGTACGGCCCGCTCGCCACCGAGCATCTGCGCGCCGCCTTCGACGAGCTGCCCGCCGCCGAGCTGGCCGAGGCCCTGGTCGGGGGGATGACGAAACGGGAGTTCCTGGAGCGGCACAGCGAACCGACCTCGGTCCGCTTCCACGTCATGGATCTGGACGACTTCCTGCTCAGCCCCCTGCCCAACCACATCTTCACCCGCGACACCTCCGCCTGGATCTACGACGGGGTGTCCATCAACGCCATGCGCTGGCCGGCCAGACAGCGCGAGACCGTGCACTTCGAGGCGATCTACCGGCACCACCCCCTGTTCACCGGACCCGAGGCCGGCGTCTTCCACCACTGGTCGCAGGGCCAGGACGACTACCCGTCCACCATCGAGGGCGGCGACGTCCTCGTCATCGGCCGGGGCGCCGTCCTGATCGGGATGAGCGAACGCACCACCCCCCAGGCCGTGGAGATGCTGGCCAGAGGGCTCTTCGACGCCGGGTCCGCCCGGACGATCGTGGCGCTCGACATGCCCAAGCGCCGCGCGTTCATGCACCTGGACACCGTGATGACGATGGTCGACGGGGACACGTTCACCCAGTACGCCGGGCTCGGCATGCTGCGCTCCTACACGATCGAGCCGGGCACCGGCCCACGTGAGCTGAAGGTCACCGATCATCCGCCCGAGCACATGCACCGGGCCATCGCCGCCGCGCTCGGCCTGGACACGATCCGGGTGCTCACCGCCACCCAGGACGTGCACGCCGCCGAGCGTGAGCAGTGGGACGACGGCTGCAACGTGCTGGCCGTGGAGCCCGGCGTCGTCATCGCGTACGAGCGCAACGCCACCACCAACACCTATCTGCGCAAGGAGGGCATCGAGGTCGTCGAGATCCGGGGCAGCGAGCTGGGACGGGGCCGGGGCGGTCCGCGCTGCATGAGCTGCCCGGTGGTGCGCGACCCCGTGTGAGGCGCCCCACGGACCCCTGTATAGCAATACGGTGCCTCGTATACACTTCCAGGATAGTTGTCCGCACGCCCCCAGCCCGACCCAGGAGCAGTCACCATGGCCATAGACCTCACAGGCCGCCATTTCCTCAAGGAGCTGGACTTCACGGCCGAGGAGTTCCGCGGCCTGATCGCCCTGTCCGCCGAGCTCAAGGCCGCGAAGAAGGCGGGCGACGAGGTGCAGCGGCTGCGCGGCCGGAACATCGCGCTGATCTTCGAGAAGACCTCGACGCGTACCCGCTGCGCCTTCGAGGTGGCAGCGGCCGACCAGGGTGCCTCCACGACGTATCTCGATCCGTCCGGCTCGCAGATGGGACACAAGGAGTCGGTCAAGGACACCGCCCGGGTGCTCGGCCGGATGTACGACGGCATCGAGTACCGGGGTGACAGCCAGCAGGTCGTCGAGGAGCTGGCGGCGTACGGCGGTGTGCCCGTCTTCAACGGGCTCACCGACGACTGGCACCCCACCCAGATGCTCGCCGACGTCCTGACCATGACCGAGCACGGCGGTAAGCCCCCGGAGGAGCTCACCTTCGCCTATCTGGGCGACGCCCGCTTCAACATGGGCAACTCCTACCTGATCACCGGCGCCCTGCTCGGCATGGACGTCCGGATCGTCGCGCCCACCGCCTACTGGCCGGTGCGGGAGGTCGTGGACCGGGCCCGCGAGCTCGCGGAGTCCAGCGGTGCGCGCATCACCCTCACCGAGGATGTCGCCGAGGGCGTCCTGGGCGCCGACTACGTCGTCACCGACGTCTGGGTCTCCATGGGTGAGCCCAAGGAGGTCTGGGACGAGCGCATCACCGCCCTCGCGCCGTACGCGGTGACCATGGACGTCCTGCGCGCCACGGGCAACCCCGACGTGAAGTTCCTGCACTGTCTGCCCGCCTTCCACGACCTCGGTACGAAGGTGGGCAGGGAGATCCACGAGCGGCACGGTCTGTCGGAGCTGGAGGTCACCGACGAGGTCTTCGAGTCCTCGCACTCGGTCGTCTTCGACGAGGCCGAGAACCGGATGCACACGATCAAGGCGGTGCTCGTCGCGACGCTGGCAGGCGACGCGGGCGGCGTGTGACCATCCGCGCATGAGTAAGCGCGTATGAACATGCACCCGATTGGGTGAACATGCGGCCATGTGGCTATTATGGTCCCACTTGGTGGGGTTCGGGCTCGCACGCTCGAACCCCTTTTCCATGTGCCCGGTCCGGAGCGCATGCCAGGTGCGAGCCCCCACAGGCTCAGTCCCCGCACCGCCAGAGAAGAGACCTCGCCCCCATGAGTCCCGCCTCCTCCACCCCGCACAGCCCTGCCCGCAGGACCGGAGCACGCATCAAGAGCCCCGCCCTGCTGCTCGCCGAGTCGGGCGCCGACCTGGAAGGGCACGGTCTGCGGCGCACCATGGGGCTGTTCCAGCTGGTGTGCTTCGGTGTCGGGGCGATCGTCGGTACCGGGATCTTCGTCGGGCTGTCCGACAGCGTCGCCGAGGCGGGCCCCGCCGTCGTGGTCTCGTTCGTCCTCGCCGCCGTCACCTGTGTCTTCACCGCCTTCTCCTTCGCGGAGCTCGGCGGTGCCATGCCGGTCTCCGGCAGCTCCTACTCCTTTGCCTACGCCACGCTCGGGGAGCGGGTCGCCTTCCTCGTCGGCTGGTGCCTGCTGCTGGAGTACGGCGTATCGGTCTCCGCCGTGGCGGTCGGCTGGAGCCAGTACGTCAACGAGCTGCTGGACAGCCTCATCGGCTGGAACCTCCCCGATGCGCTCTCCTCCGGACCCGGCGACGGCGGCGTGATCAACCTGCCCGCGGTCGTCGTGGTCATGATGGCGGCCACCCTGCTCGTCCGCGGCATCAGGGAGAGCGCCGGTGCCACGGCGGCGATGGCGGTACTGAAGATCGGCATCCTGATCGCGTTCTGCGCGATCGCCTTCACCGCGTTCCGGGACGGACACCTCTCGCCGTTCGCCCCCCAGGGCGTGGCCGGGGTCACCGCCGGTGCGTCGGTGGCGTTCTTCTCGTACATCGGCTTCGACGCCATCACCACCGCGGGCGAAGAGGTCAAGAACCCCCGCCGGAACATTCCGATAGCGATCATGATCTGCATCGGCCTGGTCACGCTGCTCTACTGCGCGGTCGCCCTCGGCGCCATCGGCGCGCTGGGCGCTGACGCCGTGTCCGACAAGCCGGCCGCGCTCTCGCTGGTCGTGGACCAGGTCACCGGGTCGAGCGTCGGCGGCGGGATCATCGCCTTCGGCGCGGTCGTCGCCATCGCGTCCGTCGTCCTCGCGGTGATGTACGGCCAGACCCGCATCCTGCTGTCGATGTCCCGCGACGGACTCGTCCCCCGGGTCTTCGAGCGGGTGTCGCCGAAGACCCGTACGCCGGTCGCCAACACCTGGATCGTGGCCGTCGTCTTCGCGGTCCCCGCGGCGTTCTCGTCCCTCGGCGTCGTCGTGAACCTGACGACCATCGGCACGCTCGCCACCATGGCCGTGGTCAATGTCGCCGTCATCGCGCTGCGCCGCCGCAACCCGGAGCTGAGGCGCTCCTTCCGGGTGCCGTTCTACCCCGTCAGTCCGATTCTGGGCGTCGGCTTCTGTCTCTACCTGATGTACGGGACGGGCTGGACGACCTGGGTGCAGTTCGTCGTCTTCCTCGCGGTGGGCGCCCTGGTGTACGCGGGATACAGCCGCAGCCGCTCCAGGCTCGTCAGCCCCGGGCGGACGCCGGGCCCGACGGAAGGGTGAACCAGACCGCCTTGCCCTGCTCGGTGGTGCGGTGACCGCAGGCCGAGCTCAGCGCGCGGATCAGCAGCAGCCCCCGGCCGTGCTCCTGCCACGGGTCCGGCGTACTGCCGGGCAGCAGACGGGACAGGTTTCCCGGCGGCCCCGGGTCATGGTCGTGGACCTCCACCTGACAGCCGGACGCCAGAAGCTCGACCACCAGCTCGATGGGCCCCGAGCCGTCGGTGTGCTCCACGGCGTTCGCGACCAGCTCGGCGGTCAGCAGCTCGGCGGTGTCGCTGTCCGCGGGTGCGTCGAGGTCCGCCAGCGCCGTACGGATGAGGGCGCGCGCGATGGGAACCGCGGCCGTGGAGTGCGGCAGGGCGATTCGCCAGGAGGGGGACTGCGGCTGGGGTGCGGGGACGTCGGGCGGCAAGGCGGGTTTTCCGTTCGGGAGCGGGACACCGGCGGGGGACCTTCGCTCCGGGCGGGCTGCGCCCGGGGCGGCGTCCTCCGTCACCGGAGGGTATGGGGGTCTGTACCAGGACTTCCTGCGCTCAACCATACGAAGCGCGACGCCGCAGACATAGAGGCGGTCGGCCGGCGCGAAGGGGACCTTCGCCACAGGTTCGTGCTATCGCGCGCTCCTGACGATAGTCACGGATGAGTGATAACTTCGTAGGGCATCAGCATCGGCCCGACGGCTGGAGGGGACCCTTCCATGAGCCCGTTCACCGGCTCCGCCCCGCGCACGGAGCGCTGGGAGCATCTGCGTCTGACGACGGACGACGGGGTGGCGACCGTCACGCTCGCCCGCCCCGAGAAGCTCAACGCACTCACCTTCGGCGCCTACGCCGACCTGCGCGACCTCCTCGCCGAGCTCTCCCGTGAAGGCTCCGTACGGGCCCTCGTGCTCGCCGGTGAGGGGCGCGGATTCTGTTCGGGCGGTGACGTTGACGAGATCATCGGCGCGACGCTCGCGATGGACACCGCGCAGCTCCTGGACTTCAACCGGATGACAGGACAGGTCGTACGCGCTCTGCGGGAGTGCCCGTTCCCCGTGGTCGCCGCCGTCCACGGAGTGGCCGCCGGAGCGGGGGCGGTCCTCGCCCTGGCCGCCGACTTCCGCGTCGCCGACCCGTCCGCGCGCTTCGCCTTCCTCTTCACCGCCGTCGGCCTGTCCGGCGGCGACATGGGCGCCGCCTACCTGCTGCCCCGTGTCGTCGGCCTCGGCCACGCCACCCGGATCCTCATGCTCGGTGAACCCGTCCGCGCACCCGAGGCCGAGCGCATCGGACTGATCAGCGAGCTCACAGGCGAGGGGGAGGCCGGCACCCGTGCCGCCGCTCTGGCCAGAAGACTGGCCGACGGTCCCGCCCTCGCACTCGCCAGGACGAAGGCGCTGCTCACCGCCGAGCTCGACATGCCGCTCGCCGCGTCCGTGGACATGGACGCCGCCACCCAGGCTCTCCTGATGCACGGGGACGACTACGCCGAGTTCCACGCCGCCTTCACCGAGAAGCGGCCACCGAAGTGGCAGGGCAGGTAGCGCGATGTCCTCCTCCGGCACGAGGCGCGTCGCGGTCATCGGAGGCGGTCCCGGCGGGCTCTACGCCGCCGCCCTCCTGAAGCGGCTCGATCCCGGCCGCGAGATCACCGTGTGGGAGCGCAACGCCCCCGACGACACCTTCGGCTTCGGCGTGGTCCTCTCCGACGAGACGCTCGGCGGCATCGAGCACGCCGACCCCGTCGTGTACCGGGCGCTGAGCGAGGCGTTCGTGCGCTGGGACACCATCGACGTCGTGCACCGGGGCGCCACCCTGACCTCGGGCGGCCATGGCTTCGCCGCGCTGGGCCGCCGTACGCTGCTGCGGATCCTGCACGAGCGCTGCGCGTCCCTCGGCGTTCGGCTCCGCTTCGGGACCGGGGCGCCGCCCGCCGCCGAGCTCGCCGCCCACCACGACCTGGTCATCGCCGCCGACGGGGTGCACAGCGCCACCCGCGAGGCCCACGCCCGTCACTTCCGCCCCACGGTCACCGAGCACCGCAACCGCTACATCTGGCTCGCCGCCGACTTCGCGTTCGACTCCTTCCGCTTCGAGATCGCCGAGACCGAGTACGGCGTGATGCAGCTGCACGCCTACCCCTTCGCCCACCCGTCGCCCGACCACCACCCCTCGACGAGGCCCTCCGGGCCGCCGCGTGGATCAGGGGCCTCCACCGTCATCGTCGAGATGCGCGAAGAGGTCTGGCGGGCCGCCGGCCTGGACACCTGTGACACCGACCGGTCGGCGGAACTCTGCGCCAAGGTGTTCGCCGCTGCACTCGGCGGGAGGCCGCTGCGCTCCAACAAGTCCTCCTGGCTCACTTTCGCCACCGTCTCCAACGCGCACTGGTCGCACGGCCGCACGGTCCTCATCGGCGACGCCGCCCACACCGCGCACTTCTCCATCGGCTCCGGCACCAAGCTCGCCGTCGAGGACGCCCTCGCCCTGGCCGCCTGCGTCGAGGAACAGCCCGACCTGCCCACCGCCCTCGCGGCGTACGAGGCCGAGCGCCGCCCTGTCGTCCTGTCCACCCAGCGCGCCGCGGCGGCCAGCCTGCGCTGGTTCGAGGAACTCCCGCAGTACGTGGACCAGCCGCCCCTGCGGTTCGCCTTCAATCTCCTCACCCGCAGCCGCCGCGTCACCCATGACAATCTGCGGCTGCGCGACCCCGGCTTCACGGGAGCGGTCGAGGACGAGTTCGGCTGCCCGCCCGACACCCCGCCGATGTTCACCCCGCTGCGGCTGCGCGGTCTCGAACTCCGTAACCGTGTCGTCGTCTCGCCCATGGACATGTACTCCGCCGCCGACGGGACGCCGGGGGACTTCCATCTCGTCCATCTCGGCGCCAGGGCGCTCGGCGGCGCCGGTCTCGTCATGACCGAGATGGTCTGCGTGAGCCCCGACGGTCGCATCACGCCAGGCTGCGCCGGTCTGTGGACCGAAGGACAGGCCGAGGCCTGGGCCAGGATCACGCGCTTCGTCCATGATGCCGCCCCCGGCGCCGCGATCGGCGTCCAGCTGGGCCACTCCGGCCGCAAGGGCTCCACCCGGCTGATGTGGGACGGGATCGACCAGCCCCTGGAGGAGGGCAACTGGCCGGTCAGCGCCGCCTCGCCCCTCCCGTACGAGCAAGGCGTCAGCCAGATTCCGCAGGAGCTGGACCGGGCCGGGATGGACATGGTCAGGGACCGCTTCACCGAGGCCGCCCTGCGGGCCGCCCGCAGCGGATTCGACCTCCTCGAACTGCACTGCGCCCACGGCTACCTGCTCTCCGGCTTCCTCTCCCCGCTCACCAACCGGCGCACCGACGCCTACGGCGGGCCCCTGGAGAACCGGCTCCGCTTCCCCCTCGAGGTCTTCGACGCGGTCCGCGCCGTATGGCCCGACGACCGGCCCATGACCGTACGGATCTCCGCCACGGACTGGGCCCAGGGCGGTACGAGCGACGAGGACGCCGTGGCGGCCGCCCGCGCCTTCGCGGCGCACGGCGCGGACGCCATCGACGTCTCCACCGGCCAGGTCGTCCCCGAGGAGCGCCCCGAGTACGGCCGCTCCTACCAGACCCCGTACGCCGACCGGATCCGTAACGCCCTGGACGTGCCCGTCATCGCGGTGGGCGCGATCTCCTCCTGGGACGACGTCAATTCGCTGCTGCTCGCCGGCCGTGCCGACCTCTGCGCCCTGGCCCGCCCTCATCTGTACGACCCGCACTGGACCCTGCACGCGGCGGCCGAGCAGGGCTACACGGGACCGGGCGTCTCCTGGCCGCTGCCGTACCGCGCGGGCAGCCGCACCCCGCCGACGGGCCGCACCGACGGCCCCAGGCCCCGGCTCACGCTCGGCCCGCCGCCGGACTCCCCGGCCGTCACTCCGGATCCGCGGTGATCAGCAGGCGGTCGGAGACGGCCTCGTAGCCGATGCGCCGGTACACGCCGTTGCTCGTCGGATTCGCCAGGTCGGTGAAGAGCAGCACCTCCCCGGCGCCCTCCTCCCGCGCCGCGCGGCTGACTTCCGCCGTCACCGCCGCCGCATAGCCCAGGCCCCGGTGCTCGGGCGGGGTGTAGACGACCGAAACCCGCACCGTGCCCGCGATCCTGCGTGAGACGCCCGCCGTCGCCACCGGCACCCCGCCCGCCTCCCAGAGCGTGAACCCGCCGTGGGCCGTGCGCTCGTCCACGATCCGCTCCGCCCGGTCGCCCGACTGGCCGGTCTCATCGCCGAAGGCACGGATCCAGCCGACCAGCAGCGCCCGGTCGGCGGGGGTCGCGGTCCTGGGCACCCCCGCGGGAGCCGGCGAGGGCGGTGTCAGCGTGCCCAGCCGGTACAGCCGGTGCTCCTCGTCGACACGGTGGTTCGGCCAACGGGCCGCCAGGGCCAGGGCGGTGTCGCGGTCCGCGTTGACACCGGGCAGCGGCAGCGCCCCGGCCAGCGGTCCGAGCGCCGCCTGCTCCACCGTGCCGAGGATCGGCACGAAGGGCGGTGTGCGCACCAGGGTGCCGGCCACCTCGCCGTCCGCCCCGCGCCACCAGCCCAGCACCGGCGGCCGCGCGCCGTAGGCATCGGGCCCGCTCGCCCGCAGGGTGGCGGTGACGGTCAGGAGCAGGGTGTTCTCGACGGGCCGGGCGGCCAGGGACGCTCCGGCCGCGTCCAGGAAGGCGTCCACATCATCGGTGAAGGTCCAGGGCATGCCTCATCCTGCCGGGTCGCACGGCCCCGGGGCGTCACGATTTTCGCCTGAAGCTTCAGGGGCTCTCCCGGACGAACCGGGCCCCGGCGTCCCGCAGTCGGCCGTGCAGCAGCCCGAACACCTCCGCCGAGCGTCCGCCCGGCCAGTCCTTGGGCAGCAGCTCATCGGGCAGCCCCGGGTCCGCGTAAGGCAGTTGCCGCCAGGAGTCCAGCGCGCGGAGGTAGTCGCGATAGGCCTCCTCCGGATCCGGCGCCCCCTCGTCGGCCCGTGCCTCCCAGGACCGCAGCACCGGCTCCTGCTGCTCCAGGAAGTCCAGGTGGATCCGGGCGATGGCCTCCAGGTCCCACCAGCGCGCCACGGCTTCCTTCGTCGCGGCGAAGCCGAGGTGCTCCCCGCGGAACAGATCGACGTACGGGGCGAGTCCGAGCCGCTCCAGCGTGTGCCGCGTCTCCTCGTACAGCCCGACGGGAGCGATCCACACCCCGGGCGCCGCCGTCCCGAAGCCGAGCCGGCCGAGCCGGGAGCGCAGCAGGTGGCGCTTGTGGCGCTCGGCTTCCGGCACCGAGAAGACGGCGAGCACCCAGCCGTCGCCCGGCAGGGGCACAGGCCGCCGGTAGATCCGGCGGTCGCCGTCGTCCAGCAGTTGACGGGCGTCGGCCGACAGGGCGTATCCGGCGGCCCCGTCCGCAGTGCGGGCCGGGGTGAGCAGCCCGCGGCGCTTGAGGCGGGAGACGGACGAGCGCACCGACGGGGCGTCGACACCGACCACGTGCAGCAGCCGGATCAGCTCGGCCACGGCCAGCGGTGCGTTGCCGGGGCGACGACCGTACGCGCCGTAGAGGCTGACGATCAGGGAACGGGGAGTGTACTCGGCCACGTGATCACTCTAGAGCGGTGCCGCGCAGCAGAAAACGCTGGAGCTTTCCCGTCGCCGTCCTCGGGAGCGCGGGCAGGAATTCGAAGGCGCGCGGGCACTTGTGCGGCGCCAGCTCGGCCTTCATGTGCGTGCGCAGGGCGTCGGCCAAAAGACCGGCGCCCTCGCGTGGCACGACGTACGCCGCCACGATCTGCCCGCGCAGCTCGTCGGCCCGGCCGACCACCGCGGCCTCCATCACGTCGGGGTGGCGCAGAAGGGCCTCCTCGACCTCGGGGCCCGCGATGTTGTACCCGGCGGAGATGATCATGTCGTCGGCGCGGGCGACGTAGCGGAAGTACCCGTCGGGCTCGCGGATGTACGTGTCGCCGGTGATGTTCCAGCCGTGGCGTACGTACACCCGCTGGCGTTCGTCGGAGAGGTACCGGCAGCCGACCGGGCCGCGCACGGCCAGCAGGCCCGGCTCGCAGTCGGGCAGCTCATGGCCGTCCTCGTCCACCACGCGCGCCTGCCAGCCGGGCACCGGGACTCCGGTGGTGCCGGGCCGGATGGCCTCGTCGGCTGCGGAGACGAAGATGTGCAGGAGCTCGGTGGCCCCGATGCCGTTGATGATGCGCAGCCCCGTCCGCTCGTACCAGGACTGCCAGGTCGCGGCCGGGAGATTCTCGCCGGCGGAGACACAGCGGCGCAGCGCGGACAGGTCGTGGCCGTCGAGCGCGTCGAGCATCACGCGGTACGCGGTCGGCGCGGTGAAAAGCACCGAGACGCGGTGGGTCGCGAGCGCGGGCAGCAGCTGCTTGGGGCCTGCCTGTTCCAGCAGCAGTGCGCTGGCGCCGGCCCGCAGGGGGAAGACGACGAGGCCGCCGAGCCCGAAGGTGAAGCCGAGCGGCGGACTGCCCGTGAACACGTCGTCCGGGCCCGGCCGCAGGACGTGGCGGGCGAAGGTGTCGGCGACGGCCAGCACATCGCGGTGGGCGTGCATACAGCCCTTGGGCCGTCCGGTGGTGCCCGAGGTGAAGGCGATGAGCGCGATGTCGTCGGCGGCGGTGTCCACCGCGGGGCAGGGCCCCGGCCGCGCCGCGGCGAGCGCCGTCAGGTCGTCGGGGGAGTCGCTTCCGTACGTCGTGATGCGCAGACCCGGCACATCGGCCCCGGCCAGGTCGTCGACCGATCTCGCGTCGCACAGGGCGTGGCGGACGCGGGCGAGGGAGCAGATCGTCGCGAGCTCGGACGCGCGCTGCCGGTCCAGCACCGTCACGGCGATCGCGCCCGCCTTCATCACGGCGAGCCAGCAGGCCGCGAGCCAGGGCGTGGTGGGGCCGCGCAGCAGTACACGGTTGCCAGGGACGACACCCAGGTCGTGGTGGAGGACCTGGGCGATGCGGTCCACCCGGTCCCGCAGCTCGCCGTAGCTCCAGACATCGCCGTCGGCGCTGCGGAAGGCGGGGCGGTCGGGGCCGAAGCGGTCGGCGGTGCGGTCGAGCAGCTCGTATCCGCAGTTCAGCCGGTCGGGGTAGGCCAGTTCGGGGAGGTCGAAGACCAGCTCGGGCCAGTCGTCGGCGGGCGGGAGATGGTCCCGCGCGAAGGTGTCGGTGTGCGCGCTCTCGGTGCCGGTCGGCTTCATGAAGCATCGCCCCCCTAGGGGCTTTCGAGCGTATCGTTCGAGTGACGGTAGTCAACAGTCCGCGATAAGTCGTGACAAGAGAGGCGCCGGTATGACGGCATTCTCCCTCGATCCCGGTCGAACCGCCTGGTGCGACGAGCTGTACACACTCGCCCGCGACGAGCTGCGTCCCCTCGCCGACAAGGGCGAGCCCGGCCACGTCAACCGTCCGCTCGTCGAGGCCCTCGGAAGGCTGGGGCTCCTCGACCGGCTCCTCGGCTCGGGCGCGCTCGATCTCTGCCTGCTGCGCGAATCGCTGGCGCGCGGCTGCACCGAGGCGGAGACCGCGCTCGCGCTCCAGGGCCTCGGATCGGGCCCGGTCCGCACGGCGGGTACCGAGGCCCAGCGCGCGCGATGGCTCCCCGAGGTGCGCGCGGGCCGCGCCGTCGCCGCCTTCGCGCTCAGCGAGCCGGGAGCCGGGTCCGACGCCGCGGCGCTCGCACTCGCCGCACGACCCGCGCCCGACGGGAACGGCTGGCGGCTCAGCGGCGAGAAGTGCTGGATCTCCAACGCCCCCGAGGCCGACTTCTACACCGTGTTCGCGCGCACGGGCGAGGGTGCGGGAGCCCGTGGCGTCACCGCGTTCCTCGTACCCGCCGGCCGTCCCGGGCTCACCGGCGAGCCCCTGGAGATGCTCTCCCCGCACCCCATCGGGGCGCTGGACTTCGACGATGTACCGGTGACGGCCGATGACGTGCTCGGCGAGCCGGGCCGGGGGTTCCGGGTCGCCATGGACACCCTGAACCTCTTCCGGCCCAGCGTCGGGGCGTTCGCCGTGGGCATGGCGCGCGCCGCGCTCGACGCGACCCTGGAACACACGGCGCACCGCACCGCCTTCGGGGCCCCGCTCAAGGACCTCCAGGCCGTCTCGCACCAGGTGGCCGAGATGGCCACCCGCACCGAGGCCGCCCGGCTCCTGGTGTACGCGGCGGCGGCCGCCCATGACGCGGGTGAGCCCGGCGTGCCCCGGCGCGCGGCGATGGCCAAGCTGTACGCCACCGAGACCGCGCAGTACGTCGTGGACGCGGCCGTCCAGCTGCACGGTGCCCGTGCGCTGCGCCGGGGCCATCTGCTCGAACACCTGTACAGAGAGGTCCGCGCGCCCCGGATCTACGAGGGCGCCACCGAGGTGCAGCGCACCATCATCGCCAAGGAGCTGTACGCGACACAGGAGCCGCCCGCATGAATCCGATCACCCGGGTCAACCCCGCCCCACTCGCCCCGCCCACGGGCTTCTCGCACGCCGTCACGGCCACCGGCGGCCGACTGGTCTTCCTGGCCGGCCAGACGGCGCTGGACGGCGAGGGGAAGGTCGTCGGCGCCACCCTGCCGGAGCAGTTCGAGACGGCCCTGGGGAATCTGCTCACCGCCCTGCGCGCTGCGGGCGGCGCCCCGCCGGCCCTCGCCAGGGTCACCGTCTACGCCACCGATGTGGCCGACTACCGCGCCCATGCCGCCGAACTGGGCGGTATCTGGCGGAGGCTGGCGGGACGTGAGTATCCGGCCATGGCCGTCATCGGGGCGGTCAGGCTCTGGGACGAACAGGCGTTGGTCGAGATCGACGGCATCGCCGTGCTGGACTGAGCCCGTCCCCGGACGTCAGTACGGCTCGACCAGCGCTCGGGCGGCGCCCGGTGCCCCGGCCTTCAGGAGCTCGTCCTCCTCCGGCGTCGTCGCGGTGCCCGTCTCGTCCTTGAGGATCGCGCGCGAGAGGTTCTGCACGAACATCGCACGGGCACGGCGGCGCTCCTCCCATGCTGCGACGCCCGCGGCGACGTCCTCCTCCGCGTCCAGCGACCGGGCCAGGACCAGCGCGTCCTCCACCGCCATCGCCGCGCCCTGCGCGAGGTTCGGGGTGCTCGCGTGCGCGGCGTCACCGGCGATGACGACCCGGCCGACATGCCAGGGCGCGTCCACGGTGACCTGCGAGATACGCGAGTACACGACTCCGTCCGCCGTGTTCACCGAGGCCAGCGCCTCGGCGACGGGTCCGCCGAACCCGGCGAGCCGCTGGCGTAGCTGCTCGTGCGCCCGTGCGGGGTCGGGTCGGAAGTCCGGCTCCTCGGCCGTCACGGCGGCCAGATACATCAGCTCGTCCGTGATCGGGGTGAGAAGCGCCTTCGTCGAGGTCCGGCCCGCGCTCACCACGACGCCCCGGACCTCGGGCAGCCGGTCCACGGTGACCCGCCAGTTGGCGAAGCCCGTGTACTCGGGGGTGAAGCGGTCGCCGTACAGCCTGGTCCGCAGCGGGGAGCCGATGCCGTCGAAGCCGACGACCAGGTCCCAGCGGGCACAGGAGCCGTCGGACAGGGTCACCTCGACACCGGCACCGTCGTCGACCAGCTCGTCGATCGTCGTACCGAAGCGGATCGGAACGCCGGCGGCCACGGTGGCGGCGCCCAGCACCCGTGCCAGGGCGGGGCGCGGAATGCCGTTGCTCGCGGGGGCGCCGTCCATACGGGGCTGCGGGATCTTGGCGAGCGTGACACCGGCCGGGTCACAGACGGTCAGCACCTCCCACTCGAAGCCGGCCGCCACACAGGCGTCGAGCACACCGATCTCACGCATGACATGCAGGGCGTTGGACGGCTGGATGATGCCGACGCCGAGTGCGTCCAGCTCGTCACGGAGTTCGACGACCTCGACCGTGTGCCCGCTCCCGGCGAGTGCGACGGCCAAGGTGAGTCCGCCGATGCCGCCGCCGTGGACCAGTACGCGCAAGGGTTCTGACATCTCGGACAACTCCAGGAGAGGTGTGTGATGCCCATGAGTGGCAAGGCGCCATTCAATGGCCGGTCAAATGAGTGGAGAGCGTGGGCACATGAATATTAGTCGCACCGCAGGCGGTCGACGTGGGCCGTAACCAGCGGGCCGGGGGCCGCGCGGCGCGCCGTACGGGTGAACACGGGTGGGGGATATATCTGTATTCAGTGCCCTTTGTCCCGGACTGCCTGTCGTGATCGCGCTCATCCTCTGCCACTTCGTGCTGGCGGCGTGCTCGGTGCCGCTCGTACGTCGGCTCGGCAGGTACGCCTTCGTCGTGCTCGCGCTGCCCCCCGCGGCCACCACGGTGTGGGCCGTCACCGAGTGGGGCGCGACATCGGACGGCCGGGCGGTCACCTGGTCCTGGGAGTGGATCGGCACGTACGACGTGTCGGTGGCCCTGCGCCTGGACGCGCTCGCCGAGCTGATGGTGCTGCTCGCGGCCGGGGTGGGCATGCTCGTCCTGCTGTACTGCGCTTCCTACTTCACCGACTCCTCGCCCCAACTTGCCTCCTTCGCCGGGAATCTGCTGGCCTTCGCCGGCGCCATGCTCGCCCTCGTCCTCGCCGACGACCTGATCTCCCTCTATGTGTTCTGGGAACTGACCACCGTCTTCTCCTACCTGTTGATCGGTCACGCCAGCGAACGCAAGAAGAACCGCCGCTCCGCACTCCAGGCACTGACGGTCACCACCCTCGGCGGCCTCGCGATGCTGGTCGGCTTCCTGATCCTCGGTCAGGCGGCGGGCACCTACCGGATCTCCACGATCGTCGCCGACCCGCCCGAGCCGACCGCCGCCGTGTCGGTGGCCGTCGCCCTCGTGCTGTGCGGGGCCCTGTCCAAGTCGGCGATCTGGCCGTTCAGCCTCTGGCTGCCGAACGCCATGGCGGCGCCCACCCCGGTCAGTGCCTACCTGCACGCCGCGGCCATGGTCAAGGCCGGTGTCTACCTGGTGGCGCGGCTCGCCCCCGCCTTCGCCGACGTCCCCGTCTGGCGCCCCGTCGTCCTCGTGCTGGGCGGAGCGACGATGCTCCTCGGGGGCTGGCGCGCCCTGCGTCTGAACGACCTGAAGCTCGTACTCGCCTACGGCACCGTCAGCCAGCTCGGCTTCCTCACGGTGCTCGCCGGCGCGGGCAACCGCAACGCCGCGCTCGCCGCCGTAGCCATGGTTCTGGGCCATGCGCTGTTCAAGGCCGCACTGTTCCTCGTCATCGGCATCGTGGACCACGCCGCCGGCACCCGTGACCTGCGAAGACTATCCGGCCTCGCCCGCACCACGCCCTACCTCTGCGCAGTCGCGGTGCTCGCCGCCGCCTCCATGGCGGCCCTGCCTCCCCTCCTCGGTTTCGCCGCCAAGGAGGCCGCCTTCGACGCGCTGCTGCACGGCGACGCCGCCGACCGCTGGGCGCTGGCCGCCGCGGTCATCGGCTCCGTGCTGACCGTCGCCTACACCCTGCGCTTCGTATGGGGCGCCTTCGCCCGCAAGCCGGGTGTCGCCGTCACCCCCGTCCACCGCGTCGGTGCCGCCATCCTGGCGCCGCCCGCGGTGCTCGCCGTCGCCGGACTCGTACTCGGTCCCGGCGTCGGATGGACGGACCGCCTGTTCGCCGCGTACGCCGACGGCTTCCCCGCCCCCGCGCACCCCTTCCACCTGGCCCTCTGGCACGGCTTCGGGACGGTTCTGCTGCTGTCCGCCGTCACCTGGGCCGGCGGCGTCGTGCTCTTCGTGGGCCGTACGACGGTCACCCGCGTCTCCCGGCGCGTGGCCTGGCCGACCGCGGACAGTGTCTTCGGGCACCTCCTGCTCGGCCTGGAACGTGTCGCGCTCCAGGTCACCGGCTTCGTCCAGCGAGGCTCCCTCCCCGGCTACCTGGCCATCACCATGGTGGTGATGCTGTTCGGCCAGCTGGCGGTCCTGGTCACGGACCGCCCATGGGAGGGAGCCGTCGCACCCCGGGTGTGGGACGCCCCGCTCCAAGGCGCGGTGGCTGTGCTGACCTGTGTGGCCGCGCTCACCTGCCTGACCGTCAGCCGCCGGATGAAAGCCGTCGTCCTGGCGGGACTGACCGGCTACGGGACCGCGGTGCTCTTCGTCGTGCAGGGCGCGCCCGACCTGGCGCTCACCCAGTTCTGCGTCGAGACCGTGTCGATGATCGTGTTCGTCCTGATCCTGCGCCGGATGCCGGTGCGTTTCGAGGAGTCGATCGGCACCTGGCGGCGGGCGCTGCGGATCCCGCTGGCGCTGGGCGCGGCGGCGACGGTCGGCGTGGCCGTCTGGGTGGCCGGCGGCTCCCGCGTCGCCGAGCCCGCGGGCCCGGCGATGGTCGAGGAGGTCGCCCGTCACGGTCTCAAGGACGTGGTGGCCACCATCCTGGTCGATCTGCGTGCCTGGGACACGATGGGGGAGTCCGCCGTACTCGCGGCGGCGGCGATCGGGGTCACCAGTCTCATCTACCTGCACCGGCGCGGTGAGACGGCCCCGAGCAAGGATGAACTGCAGGGCGAGACCGCCTGGGCACTGTCGGGCCGACGGCTCGCCGGCCTGCCGCTGAGCGGCGACGACACCGCCCCCGAACGCAGCTGGCTGGCAGCCGGATCCACCCTCGCGCCCGAGCACCGGTCCATCGTCTTCGAGGTGGTGGCCCGGCTGCTCTTCCACCCCATCCTCGTGCTCTCCCTGTATCTGCTGTTCTGCGCGGAGAACATGCCGGGCGGCGGCTTCGTCGGCGGACTCGTGGCCGGCCTCGGCCTCATCACCCGCTATCTGGCGGGCGGCAGATTCGAGCTCGCCGAGGCCGCGCCGCTGCAGCCGGGACTCTTCACAGGCCTTGGACTGTTCGTGTCCACCGGAGTCGCCCTGGGCGGCCTCGCCGACGGGACGGTACTGCACGCCTGGACCTATCACGGGCATCTGCCCGTGCTGGGCGACTACCACCTGGGCACATCGGTCCTCTTCGACTTCGGTGTCTATCTGCTGGTCCTCGGCGTGGTCCTGGACATCGTGCGGGCGCTGGGCGCCAAGGTCGACCGCCAGATCGAACGCGCGGCGGGCGCACTGACCCCCGCGCCGGACACCGGGAAGGGGGAGCAGCGATGATCATGAGCGCCTCGCTCCTCGCCACATCCGTCGTGCTCTGCGCGGTCGGCGGCATCCTGATGCTCACCCGGCCGCTCACCCGCATCCTGCTCGGCGCGGTGATCGCGAGCAACGGCATCAATCTGCTGGTCCTCTCGTCGACCGGGTCGGCGGGCGCGGCACCCCTGCTCTACGGGGTGCCGCTGCGACGCGTCACCGACCCGCTGCCCCAGGCCATCGCCCTCACCGCCATCGTCATCACGCTCGCCACCACCGCGTTCCTGCTGGCCATGGCCTACCGCAGCTACCAGCTCACCGGCACGGACGAGGTACACGACGACCTGGAGGACCGGCGTATCTTCCTGCGCGCCGAAGTGCTGGGGGAGCGGGCCGAACTCCGGGAGGAGTACAGGTCGGGGCCGAGCCCCACACGGCAGGAGCGTGCGCACTACCGCGAGGAACACCGCCGGCTGCGGGCCAGGCTGCGGGCCGACCGTGCCCACCAGGCCCGGGGCAGGGACGCCGGCGGAGACCTGTGGAACGACGTGCTGGGAGCCGATCCGGAGGACTACATGCACGACAAGGACGACCGAGGAGCCACCGGATGAACGCCCTCGTCCCGCTGCCGGTGCTGCTGCCGCTCTGCGCCACCGGGGTGAGCCTCGCCTTCGGCACGCGGCTCGCACGCTTCCAGCGCTTCATCAGCGTCGCCGTCCTCACCGCCGTACTCGGACTCTCGGTGTCGCTGATGATCGCCGCCGACCGCCAGGGGCCCCTGTCCGTCCACCTCGGAGACTTCGCCCCGCCGCTCGGCATCACCCTGGTCGCCGACCGGCTGTCCGGGCTGATGCTGACCATCTCCTCGGCGGTCACCCTCGCCGTCCTGGTCTACTCGCTCGGCCAGGGCATGGCGGACCGCGACCAGAAGACACCCGTCGCCGTCTTCCACCCCGCCTATCTCATCCTGGTCGGAGGGGTCTCCCTCACCTTCATCGCGGGCGACCTCGTCAACCTCTACGTCGGCTTCGAGATCATGCTGGTCGCCAGCTTCGTCCTGCTCACGCTCGGTGGAACCGGCCCCCGGATCCGGGCCGGCTCCACCTACGTGATCATTTCGCTGTTCTCCTCGATGCTGTTCCTCACGGGGATCGCCATGACCTACGCCGCCACCGGCACTGCCAACCTCGCGCAGCTGGCGGTCCGGCTGCCCGAACTGCCCCTCGGCGTGCAGACGCTGGTCCAGGCCATGCTGCTCACCGTCTTCGCCATCAAGGCCGCCGTCTTCCCGCTCGCCGCCTGGCTCCCCGACTCCTACCCGACGGCGCCCGCGCCCGTCACCGCGGTCTTCGCGGGCCTGCTGACGAAGGTCGGCGTCTACTGCATGCTGCGGACGGAGACCCTGCTCTTCCCCGGCAACCGGCTCGGCGACCTGCTCATGGTCGTCGCCCTCGCTTCGATGATCGTGGGCATCCTCGGGGCGGTCGCCCAGACCGACCTGAAGCGGCTGTTCTCCTTCACCCTCATCAGCCACATCGGTTACATGGTCTTCGGCATCGGCCTCGCCACCCGCGCGTCGTACGGCGGTGCGATCTTCTACGTCGCCCACCACATCACCGTCCAGACCACTCTCTTCCTGGTGGCGGGACTCATCGAACGCCGGGGCGGCACCAACGAGCTGACCCGGCTCGGCGGACTGGCCAGATCGGCTCCGCTGCTCGCGGTCCTCTTCTTCGTACCCGCGATGAACTTCGCCGGGATCCCGCCGTTCTCCGGTTTCATCGGCAAGCTCGGACTCATGAGGGCCGGCGTCTCCGACGGCGGGGTCTGGGCCTGGATCCTCGTCGCGGGCGCGACCGTGACGAGCCTGCTCACGCTGTACGTGATGGCCAAGATCTGGAATCTGGCCTTCTGGCGCACCGAGCCACCCGGCCAGGCCGCCTACGGAACGGTCCTGGAGGCGGCCGACGACAGCGAGGACGAGGACACCGACGCAGGACCCGACCGTATCCCCGGCACGGGCGACGAAGGGGTGGGGCCCGTACCGGCCGGCCAGACCCTGGCCGCCACCCTGCAGGGCCGGGTCGTCACCACCACGGTCCGCCCGCCCACGGCCATGACGGCGGCCACCGCGGGCGCCGTCGCACTCGGCCTCGCCTTCACCGTCCTGGCCGGCCCACTGGCGGCGTTCACCGACCGATCGGCAGCCGAACTCATCGCGCGCAGCCCCTATGTGGAGGAGGTGCTCGGCCGGTGAGGCGCCTGATCACCCTGTCGTACCACAACCCCGAACTGCCCCCCTTCAGCATCCAGTTCGCCGGCCGCGGGCGCCGGGTGCTCGACCTTCCGCTGATCGCCTGGCTCACCCTGATCTGGGTCCTGCTGTGGTCCACCCTGACCTGGGCCAATGTCGTGACCGGCGCGGTCGTCGCGGTGGTCGTCTGCCTGGCGTTTCCGCTGCCGCAGGTCGACCTGGGGCTGCGGCTGCACCCCTGGGGCGTCCTCCGGCTCGCCGGATATCTGCTCTACGACATGTACACCTCCGGCGTGAAGGTGACCCGGCAGATCTTCGCCGGCCGCCCGCACAGGCCCGCCGTCATCGGCGTACCGCTGCGGTGCCGCAGCGACCTGATGCTCGCGGCGACCGCCGTCTCCGTGTCCAACCTGCCGGGCGGCTCCGTCGTCGAGGTGCGCAGGGCAACCGCCACGCTCTTCCTGCACGTGCTGGACGCGGACCGACCGGCGGAGCTGGAGGCGGCCAGGCACTCCGTCTGGAAGCTGGAGGAGCTGACGGTCCGGGCGTTCGGCACCAGGGACGAGATCGACCGGGTGTCCGAGCCGCCGCCGGCCTCCGGACCAGGCATCGAGGAGGAGCGGACATGAGTGTCCCCGAGACGGTCGACCGTGTGCTCATGACCGCCGCCGTCGTGCTCGTCGTCGTGGCGGTCGCGCTGCTGCTCTTCAGGATCAGCCGCGGGCCGTCCATGCTGGACCGGGCCATCTGCCTCGATGTCTTCGCGGCGGTGGTCATCGCGGGCCTGGGCGTCAAGTCGGCCTTCGCCCGGGACTCGTTCTACTTCCCGATCATGCTGGTGCTGGCCTTCCTCGGCTTCACCGGATCGGTGGGCATCGCGCGCTTCATCGCCGTACGGGACAGACCGCTGTCGCGCCGGAGGGCCGCTGGGAAGGAGGGGGAGCGATGAACGTCCTGCTTCAGGTCGCGGACACGGCCGGGGCGGCATGTGTGTTCCTCGGCGCGGCGATCTGCCTCCTCGGGGTCGTCGGCATGCTCAAGCTGCCCGACGTCCTCTCGCGCAGCCACGCCGCCACCAAGCCGCAGTCCCTCGGGCTGCTGGTGGTGCTGGCCGGGGTCGCGCTGAGGCTGCACAGCGTGATGGACCTGGCGACGCTGGCCCTCATCGGCTTCTTCCAGCTGCTGACGGGCCCGGTGGCATCCCACCTCGTGGCGAGGTCGGCGTACCGGACGGGGCAGGTCGAGCGCGGTGATCTCCTGTTCGACGACCTGGACGCGCAGCTCACCGAGCCGGGGCAGGAGGAGGGCCAGGGCCGGCGTGACAGCCCTTAAAGTGGGGGCATGGAACCGCTATCCGAGGAACAGACCGGCCGTCTCGTCGCGATCGTGATGGACCTGGCCAGGGAGGGCCGCTCGGGGGAGCTCCTGGAGTTCCTCGACCACGGGCTGCCGGTCGACGTCCAGGACCAGGACGGCAACACGGCCCTCATGCTCGCCGCGTACCACGGGCGGGCGGAGACGGTGCGGGCCCTCGTGGAACGCGGCGCCGATGTCGATCTGCGGAACGCCCGGGACCAGTCGCCGGTGGCGGGCGCCCTGTTCAAGGGCGAGGACGCGATCGTCACGGCGCTGGTCGCCGCGGGTGCCGACCTGGACGCCGGCACCCCCAGCGCGCGGGCCACGGCTGAGATGTTCGGGCGGACGGCCCTGCTGAAGTAGCCGTCACCGCGCAGGGGCCCCGGGCGACGAGATGTCGCCCGGGGCCCCTCGTGTCACAGTCGCTCGGACCTACTTGGCGGCCTTCAGCGCCTCGATGGCCTTGCGGACACCCTCGCCGTAGGCCGGGTCGGCCTGCGTGCAGTGGTGGATGTGACGCTCGATGGTGGCCTGGGAGGCACCGTCGATGGCCCGGGCGGTGTTGCCGAACAGGGCGTCCTGCTCCTCCGGGGTCATCTGCCGGAACAGGTTGCCCGGCTGCTCGAAGTAGTTGTCGTCGTCCTCGCGGTAGTCGAACCGGTCGGCCGCGGCACCGTCGAGCGCCAGACCGGGCTCGGCGAACTGCGGCTGCTCCGCCCAGCGGCCGTAGCTGTTCGGGGTGTAACCGGGGGTGGCGCCCTGGTTGCCGTCCACGCGCAGCTGGCCGTCGCGGTGGTAGGTGTTGACGTTCTTGGCACCGCGGGGCTGGTTCACCGGGATCTGGTGGTGGTTGACCCCGACGCGGTAGCGCGCGGCGTCACCGTAGGAGAACAGCCGGCCCTGGAGCATGCGGTCGGGCGACGCGGCCACGCCCGGAACGAAGTTGGCCGGGGTGAAGGCGGCCTGCTCCACGTCGGCGAAGTAGTTCTCCGGGTTGCGGTTGAGCTCGAACTCGCCGACCTCGATGAGCGGGTAGTCCTTCTTGGACCAGACCTTGGTGAGGTCGAACGGGTGGTAGCGGTACGACGCGGCGTCCGCCTCCGGCATGACCTGGATGAAGAAGGTCCACTTCGGGTTGTCGCCGCGCTCGATGGCGTCGAACAGGTCCGCCTGCGAGGACTCGCGGTCGTCGGCGACGATCGCGGCGGCCTCCTCGTCGGTCAGGTTCTTGATGCCCTGCTGCGTGCGGAAGTGGAACTTCACCCAGAAGCGCTCGTTGCTCTCGTTGATGAACGAGTACGTGTGGGATCCGAAGCCGTGCATGTGGCGGTAGCCGTCGGGGATGCCGCGGTCCGACATCACGATGGTGACCTGGTGCAGGGCCTCGGGGAGGTTGGTCCAGAAGTCCCAGTTGTTCTCCGCCGACCGCAGGTTGGTGCGCGGGTCACGCTTCACGGCGCGGTTGAGGTCGGGGAAGTGGTGGGGGTCGCGGTGGAAGAAGACCGGCGTGTTGTTGCCGACGACGTCCCAGTTGCCCTCCTCCGTGTAGAAGCGGAGGGCGAAACCGCGGATGTCACGCTCCGCGTCGGCCGCGCCGCGCTCACCGGCGACGGTCGAGAAACGGGCGAAGAGCTCCGTCTCCTTGCCGACCTCGGAGAAGAGGGCGGCCTTGGAGTAGCGGGTGATGTCCTGCGTCACCTTGAAGGTGCCGAAGGCACCGGACCCCTTGGCGTGCATACGACGCTCGGGGATGACCTCACGGCTGAAGTGGGCCAGTTTCTCCAGGAACCAGACGTCCTGGAGCAGCATCGGGCCACGCGGGCCGGCGGTGACAGCGTTCTCGTTGTCCGCGACCGGTGCGCCGGCGGCAGTGGTCAGCGGCTTCGTGTTCTCAGAAATTGTCCTGCTCCTCCGTGTGGAAACTTCAGTGCACCGACTTCGGGTCCTGCCGGCCACGATCGGTGCGACATCCGGGGCAGAGGCCCCAGTACGTCACCTCTACGTGGTCGATGGCGAACCCGTGATCCTGGGGCGCCTCAAGAGGCGGAGAGCCGTGCGGGACATCGACGTCGGCGATCGTGCCGCACGAGCGGCAGACCATGTGCTGATGGTTGTCCCGGGACTGTCCTTCGTACCGTGCCGGGGAATTCGGCAGGTCGATCCGTCGCGCCAGCCCGGCGTCGACGAGGGTCTTGAGTACGTCGTAGACGGCTTGGGTCGAGACCGTGCCGATGCGTGTGCGTACCAGGCTGAGGACGGTACTGACATCGGAGTGTGGGGCCTCGTGGACCGCCGAGAGCACGGCGACCCTGGGACGGGTCACCCGCAATGACGCTCCGCGCAGGAGGGTCCTGGCCTCGGTTTCGATCACCTACGCAGTGAACCACTTTTCTGGAATGATTCCAATCAGTGTGGCCGGCATTCTGCGACGGGCTCGTCGTTCCGGCAGGTCGCAGCGCGCCGCGCGACCCGACGCGATGTCCGATTTCCGCCAGCACGGGGACGCGCGATGCCGCACTCTTGAAGCATGAGCAGCGACGACAGCAGGTACGAGGCGGTGACCAGCCGCGACGCCCGGTTCGACGGCGAGTTCTTCTTCGCCGTGTCCACGACCGGGATCTACTGCCGCCCGAGCTGCCCCGCCACCACGCCCAAGCGCCGCAACGTCACGTTCTTCCCCACCGCGGCCGCCGCCCAGAGCGGCGGGTTCCGCGCCTGCCGGCGCTGCCGCCCCGACGCGGTGCCCGGCTCGGCCGACTGGAACGCGCGTGCCGACCTGGTGGGCCGGGCGATGCGGCTGATCGGCGACGGGGTCGTCGACCGTGAGGGCGTCGCAGGGCTTGCCGCGCGCCTCGGCTACAGCGCCCGCCAGGTGCAGCGCCAGCTGAACGCCGAGGTCGGCGCGGGGCCCATCGCGCTCGCCCGCGCCCAACGGGCCCACACCGCACGGGTCCTGCTGCAGACGACGACGCTGCAGGCCGCCGAGATCGCGTTCGCCGCCGGCTTCGCCAGCGTGCGGCAGTTCAACGACACGGTCCGGGAGGTCTACGCGCTCACCCCCGGTGAGCTGCGCACCAGCAGGCCCGGCCGGTCCTCACGCTTCGGTTCCGTCGGCATCGCGGACGGGGGCGGGGGAGTGCCGCTGCGGCTCGCCCACCGGGGGCCGTACGCGGCGGCCGGGATCTTCGACCACCTCGCCGCCCGCGCCCTCACCGGCATCGAGGAGATGGCCGGCGAGCGGGGCGGACGCACCTACCGGCGCACCCTGCGCCTGCCGCACGGCACCGGCATCGCCGAGGTCCGCGAGCGGACCGGCGACGGCTGGCTGGAGTGCCGGCTGCACCTGGGCGATCTGCGCGATCTGACGACCGCCACCCAGCGGATGCGCCGGCTCTTCGACCTGGACGCCGACCCCTACGCGGTCGCCGAACGCCTGGGCGCGGATCCCGCACTGGCCCCGCTCGTCGCCCGTACGCCGGGGCTGCGGGCCCCCGGCGCCGCCGACGTGCACGAACTGGCCGTACGCGCGGTCATCGGGCGACAGGTTTCCCGTTCCACGGGGCGCCGGCTCGGCAGCGCGCTGGTGACCGCCTACGGAGTCCCACTCCAGGTGCCCAGCGGAGGTCTCACCCGTACGTTCCCCGACCCCGGCGACCTCGCGGAAGCGGGCCTCGCGGAGCTGGGGACGACCGACTCGCGGCGCGCCACCCTGCGTGCCGTCGCCACGGCCCTGGCGGACGGCCGGATCGGGCTCGGCCCCGGCGCCGACCGCGACCTGGCCGAGAAGGAGCTCCTGAGCCTGCCCGGCGTCGACCCCTGGACAGCCGGCTACATCCGCATGCGGGCGCTCGGCGACCCCGATGTACTGCTCGCCGACGACCCGGCCGTACGGACGGCCGTGCGGCACGCGGGCGACGCGGGGGCCTGGCGCCCCTGGCGCACGTACGCCATGCACCATCTCTGGAACGCCGGTGCGATGTCCGAATCCCGCTAGCACGAACATGGAAGGTCACTCATGACGACGACGATGCTCCACACGACGATCGACAGCCCGCTCGGCGAGCTGCTGCTGGTGGGCGAGGAGTCCCCCACCGCCCGGGGCGGCACCGCCCTCGCCTCACTCTCCGTTCCCGGCCAGAAGGGCGGCGCGACGGTCCAGGACGGCTGGGCCGAGAGCGCGGAGGCCTTCACCGTGATCGCCGCCGAGCTGCGCGCGTACTTCGAGGGGAGCCTGACCGGCTTCGGCATCGAGTACGCCGAAGGCCGCGGCACCGACTTCCAGCGGCGCGTATGGAAGGCACTGGACGCCATCCCGTACGGGACGACGACCGGCTACGGCGAGATCGCCGCACGGATCGGTGCCTCGCGCGCGGCCGTGCGTGCGGTCGGCACCGCGATCGGTGCGAACCCGCTGCTGGTCGTGCGCCCCTGCCACCGTGTGATCGGCGCGAGCGGCGCCCTGACCGGATACGCGGGCGGCCTCGACCGCAAGAGGCGGCTCCTGGACCTGGAGAGCCATCACCTGGCCTGATATCGACCCCCGGCACTTCAGCAGGGGCCGAAACATCGGACACCTACCCTTGATGTATCAGCGCACTCCTGTGCCTTTGTTCACCTTTGGGTAATCCCGAAATACCCAGACATACAGCTCTAGTTCGCCCAGGGAACTCGTCTATCGTCCCGGACCATGAGCACCACCAGTACCTCGCACATCACCACACGCCACCCCGTACGTGTCCAGCGCCACGTGTGGATTCCACTCGACGACGGCACCAGGCTCGCTGCCCGGGTGTGGCTGCCCGCCGACGCAGAGGGACCGATACCGGCCATTCTGGAGTACATCCCGTACCGCAAGAACGACGGCACCGCTCCCCGCGACGTGACGCTCCACGCCCAGTTCGCGGCAGCCGGATACGCGTCCGTACGCGTCGACTGCCGCGGCAGCGGAGACTCCGGCGGCATCATGCTCGACGAGTACCACCCCACCGAGCTCTCCGACGCCCTCGAAGTCCTCGACTGGATCGAGGAGCAGGACTGGTCCGACGGCCAGGTGGCGATCATCGGCAAGTCCTGGGGCGGTTTCAACGGGCTCCAGATCGCGGCCCTCCAGCCGCCCCAGCTGCGCTGCATCGTCACCGTCTGTTCCACGGACGACCGGTACGCCGACGACGTCCACTACGCGGGCGGCTCGCTGCTCGCCTCCGAGATGCTGCCCTGGGCCGCGACCATGCTCGCGTACAACGCCCGCCCCTCGGACCCCGCGGTGCTCGGAGATTCCTGGCGCCAGGAATGGCTGGACCGGCTGGAGGGGACCGTCCCCTACGCCGAGGAGTGGCTCAGCCACCAGCGCCGCGACGCCTACTGGCAGCACGGGTCGGTCTGTGAGGACTACTCCGCGATCAAGGTTCCCGTCTACGCGGTCGGCGGCTGGCTCGACCCCTACCGCGGTGCGGTCCTGCGGCTCATGGAGAACCTCGACGTACCGGCCAAGGCCATGCTCGGCCCCTGGGCACACACCTACCCCCACCAGGCCGAACCCGGCCCGGCAATGGACTTCCAGGGTGAGTGCGTGCGTTGGTTCGACCACTGGATGGCGGGTGTCGACGACGGCATCATGGACGAGCCGGCGCTGCGCGCCTGGATCCCCGACCCCGCCCCGGTCGGCTCCGACCTCGTCGAGCGCCCCGGCCGCTGGGTCAGCGAGCCCTCCTGGCCCGCACCCGGCGTCGAGGCGCGCGCACTGCCGCTGAACACCCTCGGTGGCGCTCCGGGAAGCGCGGTGCTCCGCTCGCCCCTGGCCATCGGCGCCGGTGGCGGCGACTTCCTCAAGTTCGGTGACGTGCCCGGCCAGTACGCGGACCAGGCAGCCGACGACGGCCGGTCGCACACCTTCACAGGCCCCGTCCTGGCCGAGCGCCTGGAGATCCTCGGCACCCCGGATGTCACCCTCCGGGTCACCAGCGACCGGCCGCAGGCCCAGCTCGCGGTCCGGCTCTGCGAGGTCGCCCCCGACGGCAGCTCGAAGCTGGTCACCGCGGGCTTCCTCAACCTCACCCACCGGGACGGCCACGCCGATCCACGGCCCCTGGAACCGGGCCGTGCGTACGAGGTGTCGGTGCCGCTGTTCGCCATCGGCCACGCGTTCGCCGCGGGCAGCAGGATCCGTGTCTCCGTGTCGGCCTCGCTGTGGCCCTGGCTCTGGCCGTCACCCGAGCTGGTGGCGCTGGAACTGGACACCGGCCACGGCGCCCTGACTCTGCCCGTACGCGCCCCCCGCCCCGCGGAGGAGGCGGCGCTGCGCCCGTACGCGCCGGCGCGGGCGGTCCCCCCGCACAGCATCGAGACCGAGTCCATCCCCGGCGACCGCAAGGTCAGTCATGACTTCGAGACCGGCGAACAGGTCATCGTGACCACCCCGGCGGACGGCACCATGACGGACCGCGCCGACGGCCTGACGCGTTCCGGCAAGGACCTCAACCGCTTCCGCCTGGTCGAGGGCGATCCGCTCTCGGCGGCGGTGGAGTGCGAGCGCGAGGAGTTCATCAGCCGGGGCGACTGGGTGACGCGCGTGCACACCCGGTCCCGGATGACCGCCGACGCCTCGGACTTCTGTGTCGTCAACCAGCTGTCGGCGTTCGAGGGCGCCGCGGAAGCGGAGCGCGAGATCTTCACCAGGACCTGGTCCTTCACCGTCCCCCGGGACCAGGTATGAGAGGCACCTCGCCGGTCCGGCGCACCCGCCTGGGCCGTCCCGCGCGGGCAGTCGCGGCCGGACTGCTGGCCCTGGTCTCCCTCGTCGCCCTCTCGGGCTGCGGCACCGCCGTCGCCGGCGGCAGGCCGACCGTGGTCATCGGGGCGAAGCAGTTCACCGAGCAGTGGATCATCGGCGAGCTGTACAAACAGGCGTTGACCAAGGCCGGATACGACGTCGAGCTGAAGTCGAACATCGGCAGCACCACCATCATCGACGGCGCGCTGACCTCCGGCCAGATCGATGTGTACCCCGAGTACACCGGAGTGATCCTCCAGGTGCTGGCCCGGAGCGACTCGATGCCGACCAGCGCCGCGCAGACCTTCCGTGAGGCCAAGGCGTACCAGGAGACCCGCGGGCTGACGATGCTCGACCCGACCCCCTTCCAGAACCGCAACGCGGTCGCGGTCAAGCCGGCGTTCGCGAAGAAGTACGGGCTGAGGACCATCAGCGATCTGAAGAAGGCGGGCCATGTCGTCTTCGCCGAGTACCCGGACAACATGGAAGGCGCACTCGGCTACCGGGACATGGTGAAGTCGCACGGGATCACCAACAGCGAGGTGAAGTCCCTGAACATCGGGCTGCAGTACAAGGCCCTGGACAACGGCCAGGTCAACGCGGCCGATGTCTTCACCACGGACCCTCAGCTCGCGCGTGGCGACTACACGATCCTCGAGGACGTGAAGGGTTACTACGGTTTCCAGAACGTGGCTCCCGTCGTCCGCGAGGGCGTGCAGGAGGAACAGGGCCCGGGCTTCGCCAAGCTGCTGAACGAGGTGGACGCCCTGCTCACCGACGCGGCGGTACGCGAGATGAACCGGGCCGTCGACACCGTGCGGCTGTCCCCGTCCGAGGTCGCGACGGAGTTCCTGCGGGTCAACGACCTCATCTGACCCGTTCGACCGAGAGACGTGCCCGGGTGCCCCCGCCCCGGTCCGTGACCGTCCGACCTGCCGCCTCCAGGAGAAGACCCGTAAATGAGCCAGGAAAACCAGAGAATTCCCGCCGGTGCACAGGAGATCGTCTTCGACCATGTGGTCAAGACGTACCCGGGCGCCACATCCCCCGCCGTCGACGATCTGTCCCTGACCGTCCCCGCGGGTGAGATCTGTGTGCTGCTCGGCCCGTCCGGCAGCGGCAAGACCACCGCACTGATGATGGTGAACCGGCTCGCCGAGCCGACCGGCGGCGACATCCGCATCGGTGACCGGTCCATCCGCGACCTCGACCCGATCCAGCTGCGCCGCTCCATCGGCTACGTCATCCAGCAGGCCGGGCTCTTCCCCCACCTGACGATCGCCGCCAACATCGCCACCGTCCCGAAGGTCCTGGGCTGGGACAAGAAGCGGGTGAACGACCGCGTGGCCGAGATGCTCGACCTCGTCGGGCTGCCCCTCGCCGAATTCGGCTCCCGTTACCCCGCGCAGCTCTCCGGCGGTCAGCGGCAGCGCGTCGGCATTGCCCGCGCGCTGGCCGCGGATCCACCGGTGATGCTGATGGACGAGCCGTTCGGCGCGCTCGACCCCATCACCCGCGAGCATGTGCAGGACGAGTTCCTGGCGCTGCACGAACGCATCCGCAAGACCGTGATCTTCGTGAGCCATGACATCGACGAGGCCGTGAAGATGGGCGACCGCGTCGCGATCTTCCGTGAGGGCGGCAAGCTCGCCCAGTACGACACTCCGCAGACCCTGCTGAAGGAGCCGTGCGACGACTTCGTCGCACGTTTCGTCGGAGCGGACCGGGGCCTGCGACGCCTCTCCCTGATGCGCCTGGCCGACCTGGAACCGAGCGCGGGGACCGCCGTCTCCGACGCCGTTGGCGAGCTGCCCGGGCTTCCGGCCGACGCCTCGCTCAGGTCCGCGCTCTCCCTCATGGTCGCCGAGGGAACCGACGCGGTCCGGGTCACCGGCGAGGACCACACGGTGCTCGGGACCGTCACGCTGGACGCGATACGCAAGGCGGGCGCGGCATGAGCGGCGGCCCCGTCATCCCCGACTACGGGGACCCCAGCTCGTGCGTGGCGAACGACGCCACGTTCTGTGTGGACTGGTTCGCCGATCACTGGACCAACCTCTTCTGGCCGGCGCTCCTCCAGCACATCGAGCTCACCTTGATGGCCGTGGCCATCGGCTTCGTCATCTCCTTCCTGATGGCCGTACTCGCCCACTTCCAGAACTGGTTCGCCACCCCGGCCTCCGCCGTGTCGTCCTTCCTCTACACGGTGCCGCCGCTGGCGCTCTTCCAGCTCCTCGTACCCGTCAGCGGATTCTCCGTACTCACCGTGGAGATCGCGCTCGTCGCGTACTGCCTCTACCTGCTCTTCACCACCCTTCTCACCGGGCTGCGCGAAGTGCCCGAGGACGCCGTACTCGCGGCGCGCGGCATGGGACTGACCAGGTGGCAGATCCTCTGCAAGGTCGAACTTCCCATGTCCCTGCCGGCACTCGTCTCCGGGCTCCGGGTGACGACCGTCATGACCATCGGGACCGTGGCCATCGCCGCGTACGTCATCGACGCCGGTCTCGGCTCGCTGATCCTCAAGGCGCTCCAGTCCCCCTTCAACACCCAGTTCATCGGTGCGGGCGCACTCGCCGTGATCCTGGCACTGGGCGCCGACGGCCTGCTGGTGCTCGCCGGACGCCTGCTCACCCCATGGGCCCGCAGCCGGAGGGCAGCGTAAATGGACACCTTCATCGGCTCGTTCACCTTCATGCACGAGCGACTCCCCCTGATGCTGGAGAAGACCGGCCAGCACGTGTGGATGTGCGCGGTGGTGATCGCCGTAGCGCTCGTGGTCGCCGTACCCGCAGGGCTGTGGCTCGGGCACCTGCACCGCGGGGAGTTCCTCACCACCAGCATCTCCAACATCGGGCGCGCCCTGCCCAACCTCGCCGTGATCGCGATCGGTCTGGGCATCTTCGGCCTCAACTTCACGAACATCGCCGTGGCCCTGCTGATCACCGCCATTCCGCCGATCCTCAGCCAGGCCTACCTGGCCGTGGACCAGGTCGATCCGGACATGGTGCGCGCGGCACGGGGAATGGGCCTCACCCCCGTTCAGGTACTCATCAAGGTGGAGCTGCCGCTCGCACTCCCGCTGCTCTTCTCGGGCATCCGCATCGCGGTGGTGTACGTCATCTCCGCCGCGACCCTGGCCACCGTCGCCGGTGGCGGCGGGCTCGGTGACATCGTCCTCGGCCAGGCCAACTACGGCCTGGAGGGTGTGATCGCCGCCGCGCTCTGGGTCGCGGCCCTTGCCCTGCTGGCCGACGCCCTGATCGGTCTGGTCCAGCGGCTGCTGGTGCCCAGGGGACTCAGGCCGTCGCGGTCCTGAACCAGGGATCCCCCGGATATCGGGGACGTGCACGGGCCGCTCCGGGAACTCGGGGCGGCCCGCCCGTGTGCCCGGCACCACGGGTCCGGGCACAGGCGCTACGGGACGAAGACGAGGCGCTCGCCGGTCGGCTCGGTCCACGCCTGCGCGATCTCGGCCAGCGGTACGGCCCGGGCGTGGACGTCGAGGGCGCCCTCGGTGACCGCAGCGGCCAGCTCCGGCAGCTCCGCGATGATGTCGCGGGGTGAGACCGAGCCGATGCCGCTGCCGAGGATCTGCAGCCGAGCCGCGCGCAGCGCGACGGAGGGGACCGGGGCGCTCGCGCCGGCCATGGAACCGATCTGGATCCAGGTCAGCGGGGCGGAGCGGTCGGCCCGGGCGGTCAGCATCGGGAGCATGGCGCCGGCGGCAGGCTCGCCCCACACGAAGTCGAGGACGACATCGACGTCGGCCGCAGCCCCGGCTTCGTCGAAGGTGATCGTCCGGTCCGCACCGAGGGCCTCCAGGGCCTTGAAGCGGGTGGTGTCACGGCCTGCGGCGATGACCTGCGCGGCGCCGAACCGCTTCGCGATCTGGATCGCCATCCGGCCGGCGTTGCCGGTGGCACCGAGGATGAGGACGCGCTGACCTTCCTGGAAGGCGGTGCGGCGGCGCAGCGCGACCCAGGAGGCCATGCCCGGGTTCATCGCCGCGGCGATGCGGACCGGGTCGGCGTCGTCCGGCAGGAGCACGCTGCGGCGTACGTCGATCACCGTGCGCTCGGCGAACGTGCCGAACCGCGTGTCGTCCAGGGCCGCGTAGCGAAGGCGGCCCGACGCGTCGCGCACGACGCCGTCGGCGCCGGGCACGAGCGGGAAGTCGCCGGTGCTGGAGTAGTGCGTGCCGTTCGCCTTCGACCGGGTGAGGTGGTGCAGGCCCGCGGCAAGGACCTCCACCACCATGTCGTGCTCGCCCGTGGCGACGGGATCAGGGTGCTCGCCGTAGACCGGCGGAGCGTCGAACGAGGTGATGACCGCAGCGTGCATGAGGGACTCCCGGCAGCTTCGTTTGTTTGTATTACCAACTGAATTCAGAATGGTTGGTAACACAAACAATGTCAAGTAGGGTGGAGTGCATGACCAGCGACGACTCCACGGACGCCCTGATCGACGGACTCGTCCGCAGCGCGTTCCAGATCATGGGGGTGCTCACCCGCATCGGCGCCGAGCACGACCTGTCCCTCACCCAGCTGCGTGTGCTCGGTATCGTGCGCGACAGGCGCCCCCGCATGAGCGACCTGGCGGCCTTCCTGGGGCTGGACAAGTCGACCCTCTCCGGTCTCATCGACCGCGCCGAGCGCCGGGGACTGCTGGCGCGTGCGGCGAACCCGGACGACAGGCGCGTCGTCGACGTCCTCATCACCGACGCGGGCCGCGAACTCACCGCACGGCTGAACCAGGAGATCCGGGAAACCCTGGCGCCGGCGACAGGCCGGCTCGATCCGGCGCAGCGTCAGCAGCTCGCCCAGCTCCTCGAACCCGTCCTCACCCCGGCCCTGCCGCTCGCCCCACGGCCCGCCGCCCAGCCCTGAGGACGGCCGCTCCGATCCCATCCGTATCTCTCCGAGCCGCGTTGTCAGTGGGCGCAAGTAGGTTCAGTTGTGTTCCGCCGATCCGGCGGGAACAACCCCTCAGCTGTGCATTGGAGATGGCGCGTTGTCCGATTGGGAGAGGTCGAGCACGGCCCGGGTGGTCACACCCGCGAGGCCGCGCAAGCTCGCCAAGGTCCCGTTCGTCGAGCTGGCCGACGGGCGTCTGCAGGGTGTGGTGTCCAGCGGCTCCGACATCGGTCGGGTCTACGTCTCGTCCGTGGCCACGGCGACCTTCGCGTTCGCCTGCAGCACCAACAACAACCGGCCCTGCGGCGGTGCGCGCGGCTCGTTCTGCAACCACATCGGCGCCCTGGTCAACGAGGCGGTCCTGCAGTACGGCGCCGAGCGCGTCGTCCGGTATCTGAAGGCGGAGGTCCCGGAGGGTGAGGTGGACGGGGCCATGCTGGCTTCGGCCATGCGGAGCACCCGCCCGCAGCCGGACGGGTCGAAGGCAGCCGCATCCGTCTTCAGCCGGTTCCTGCGACACCTCGCCTATCTCGAACACGGCCCGGTCACCGCGCCGTTGCCCGAGATGCAGTTCTTCCCGCCCACCCGGGCGGTGGCATGATGCGCGCCGGCCTGCTCACCGAGCCGGTCGACGGGCTGGACGAAGCCCTGGACGCTGTCGGCGCCTTCGACCGGGCGCTCATCGCCGGGCTGCTCCGGCCCCAGCACGTGGAGGCCGGGGGACCGACCGTGCTCGCGAGGGCCGTCGCGGGGACACCGCTGGCCGCCAGGGTCGCCGAGGCGGCGGAGAAGGCCGCTGCCGGAGCGGCGGGGGAGGAGCACTTCGTGGCCCTGGCCGGGGCGCGGACCGCGCTGCTCGGCTCGGTGCACGACGCGCTGCTGACCCGCGTCGACGAGGCGGCCGGCCGCCTTCGCGGTACGGAGGCCGCACCGGCGGCCCGGGACCAGCAGCCGGCCGCGAATCTGCTGACGGCCGCCCGCGCCTGGCTCTCCGATCTGGCCCGCTGCGGATGGCAGGGCATCGACCACGAGGTGGTGTCCGGGGCGGCCGAAGTCGTGTCCGCGATGCTTCCCGACCCGTCCCTGCGCCGCCTCGCGACACTTCTCGACGGCTTCGCCGCCGAACTCGCCGCGTCCTGCCCCGGCGTGTCGGCGGAGCGCTTCCCGGTGCGCCGCTGGGGTGACCTCTGGTCGCGCGGGATGCTGCTGACGGTGCCCGGCGCGGCCGGGACGCCCGCCGTCGGGACCGCCGACGGACGGCTGCTGCCCCTCGGCATCGACGTACAGGAGCATGCGACCGCCGCGCAGGCGCAGGTCCACGCCGTGTTCGAGCCCGCCGACGGCTCGGGGGCACGTCTCGTGCGCGCCAGTGTGTCGGTGCCGAAGCCCGACACGGTCGTCGGAGCGGGGGTCTGGCAGCTGATGCGCCCTCATATGTCGCTCCTCGCCGCCGCCGGCGAGGGCCGCTCGATGGACCTCACCGGGATGCCGGTCACCGCCGAAGGGGACCTCCTCTGGAGCGATGAGCACGCCCGCCCGGGTGAGCCGGCCGACGCGTTCGCCACCGCCCGCGTGGCACTGCCCACCGCGACCGCTCAGGTCACCGCGCCCCTGGACCGGCATCCGGCGCACATCGCCGTGCCCGTCTTCATCGAGGGCTACACCGCTCGGACGGATGAGGAGGGCCGGCTGACCTTCACCGTCTCCGGGACCGAACTGGCCGTGGACACCGACCGCGTACCGGCGGCCGGGCCGCTCACACCCGAGGCCGTCGCCAGGTCAGGCGCGTGCATCGCGCTGATCCGCTGGGACGCCGGGACGTTCCGCGTGCAGCCGCTCGCCGTCGAGACCACCGTGCGCAAGAAGGTGACCCCGGTGCACGCGGGGGCGTGGGCCGGAGGGACGACGGACAAGGCCGGGGCCAGGGCCGAGAAGGCCGCCACCGACGCCGCGAAGGTGCTCAGCGAGCGCGCGGGAAGGCTGCTGCGGAAATGACCGGACAGCAGAATCCCGGGACGACCGGGGAGCCCTCCCACGACAACCGCCGCCAGGTCATGTACTGGCGCCTGCTCGCCCGGCTCTTCGACGACGAGGAGCATGCGGCCCTGGAGTCCGCGAGCCTCGCCGTGGTCGAGGACATCGGTCTGCCGGCCAAGCTGCTCGACCCGAACGCGTCGGTCGACTCGGTGGTGCAGCGCCATCCCGCGCTGGCCGACGAGTTCGACGGCCTGATGACGCCGCAGGACGGCGCAGGCGAAGAAGAAGGGGACGACGACCGCGACCTGGCCGCCGAGGTGCGGCGCGCCGCGCTGGTGTCGAAGGTCCTGCTGAACGTCTTCCACTCGCCGCCAGGCACCGTCCCCGCGGGCCAGCTGTCCCGGTGGCAGTCCGACGCGGGCTGGCTGGAGCGCGCGCTCGGCTGCGGGCCGGGCGAGCTGCGCGGCGGGCGCGCGGGAGGCACGGGCGTCAGCCCGACCGGTACGGGCGGCGGGGGCGGCACTCCCGATCTCAGCCGGCTCATCCCGGAGATCGGCCCCGAGCTGGGCTCGATCGAGGCCGGACTCGTGCGGCGGATGCGACTGCGTGAAGTGCTCGGGGACCCGAAGCTGGCCGCGCAGCTGACGCCGAGCATGTCGCTCATCGAGCAGTTGCTGCGGGACAAGGACAACCTGTCCGGTGTGGCCCTGGCCAACGCCAAGGCTCTGATCCGCCGCTTCGTCGACGAGGTCGCCGAGGTTCTGCGTACCCAGGTCGAGAAGTCGAGCGTCGGCGCCCTGGACCGTTCGGTCCCGCCCAAGCGGGTGTTCCGCAACCTGGACCTCGACCGCACGATCTGGAAGAACCTCACCAACTGGAGCCCCGAGGAGGAACGGCTCTACGTCGACCGTCTCTTCTACCGTCACACCGCGCGCAGAACGACGCCGCAGCGGCTCATCGTGGTCGTGGACCAGTCGGGCTCGATGGTGGACTCGATGGTCAACTGCACCATCCTGGCCTCGATCTTCGCCGGCCTGCCCAAGGTGGACGTCCACCTCATCGCGTACGACACCCAGGCACTCGATCTCACCCCCTGGGTGCACGATCCCTTCGAGACCCTGCTGCGCACCAACCTCGGAGGCGGCACCGACGGCACGGCCGCGATGGCACTGGCCCAGCCGAAGATCGCCGAGCCCCGCAACACCGTCGTCGTGTGGATCTCCGACTTCTACGAATGGCAGACCGAGCCGCTGTTCGAGAGCATGGCCGCCATTCACCGCTCCGGCGCCAAGTTCATACCGGTCGGCTCCGTGACCAGCTCAGGCCGTGCCAGCGTCAACCCGTGGTTTCGCGAACGCTTCAAGGACCAGGGCACACCGGTCCTCTCCGGCCACATCCGCAAGCTCGTCCACGAGCTCAAGACCTTCCTCACCTGAGGCCGGCGGCCCCACGGCCCGGTGCAGTCGAATCCGAATTCTCAGATCCGCATTCCTAGAGAGGCACACCCATGTCCGACCTGTTGCGCGCTCCCGCCGAGATCAAGTACGCCGAGGAGCTGGACTGGCTGGAGTCGGTCGACGACGGTCCCAAGCCGTTCTCCTGGCGGCTGTCCCCGAAGATGGTCCGGCTCTTCATCCTGGGATCCGAGCGCGCCGACGGCCTCGACCGGGAGATCTCCCAGAAGTGGTACGGCGACCGCAGCTTCGTCGAGCGCTCCATCGTCACGCTGGCCTCCGACCGGGGGCTGCTGCTCATCGGTGACCCGGGCACGGGCAAGAGCTGGCTGGCCGAGCTGCTGTCCGCCGCGATCTCCCGCAACTCCACGCTCGTGGTGCAGGGCACGGCAGGCACCACCGAGGACCACATCAAGTACTCGTGGAACGTGTCCATGGTCATCTCCAAGGGCCAGTCGCGGGAGTCGATGATCCCCTCACCGATCATGACCGCGATGGAGACCGGTGCGATCGGCCGCTTCGAGGAGCTCACCCGCTCCACCAGCGACGTCCAGGACGCGCTGATCTCGATCCTGTCGGAGAAGTACATCTCGGTACCGGAGATGGACAGCGACAACATCGTCTTCGCCAAGCCGGGTTTCTCCGTCATCGCCACGGCCAACAGCCGTGACCGAGGGGTCAACGACCTGTCCTCGGCCCTCAAGCGCCGATTCAACTTCGTCCGCATCCCGGTGGTGACGAACAAGAAGAGCGAGGCGGAGATCGTGCGCTTCAGGACCGAGGAGCTGCTGCGCCGCCATCAGATCGAGCTGGACGTCCCGCCGACCCTGCTCGATGTGCTGCTGCAGAGCTTCGCCGACCTCCGGGCATCGGCCGCCGCGGCGGGCAGCGACGACGAGAAGCTGGAGTCCGCGCTGTCGAGCGCCGAGCAGATCGGCGTACTGGAGGACGCGATCCTGCACAGCAACTTCTTCGGTGAACGCGCGCTGACCGCCCGCACCCTCGCCTCCTCGCTCGTCGGATCGCTGGCGCGGCGCGAACCCGAGGACCTGGCCATCCTCAACAAGTATCTGCACGGCGTCGTCGAGCCGCGCAGCAAGGAGGAGGGGGGCTCCTGGCCGGAGTTCCTGGAGGGCGGCCGCGACGCGATCGCCACCCTGTCATGAGCGCCCTGGCCGAGGGGACGCCCTTCGGGGCGTTGCGAGGACAACTGCAGGACGCGGCGACGGAGTTCGCGGACGGACCGGACGCGCTGCAAGGCATCCTCCTGGGCATCGTCGACGACGTCGACCGCGCGGTGCGCGAGCCGCTGGAGATCTTCCCCGTCTGCCACCACTCGCCCGCGTCGGCGGTCGCGATGGCGCGGCGGCTGCGGGAGAAGCAGCCGAAGGTCGTGTATCTGGAGCTGTGCGAGGACATGGCGCCGCTGTTGACCGAGCTGCACAACTGCCGGCTCCCGGTGGCGGTCCAGGCGTTCGCGAGCGAGGTCGAGGGCTTCCCGCCTGAGTGGGCACCGCTGTCGGTCGTCGCTCCGATCACCGAGGCATCGGCCGAATACCAGGCCATCGCCTACGCACTGGACACTCCGGGCGTCGAGCTCGTCCTCGTCGACCGTTCCTCGGACCATGTGTTCCAGTGGCAGGCCGGCGCGACGGAGCCCGGCGCGCCGCCCGCAGACGAGGAGGCGGCGCTGCACGGCGACGCCGTCGGGGTGGAGATCGGCGACCTGCGGCCCCGCTTCGCCGAGCTGGAGGAGCACCTCCTGCACCACGGTCGCGTGCGGCACTGGTCGGAGTGGTGGCACCAGTACGTCGAACTCCCGCTCGGCGACAGCGACCACGACACCTACCGCCAGGTGATGCTCCTGATCGGCAGCCTCTTCCGCCGTCTGGCCCCGGGGAACACTCACCGGGTCCGCGTCGACGAGGACCGCGAGCGCTACATGTGGACCCGGATGCGCGAGCACCTCGCCACGACCGGCACGGACCCCGAGGACTGCCTCTACGTCTGCGGCGCCTTCCACGCGTCCAGCCACGTCGAGGAGTTCGGCGTACACGGAAGCGACGCCTTCGAGATCACCCCGCCGAGCGGGAGCACCTGGCAGCACGGGCTGATCCCGTCCAGCCACACGGCGATCGAGGCGCAGTTCGGGCTCGCCGCCGGGTCCGTGTCGATCGCCGCCACCCAGTGGACGCAGAACATCCAGCGGACCAAGGTGCGGCCGTACCGGCTGGCGGGCCAGGCGGGCACCGGGAAGGCGGCGAAGCCGAGGACGACGGCCGGGGCCGCCGCCCCCGTGGCGACGGCACAGTCCGACAAGCTCTCCGGATTCCTGCGGAACCCGCCCGTCCTCGACCGGCTCGACGAGGCCGAACTCGTGGGCTGGTCGGTGGAGATCGTGCGCTCCGCCCGCCGCAACGGCTATCTCGCCTCCACCGCCGACGCCATCGCCGTGTTCGAGACATCGATCCTGCTGGCGGGCATGCGGGACCGGGCCAGGCCCACCCCGTACGACTTCCAGGACGCGGCGGTCACCTGTATCGAGAAGGAGACCGTGCCGGGCAGGCGCGATGTCCGCCGCCTGGTCGAGATCCTGATGGGCGGCGACCGGGTCGGCCGGGTCGGTTACGACGCGCTGCCACCGCTGGCCCGCGACGTGCACGACCGCCTCGCCCCGCTGGACCTCAAGCTTCAGCAGCGCGGTGTGCGGCGTGCCCTGCTGGACATGACCTCGCAGCCGGAGCTGAGGCAGTGCTCCGACGTGCTCTGGATACTGCGCCACCTCATGCCGCACGGCGCCGCCCGGCCGATCATGGGAGAGCGCGAGCTCGGCAAGCAGTCGGTCCAGGAATCCTGGGACCTGGCACTGGGCACCCATCAGCGGGCACTCATCGAGCTGGGTTACGAGGGCGTCAGCATCGAGCAGGTCCTGGAGCAGCGGCTGCGCCGCGCCGCGTACGCCCCGAACGCCACCGCGGCACAGGTCCTCGCCGCCGTCGAGGACGCCGTGCTGCTGCTGAGCGGCGGACGCCTCGCCGACGAGCTGGGCACCCGCGCACTGGAGGTGCTGGCCACCGAGCGCAGCGTCGACGGAGCGCCGGAGGTCCTGCGCCGGGTGCGCCGGCTCCTGGCGTACTACAGGATCAGCCGGCCGGAGCTGCCGGCCTGGATCGAGTCCTTCGCCAGGACGGGATACGCGCACTACTGCACGCTCCTGCCGACGGCGTTCACCGACGAGGACGCGACCGTCCGTCAGGTCGCCGCGATGCTGGGCTTCCTCTTCAGCATGGAGAGCCTGGTCGTCTCGCTGGGCTGCGACCGGGCCCAGCTGGATCTGGCCTTCGCCCAGTCGCACCCGCAGGAGCCCTCCCGGGTGGCGCTGCTGTGGGCGGCCCAGGTGCATCTCGGGCAGCTCTCCCGCGCCGAGCTGAGGGAGCGGTGCGACGCACTGCTGGACAACCCGCTGGTGGTGCCCGCCTATCCGCGCTACCTCAGCGGATTCCTGCACGCCCTGGAGCCGGTGCCGCAGTTGGCCGACTTCGTCGTGGAGGCTGTCTCGAACGCCTTCGCCCGGCTGCCCGACCCGGTGCTGCTGCCCTGGCTGCCGAGGCTGATCAGCACCCTGCGGTCCGAGGGTGCCGACCTCGCTCCGCTGCTGATCCGCGAGGCCGGACGCGTCTTCCCCGGCCGCCTCGCCGCGCTGGACGCCTGGGTCCCGCCGTGGAAGTCCGCCCCGGGGGAGCCGCCCGCGCCGCCCGCACAAGGGGGGAGCGGCGGTGGCACGGCACACCGCGCCGTGCTGCTCGCCGCCCACCCGGAGACCTGCGACAGCGTGGCCGCGCTGCTGGGCTGCGAGGAACCGTGGGAGACGGAAGCCCCCGTGCCGACGGGCGCGATACTCGCGGGCCGTCACCCGGGGACGGCGGCGGCGGTGGAGGAGCTGCTGGCCGGGGTCTGACGGCGGCCGGGGGGCGGCAGCGGTCCAGGAATCCGCCACCCGGCCTCGCCCGTACGGGGCGTCCGACTCACTCCTACGGCACAGTCACACCGCATTTCGTGGTGCGGGCGGGAAAGGTGGGCCTTTCGGAAGAAGACCGAGGCTGACGCCCGCGGTAGGGCGGGGGGTCCGGAGCTACAGCGGAGGGCGAAACTCTCATGGTCGGACGGAGACCACACCCGCGCGTTCTCCGGCAACAGGGGGACCGGTCGGCGACGGACCGGATGGTGCGCACGCTGCTGCGACGCCGCAAGAAGGCCCTGGCCGCCGAGGACGTGATGGTCACCGATCGGCCGAAGGTGCGCCGCGCCGTGACCGCGGCGGCCCTCGGCAACACCATGGAATGGTTCGACTTCGGTGTCTACGCCTACCTCGCGGGGACCCTGGGAAAGGTCTTCTTCCCGTCGAGCTCGCCGGGCGCACAGGTGGTGTCGACCTTCGCGACCTTCGCCGCTGCCTTCCTCGTGCGTCCGCTCGGCGGGCTGGTGTTCGGTCCCCTCGGCGACCGTGTGGGGCGCCAGAAGGTGCTGGCGATCACCATGATCATGATGGCGGCGAGCACCTTCGCCGTCGGTTTCCTCCCCACGTACGCCGCGGCCGGATTCGCAGCTCCGATCCTCCTCCTGGTCTGCCGTCTGGTGCAGGGCTTCTCCACGGGGGGTGAGTACGCGGGTGCGACGACGTACATCGCGGAGTACGCACCGGACAAGCGAAGAGGGTTCCTCGGCAGTTGGCTGGACTTCGGGACCTTCGTCGGCTATTCGCTGGGCTCCGGCCTGGTGACCGTGCTGACCGCGACACTCGGTACGGACGGGCTGACGGACTGGGGGTGGCGGATCCCGTTCTTCGTCGCGGGCCCGATGGGCCTGATCGGTCTGTACATGCGGCTGAAGCTGGAGGAGACCCCCGCCTTCCAGGCGGAGGAGGAGGCGCAGGCCGAGGCCCTGTCCGAGGGCGATCCCGTCGAGCAGGCGCGTCAGTCGGGCAAGGGACGGCTCAAGGAGATCTTCACGAAACACTGGGAGGCAGTGCTCATCTGCATGGGCCTGGTGCTTCTCTACAACGTCACGAACTACATGGTGACCTCCTACCTGCCGACGTACATGTCCGAGACGCTCGGCGAGCCGGAGACGAGTTCCCAGCTCCTGGTCCTCGGCACGATGATGCTCGTGGTGCTGACCATCACGCTGGTCGGCAGGTCATCGGACCGCTGGGGCAGGCGCCCGGTGTTCATGGCCGGCAGCGTGGCGCTCATCGTGTTCGCGATCCCGGCCTTCCTGCTCATCCGGCAGGGCGGCATCCTGCTGCCTGCGATCGGCTGCGGGATGCTCGGGCTGCTGCTGGTCTGCTTCGCGGGCACGTCGGCCTCGACGCTCCCCGCGCTGTTCCCGACCCGCCTCCGCTACGGCGCCCTGTCGATCGCCTTCAACATCTCCGTGTCGCTGTTCGGCGGGACCACACCGCTGTTCGCCTCCGCCCTCGTCGAGATGACCGACAACGACATGATCCCGGCGTACTACCTGATGGTCGCCGGTGTCATCGGGCTCGTCGCGACCTTCTTCCTCCACGAGACGGCGGGCAAGCCGTTGCGCGGTTCCGGGCCCATGGTGGAGACCCCGGCTCAGGCGCGCACCCTCGTGGCCCGCAGCAGGACACGGGCGGGGCGGCAGGCGCGCGACGTATGGATCCGGATGCGGCATCCGGGGCGCGGGGGCGGGCACAAGGACTGAGGCCGACGGCGCTCACCGGCCCGGCACTCCTCGATAGGGTGCGGTCTGTGTCCCGAGCACAGGTGGCGAAGGGGCAACGACCGCCCGGCAAGGGCGTGTTCAGGCCGGACGCGCCATTGCGGCGGCAGTACCCGCAACGGCGCCCGCAACACCGAGTGAGTGGAGTGCCAGTCATGCGTGGAGGCAGCATCGCCGTGGTCGGCGGCAGCATAGCGGGGTGCGCCGCAGCCCTGGCCGCGTCGCGCGGCGGAGCCGGGAAGATCACCGTGTTCGAGCGTGCCGACGCCCGCCTCCGGGACAGGGGAGTGGGAATCGCACTGCACAGCGACCGGTACGACGAGCTGAGGGACGCCGGATACGTCGCTCCCGAGATGCCCTGGGCGCCGCTGACGAGGCGGGTGTGGAGTGCGCGCGACGGCGACGCGGACCACGGCCGGGCCATCGGCGAGCAGCCGTTCCCCTTCCGCGCCTACAGCTGGGGCTCGCTGTGGAGTGAGTTGCGCCGCCGCGTGCCCGAGGAGGTCTCCTACCGGTCGGGCGCGGTGGTCACCGGTGTGGAGCCTGCGGCCGACGGCGTGACCCTGCGGCTCGCGGACGGGTATCAGGAGCACTTCGACGTGGTGATCGGGGCGGACGGATACCGTTCCGTCGTCCGCGAGGCCATGATCCCCGGCGCCGACGCGACGTACGCCGGTTACATCGGCTGGCGCGGTACGTCGTCGGACGTCGAGGGCCTCCCCTCCGACGGCCGTGACGCGCACAACATCGTCTTCCCCGGCGGCCACTGCATGCTCTACCGGATCCCGGACGGCGTCGGCGGGCACCTGCTCAACTGGGTGCTCTACACCGCGCCCCCGCAGGCCGACGGCCTCCACCCGGACCTGACGCGCCCGACCTCTCTGCCGCCGGGCCGGCTCAACTCGGAGCTCACCGCGTACCTGCGCGCCCTGGTCGCCGACCACTTCCCGCCGTACTGGGCGGCCCGGGTGCTCCGTACACCGGCCGAGACCACCTTCATCCAGCCCATCTACGACCTGGAGGTGCCGCGGTACACCTCGGGCCGGATGGTGCTCGTCGGTGACGCCGCGAGCGTCGCCCGGCCGCACATCGGCGGCGGCAGTGTGAAGGCGCTCCAGGACGCCAACGCCCTGGAGGCCGCGTGGCGGGCCGGGAACAGCTGGGCCGAGGTCCTGGAGAGCTACGACGCCGGCCGCGGCCCCGTCGGCGCGGCCATGGTCGCGCTCGCCCGCCGGATGGGCAGCGCCCAGGTCGAGAACACCCCCGACTGGTCGGCGATGGGACAGCCGGAGTTCGATGTGTGGTGGCAGGACCAGAACAGCGGCTCCGACCGGCGCAGCGGCTTCGGCGGGCACAGCATCAAGGCCGGGTAGGCGCGGGCGGGGACGCCCCGGTGCCCCCGCGTCCGGAGCAGGCCGGGGCAGGCCGGGGCAGGCCGGGGGTCAGCGAGTGGGCGGCGCGAGTTCGAGTGCGGCGTGCAGTGCGGAGCTGTCGGCGCGGGCGTCGTCGCCGTCCATGCGGAGCGTCGTCCGCCCCGAGGTGAGCACCGTGAGCGTACGGGCGCACTCGGCTGCCTGGGCCGCACCGGGGGAGACCAGGAGTACGGCGATGCCCTCGTCCGCCAGCGTGGTCACCAGCTCGTGGACCTGCCGGACGAGCACGGGTGCGAGGCCTTCGGTCGGCTCGTCGAGCAGCAGCACCCGCGGTGAGCCGAGCAGCGCGCGGGCAAGGGCCAGCATCTGCTGTTCGCCGCCGGACAGATCCGTGCCCCGGTTGCCCCGGCGTTCCCCCAGCCGGGGCAACAGCTCCAGGACGCGCGCGGGGGTCCATACGCTGGGACGCGTGGTGTCGCCCCGACGCGGCGGGCGATAGGACAGCCGCAGATGTTCGGCGACCGTGAGACCGGCGAACACGCGCCGTCCCTGCGGCACGAGACCGATCCCGGCGCGGGCGATCCGGTGCGCGGGCTCGCCTGTCACGTCCCGGCCGTCCAGGCGCACGGTTCCCGCGCTCGGCCGCATCAGTCCGGCGACGGTGTGGACGAGGGTGGTCTTGCCCGCGCCGTTGTGGCCGACGACGGCGTGGACCGTGCCGGCCGGCACCGACAGGTCGAGGTCGTGCAGGACGGTGCCACCGTGGTAGCCCGCGGTCAGGCCGGTGAGTTCGAGCATCGGGGGTCGGTCATCCTCTCGCTTCGCCGGCGAGGCCGTTGCCGGTGTGGTGGTAGGCGTCGCGGACCTCGGGGTGCGCGAGAGTCTCCCGGGTCGGGCCTGTGACGAGGACCCGCCCCGCGGCCAGCACGGTCACCGTCGTGGCGAGTTGGGCCACCACTTCGACGTGGTGCTCGACCAGGATGATCGAGATACTCTCCGGCAGGGAGCCGATGATGCCGAGGAGCCGGCCGATGCCGTCGTCGGTCAGCCCGGCCGCCGGCTCGTCCAGCAACAGCAGACGCGGATCGCCCGCCAGCGCGGCGGCGAGGTCGAGCATGCGGCGCTGCCCGTGGGAGAGCGCGGCGGCCGGCCGTGCGGCGCTGTCCGCGAGGCCGACGGTCTCCAGGTGGTGACCCGCGGACTCGGCCTGCTGCCGGTAGCGGGACGGTCTGCGCCACGCTCCGCGGCGCTTCGGGTGGTGTGGCCAGCCGGCCAGGACGACGTTGTCCAGTACCGACAACTCGCCTATCACGGAGGGCTGTTGGAAGCTGCGAGCGATCCCGAGACGGCTGCGCCTGGCGGGGGCTGTGCGGGTGATGTCCGTGCCCTCCAGGGTGATCGTGCCGTGGTCGGGCCTGTTGGTGCCCGCGATGAGGTCGAGCAGGGTGGTCTTGCCGGCGCCGTTGGGGCCGATGACGGCGTGCCGGGCGCCTGTCAGCAGCCGCAGGCTGATGTCGTCGACGGCGGTGAGACTGCCGTAACTGCGGGTCAGGCGGGACAGTTCCAGTACCGGGGGTACCGAGGCGGTGTTCGATGCGGGTGTCATGGCGAGAGCTTCCCGGTGGGGGTCGGGACGGGGGCGGCGGGCGGCGGCACATCGGGCGGGGAACCCCCGGGCCCGCGCCCCGTACGGTCGGACCCGCCGCGCAGGCCGGCCAGACCTCGGGGCAGCAGGTACACGGCGGCGACGAACAGGACGCCCAGCAGCAGCGGGCCGTGACCGGGCCACGAACCGGCGACCCAGTCGCGGGTGGTGACGATGAGCCCGGCTCCCATCAGGGCGCCGATCACGGATGTCGTGCCGCCGATGACGGCCGCCAGGAGCGCGAAGGCGGCGATCTCGAAGCCGACGTCGGCGGGCGACAGGTACTGCTGGACGGTGACCATCAGCGAGCCGCCCACGCCGGCCAGCGCGCCCGCGCAGATGTGCGCCGTCAGCAGGTACCGGCCCACGGGGTGTCCCGAGGCGCGCATACGGGCCTCGGCACCCCGGGTGCCGGTCAGCAGCTTCCCGGCGGGGGAGCGCAGCACGAGCAGGGTGACGGTGACCGCGACGGCGGCGACGACGAGGGCGTAGGTGTAGAGGTCGCTCTCCTCGGTCATCCCCTCTCCGCCCCACAGTGCCTGCGTGGCCGGGAAGCCGACAAGGCCGTCGGCGCCGCCGGTGACGGACTTGAGCTGATTGATGACCGCGCCGGTCAGCTCACCGACGGCGAGCGTGATCATCAGCACGGTGGTGCCCCGTGCCCGGATCACGGCGGGCCCGACGACCCCGGAGAAGACGGCGGCGGCGAGCGCCGAGACGATGACCTGGACCGGGCCCGCCGTCCACCCGGCGTCCGCGAGGTTCGCGGTGGCGTACGCGCCCACGGCGAACGGCGCGGTCTGCCCGAGCGTGGGAAGCCCGGCGTAGCCGGTGAGGATGGTGACACTGACCGCGAGCAGCCCCAGGGCCAGAGCGGAGCCGGCCAGCGAGATGCTGTACGAATCGAGCAGTCCCGGCAGGGCGATCAGCACCACCAGCAGGACGAGCAACGGAGCGGCCTGCCGCCAGGCGGTCGCGCCCGGCAGCCGACCGAGCCCGGCGAGGGCGCTCCGGCCCACGACGGGCTTCGGTGCGGGACCCCCGGCCGCCCCGCTTCGGCCGGGCCGCAGCCGTGCGGCGAGCCGGCGGCGGAGCCGGTCCACCGGGTCGGGGGACAGGCCGTGCGAGTCGTGCGCGGACGCCGGTTCCGCGAAGCGCGAGCGAAGTACGAGCACCGCCGCCATCGCGGCGAAGAGCAGATACGGCGCGAGATCCGGCGCCAGCGAGACGCCGAGCGTCTGGACCTCGCCCACCGCGACCGCCGCCGCGAGCGTGGCCCACAGCGAGCGTAGTCCGCCGAGCACGACCACCACGAGGGACAGCATCAGCACCGTCTCGGACGTACCGGCCCCGGGCCCGATGATCGGAGCCCCCAGTACCCCCGCCGCCCCCGCGAGCGCCCCGGCGGCAGCGAGAACCCCGGTGTGCACCGCGCGGGGGTTGTGTCCTGTGGTCGCGAGCATCTGCGGATCGTCGGCGGCGGCCCGCACCGCCGCGCCCATCCGGGTCCGGGTCAGCACCCAGGTGCCGAAGGCCGCCAGCAGTACGGCCATCACGATGAACCCGAGACGGTACGCGGGGTAGCGGTGGCCCAGCAGCGTCACCGATTGGTCGAGCGCCTCGGGGACACGCACGGGGAGCTCGTCCGCTCCGAAGAGCTGGATGAGCAGATCGCCGCCGATCAGCGCAAGGCCGAACGTCAGCAGCGCCTGTGCGAGATGCCCACGGCGGGCGAGCGGGGCCGTCGCCGCGGAGAGGCCCGCCCCGGCGAGGCACGCCGCGGCGGTCCCGGCGGCGAGCCCGACGGCGAGGCCGCCCCAGGTACCGTCACTCAGCTCGGCGCCCGTGTAGGCGCCGATCGCGTACAGCGTGCCGTGCGACAGGTTCAGTACGCCGGCGGTGCCGAAGGCGAGACTCAGACCGGAGGCGACCACGAACAGCAGCAGCCCGTAGGCCACCCCGTCCACCGCCGGTACGAGGTGGGCATCGAGGAGATTCACGTCAGCTGCCGAGCGTCGCCAGGTCCTGGACCATGACGTTGGCCAGCTGGGCGCCGTCCGGCCTGACCTGGCGCAGGTACCAGGACTGCACCGGCGAGTGCGCCTTGTCGCCGAACTCCCAGGCGCCGCGCGGACTGTCGATCTGGCCGAGGCCGGCGATGGCGTCGTTGATGGTCTGCGGTGTCACGTCCCCGGCCTTCGCCGCGTCGGCGATGGCCTTGTCCAGGACGGCGGCCGCGTCGTACGACGACATCGCGTAGGTGGTGGGCTGTGTGTCGTGCTCGGCGGTCCAGTCGGCGGCGAACGTACGGTTGGCCTCGTTGTCGAGGTCGGCCGCGTAGTTCAGGACGGAGTAGATGCCCTCGGCCGCGGCGCCCTGGGCCTGGAGCACGCTGCCCTCGGTGACGAAGGCCGTGTAGAGCGGCAGATCGGCGATGTCGGACTGGGCGTACTGCTTGGCGAAGTCGATGGCGGCCTTGCCGGCGTAGAAGCAGTACACCGCCTTGGCGTCCGTCTTGGCGATCTCGGCGAAGTAGGGCATGAAGTTGGTGGTCTTCGGGAACGGCGTCCAGGTGGTCTTGCCGCCGGGGTTGGCGAGCTTCCCCTTGACGCGCTTGAACTCCTCGGTGAAGCCGCGCAGTTCGTCGTACCCGCCCTGGTAGTCGGGGCCGATCGCATAGACCGGGCCGTCGACCTTCTCCTTGACGTACGGCGCGATGGCCTTGCCCGGTTCGTCGGACAGGAAGCTCGTCGTCCACACGTGATCGAGGTCCTTGACGGACGGCCGGGCGTTCGACCCCAGGAAGGGGATCTTGGCCTGGTCGACCAGCGGGAGCACCGCGTTGACCGAGCCGCCGCTGACGAAGCCCGTCAGTACGTCGATCTTGTCCTTCTTGACCAGCTTGGTGGTCGCGGGGACGGCGGTCGGCGGGCCGTCGCCCTCGTCGGCCACGATGAGCTGGACCTTACGTCCACCCAGCTTGTTGTCGTGGGTGTCCAGATACAGCTCGAAGCCGGCGCGCAGCTCGGTGCCGACCGGCTCGTAGGTCCCGGACAGGGAGGCGACCAGGCCCACCTTCACGGTGGCGTCATCGGATCCGCTGTCGCTGCTGCAACCGGTGGCGGCGGCAAGGCCGATGGCCAGGGCGGCGGCACAGGCCGGCCGGAACCTGCGGCGGCGGGCGCTGGGCGTGTCGAAGAACATGAGGGCTCTCATCAGTGGTGTCGAGCATGGCGGACAGGACTGGCTGTGGAGCGGGGGTACGGGCCGTACGGAGACGGCGCCGCCTCAGCGCGCCGGCGGGAGGCTCGCCTCGCGTACCTGGGGCGTCAGTGCGTCACCGACCTGGTTGATCAGTTCGGACATCATGTAGCTGACCTCACCGATGTCCGCGTCCCTGGTCGTCGTCACCAGCAGAGAGGCGCCGCTGGAGACGGCCATCGAGAACATGTAGCCGCCCTCCATCGCGGTGAGGCTGTGCTCGACGGGGTCGGTGTTCGTCAACTGGGCAGCCGCGGAAAGCAGGTTGACGACGCCGGACGCGATGGCGGCCAGCCGTTCGGCGTCGTCACGCTCCACACCGGTGTAAGCGAGGGCGAGTCCGTCCACGGACACGGCTATCGCCTGGGTGACTTCCGGGATGCGTCCGGCGAAGTCGCTCAGGATCCAGTTCAGGTCGGCGGAAGAGGTCATGTCTTCGTCCGTTCGGTGTCGTCGTCCGTGGCGGAGCGCCCACGGTGGTTCGTGCTCCTGTTGATCCCCTGCGCGTAGGCCGCCAGGACGTCGGAGACCTGCCGGGAGTCCCGGCGACGGGGCGCTGGCCTCGGTGTGGCGGTGCCGGAGCGCTGTTCGGCGCCGTCCCGTTTGCCCAAGGGGGGCTGCGGTGCCCTGCGTTGGCGCAGCGGCAGCCCCGAGGAGCTGACGCCGGCGATGCGCGAAGCCGGCTCGTCGTGGCGCGGCGTGTCTTTGCCGGCATCCGTGCCCGCGCCGACGGATGTGCTGTTGCGGTCGGGCCGTCCGCCCACGCCGGCCGGCTGCCTGCGGACCGCCGGTCCCGGTGGCGTGATCGGACGAGGGGCCTCATACCTGACATCGTTGCCAGGGCCCCTTCCGTGATCCGCGCCGAGCAGGCCCTGTTGACGGTCCGGGGTCTCCTGCGGGGCGAGGGCCAGGACCTTCGCGGGCAGCGTCACCTCGGCGATGGTGCCGGGGCCCGACGAGTCACGCAGTTCGACGACGATGTCGTGTCGCGCCGCCAGACGTGCCACCACATGCAGGCCCATGGAGCGCACGTCTCCGATGCCCGTCTGCGGTTCCTGCAGCGCGGCGTTGTGGACGGCTCGGCGTTCCGCCGGGATGCCCACCCCTTCGTCGACCACCTGCACGACGGCTCGGTCCCACAACCGCCATACGGCGACCCCGACCTGCTTGTCGGGAGGCGAGTACCGGGTCGCGTTGTCGAGCAGCTCCGCCAGGATGTGCGCCACGTCGTGCACGGCGCGGGCGGTGATGCCGATCCCCGACTCGATGACCCCGAGGGACACACGGTCGAACCGCTCGATCTGCTGTGCGGCGGCCACGATGACGGTGGAGCAGGCGGCATCAGCCGCCCGCACCCGGGCGTTTCCGTAACCACCCAGCACCAGCAGGTTGTTGGTGTTGCGTTCCATGCGGACGGCGAGGTGGTCCAGGGCGAAGAGGGTCTTCATCCGCACCGGGTCGGCCTCGTCGCGCTGCACGGTGTCCAGCTCGGACACCATGACGGCGGTCAACCTGGCGCCCCTGCGGGCGACGCCGACCAGCGTCTCGGCGAACTGCTCGTGCGTGTGCGCCTGTTGGGCGGCGAGGCGGACGGCCTCGTGGTGGACGGCGTTGAACGCCTCACCGACCTCGCCGATCTCGTCCTCGCCCGTCGTGCGGACCGGGTCACCCGACCGCAGGGCCACCTGCTCGGGCGTCGCACCGCTCAGTGCGCCCGGCCGGGACAGCTCGCTCATCACGGCGGGCAGACCGGTGTGGGCGACCTCGTGCGCGGCATTACGCAGATCGTGCAGCCGCCGGATCATGACACGGCCCAGGCGGATCGCGACGAGGACGGCCACGATCAGGGTCAGCACCACCAGGGCGACTTCGCCGCCCGCCGTCCACATGAGCCTGGTGCGCGTGTCGGTGACCAGCGAGAAGACGGACTCGTCGATGCGCTTCTCCACCGAACGCAGCAGCGTCTGCCGGTCGTCGGACGCCTTCTGCCACTCCTGCGGAGTGACCGCGATCTTCGTACCCGTGCCCGTACGCCCGATCTCGTCCTCGAGCCGTCGGGCCTCCAGCGCCTTCGAACCGGAGAGCGTGCGCTCCAGCCAGGTTCGCCACTGGCCGGGGCCGAGGTCGAACATGATGCCGGTGGACTCCGTGTAGCCGAGGCGTCCGGCGTCGAACGTCCGCTGCGAAGCGGTGGTGAAGCCGCCGGCGGCCTGCGCCCTCATCACGGTGACCTGCTGCTGTGCCGTGTGCTCCGCCGCCTCGGACAGGGCCGCGGCAGCGCGGACCCGGTCCGCGATGTCGGCGTCGACGCCGTCTGCCTGCGCGATGCCGTCGCGGTAGCCGTTGAGGTCGGCGATCACGATCCGGTAGCCGAAGGCGAGCGCCGAGATGGTGCTGCTGCCCGAGCGCACCTGAGCGCGGAGAGCGGGCAGCTCGTCGAGGAAGCGGTCGACGCGGTCCAGGGAGTCCTGCGCGCTGCCGGGCACCCCGGAGAGGCCCTCGGCCTTGTCCCGGAACACGGCGACGCTCCTGTCGGTCGCGTCGGAACTCTGCCTGAACGCATCCGAATCGGCCTGCCGTGAGACAAAGGCGGTGGCTGCCGCGCGTTCACGCTGGAACTGGTCGGCCAGATCGCCCGCGTCGGTGGCGACGGCGACCATCGCGGTGAGCCGCTGGGCCTGGAGCGCCTGCTTGGTCGCAGGCGCGAGGGCCAGAACCGAGAAGATGACGGCCACGGCCAGGGGGACGGTCACCAGGAGGGCGAGGCGGCGATTGATTTTCACTGCGCGGCTCCGTGGCCGGAACCGGTGCTGAGTATCGGTAGCACGCAGATACCTGTTAACGGGTTGTGGGGTGTCGGAGGACGACGGCGTTCGTCGTCCGGCCGTCGAGAACGGGCAGGCAAAGTAAGCGGTGCATGTATCGGGGGGTGGGGGAACCGCACTGCTGGGGCGGGTCGGGCCCCACGGTGCGGCATGATCCTATGCGGTTGCTACACCTTCGGGCGGGTACAACAACGAAAAAATTTGGCCACTAATAGCACAGAGCTGATCCCGCTCAGTCACGTTTTCTCGGAGTTGCGCGGCGCTGACCGAGCGCGTCGGGGGCGGTGCGTCCCCGTGGGGCTCCTCTGACCAGCGGCCCGGCACATGGGGAGGGGTATCCGTTCGGTGGGCCGAACTGCTCACGGAGCGTGGTGGTGTGCTCATGTGGACCCCGGATCCGGCCGCTCAAATCCCCTCGCGGAGGCCCGGGTTCCGGTGGGCTGATGCCCCGAACAGCGGCAGGTGGGGGTGGAGCCCGGAGTCGAGGCCGTTGTCAGTGCCCCCTCGTAGAGTCGGTCGCATCACTCGGGGAGCCTCGGCGAAGGAGCACAAGCGTGTCCGCCAACAAGATCCAGCACAAGGTGAATCACGTCGCGTTGGTAGTGGACTGTTCGGGCTCCATGTACCAGCACCAGGGTCAGCTCATCCGCGTCGTGGACGAGTTCGTGGCGGGCCTGAAGGCCGAGTCGGACAACCTGGGCCATGAGACCCGCATCAGCCTCTACTCCTTCGACCACCAGGTGGAGAACCTGGTCTGGGACATGGATGTGAAGCATCTGCCGTCCATGCGGGGCCTGTACAAGGTCAACAACGGCGCCACCGCTCTCATCGAGGCCTCGTTGAAGTCGCTGGACGACCTGGGCCACATCTGGGAGGAGTACGGGGAGCACAGCTTCCTCCAGATCGTCGTGACGGACGGCGAGGAGAACGCCTCCGGTGGCGACAGGCGGCACGACGGCGACATGAGCATCCTCGGCCCCTGGCTCGACAGGATCACGGCCAAGATGGGCGCGCTGCCGGGCCATTGGACGTCCGCGATCCTCGTCCCCAACTCCCTGGCGAAGCGGACCGCTCAGAACTACGGCTTCCCGGCGGGGAACATAGCCATCTGGGACGCGGACTCCCAGAAGGGTGTCGAGGACGCGATCGGCACCGTGCGCGCCGCCGCCACCAGCTTCCTGCGGGGGCGGGAGCAGGGTGTGCGGGGGACGAGGAATCTGTTCGCCGTGGGCCAGGACATATCGGTGGACGAGGTCCGGGCGAACCTCGAGCCCGTGCGGGCCGACAAGTACCGGCTCCTGAAGGTCGACAAAGAGGCCGAGATCCGTGCCTTCGTCGATTCACATCCGGGTGTGACCTACCAACGCGGCTCGTGCTACTACCAGTTGGGTTCCCGGGTCCAGGTGCAGCCCGACAAGGAAGTCATCGTCGTGGAGAAGGACACCGACCGCGCCTACTCGGGCGACGCGGCGCGCAGCCTGCTGTTCGGCACGGGTGTCCACGGGACCGTCTCGGTGAAGGCGGGGAACAACCCGGCCCTGGAGGTGTATGTGCAGAGCCGATCGGTGAACAGGAAGCTGAAGGCGAACACCCGTCTGCTGATCATGCTCTGAGCCCTGGACCGGGAGGGCGAGGCTTCGGGGGTGACGCCGTCGAGCCCCTTCCCGCCGGCGGTGGCGTGGGAAGAGGCTCGACGGCCGGGCGCGAGGGTTACCGGATCTCGACCGCGTTGATCTTCGGCGGGTTGTTGGGGTAGGTGACCACTCGGTTGCGGGGGATCGACACCACGGCGCCGTTGGCGTCGTAGAGCTTCACGTCGTTGTTCCCCGTGGAGATCTTGTCGATCCACCACCCCTTGAAGTCGACCTTCCCGGCGTTCGCGTAGCAGTCCTCGCTCTTGATCCCGGTGCTGTGGTGCGACTGGATCCTCAGGAAGGCGCCCTGGTCGGCACAGCTGACCTCGTTGATGGCGAAAGCGGTTCCGGTCGGCATGACGATCGTGAAGGTGGCGGCCGCGGCAAGCGTCGTGACCACGGCGCGGGCGGTCTTCTTCGTCTTCGAGAGCACGTCTTCTCCTCAGGTTCATATCGAGAGGCTGATGTCGAGCGGTTGCCTCGCTTTGTGATTATGGTGCTTTGGGGCATTACGCATGCATATGCCACGCCCTGTTGATCAAGAGATTCACGCCGTGGCCTCTCGGGGCAAGGGGCGCTGCCCCCGCGCCCCTTCCCGCGGGAGTGCTGGATCGGGTAGATCTTGAAAGACTGCAAGACCGTCGCCCCGAGCCATCGAAGGAGCTTGTCCTGTGCGTGCTCACGACCCCGGCAAGCACGACCCCGGCAAGTCCGCCGCAGCCGAACAGCGTCGGGGTGCGGCCGGGCGGTCGCCCGCCCCCGCCCTCGCCCCGCTCTCGGCCAGGGCCGGTGGCGACGCCGCGGCCATGGCCCCTGAGGCGCTCCTCGCCCTGCAACGCAGCGTGGGCAACAGTGCGGTGACGCGCATGCTTCAGCAGGCCCGGCACGAGCACTCCGCGGGGTGCGGCCACGGCGACGAGACGGCTGCCGCCCTGCCCGCGGTCCAGCGCTCCGGTGTCGACAAGGTGCTCAACAGCTCGGGGAGCCCCCTGGGCGGTCCACTCAAGGACGAGATGGAGGCCCGGCTCGGGGCTGACTTCTCCGACGTGCGCCTGCACACAGGGCCGGAAGCCCAGCGCTCCAGCGCCGAACTCGGCGCCCGGGCGTTCACCTCCGGCAGCCATGTCGTCATCGGTGAAGGCGGGGGCGACAAGCACACCCTCGCCCATGAGCTCACCCATGTCATCCAGCAGCGCACCGGCCCCGTCGCGGGCACCGACAACGGGGACGGTCTGCGTGTCAGCGACCCCTCCGACCGCTTCGAGCGCGAGGCCGAGGCCAACGCGAGCCGGGTCCTGTCCGGGCCCGCACCGGAGGCGCTCACCGCCGAGGACGGCTGAACGGTCCAGCCGTAGAAGTAGGTCGCCGGACGCCGCTGCCGGGCTCGAAGAGGTGGCTCGGCACACGGCTGCCGCCCGTGGGGCGCCCCGGTGGGCAGCGACTGTGCCCCATCGGGCAGTCCGGTCTGTCCCTGCGGCCGGTGACGCCCCGTCATGGCATTGCTAGCGTCGGGGCGTGATCCGACGCATACCGCCGATACCCTGCCCAGCCGTGGCGCCTTCGTGGAGCCGGCCCGGCACGTGACAGAGGAACCGGTCGAAACAGACCTGGCCGAAACGGACCCGGCCGAAACGGACCCGGCCGCCAGTCGCCCCCGCCGTAGCCGCGGCCGAGGACGTCTCACCCTGATCGTGCTGCCCAGCCTGGTGGTCGTCCCCGGAGTGTTCGGCTTCCTCGCCCTCACCGGCGGCTTCGACACGGCCATGGAGCAGGGCCCCGCCCCGAGCCAGTCGGCTGTCAGCAATGTGGACGCCTCCTACGTCCCCTGGCTGCGTAAGGCGACCGCGGACTGCACGGGTGTCACCCCCGCACTCCTGGCCGCACACATCGACCAGCTCTCCGGGTGGCAGGAGGACACCGCCAGCCTCTCCGAGCAGGGCGTCGCCCGTTTCACGGATGCCGACTGGAAGACCTGGGGCGGGGACGAGGACGGCAACGGCAGTTCCTCGCCGCACGACACGGTGGACGCGATCATGGCGCTGGGGCGGCAGGACTGCTCCCTCGCGAAGAAGGTGACCGCGCTGCGCACCAAGGGCACGGTCAACGGTGAGGTTCCGGACCTCACGCTCGCCGCGTACGCCGCCGGGACGGACGAGGTCAAGAAGGCAGGCAAGATTCCCGAGGCGGCCCGGAAGTTCGTCGCCGGCGTCAAGAAGCGGTTGCCGCAGTACGACGCGCTTGTCCGGGAGACCCCCGAGGACAGCGACAAGGCCCCCGGCGCGCTGCTGGCGCACCCCGTCACCACGCGCACCGTCACCTCGGAGTTCGGCTCCCGTACGCACCCGCTGACCGGGGTCACCAAGCTCCACACGGGCGTCGACTTCGGAGCGCCGCAGGGAGCCCAGGTGTCCGCGGCACGGGACGGGCGGGTCGAGTTCGCGGGCATGACCGAGGCCTACGGCAACCGTGTGGTGATCGACCACGGCACGCTCGACGGAAAGCGGCTCGAGACCACCTACAGCCATCTGTCCGCCCTCCAGGTGACGGTCGGCCAGAGTGTGACCGCCGGCTCTCCCGTCGGGCTCGTCGGCTCGACAGGCCTGTCCACCGGCCCGCATCTCCACTTCGAGGTGCTCTACGACGACCAGTACAAGGACCCGATCGCCTGGCTCGGCAGCGGTGACTGAGCCTGCGCCCCAGGGCGGGAGCCCGCCGTACACGATCCCCTCGACCTCGATCTGCCGCTCGGGGAGATCGAGGCCCAGGCCGACCGTCTGCTCCACGACGGGACGGACGCCTACCAGCCGGTGGCGTGAGGGGGCGTCCGCCCGCCAGGGCAGGGGGCCCTACTCCGCCCGGGCCAGCGCGATCGCGCCCTGGAGCCGCTCACCGGCCTCGTAGATCATGTACGGCACGCCGTTCTCCGTGCCGAAACTCGGTGACGCCGTACGGCCGTTGTCCGGAGCGCCGTCCAGCGAGTCGTGGAAGACGCCCAGATGGTCGCGCCGGGAGAAGTCCCTGCCGACCTCGGTGATCATCAGGTCCCCGCCGCTCTCCTTGTCCTTGTTGTAGACGACGTACGCGCTGTCGCCCCGGGTCAGCAGATGCGGGCCGCCCACATTCACCGCGCCGACGTCCGTGTGCCGGATCAGCGGCTCCTGGGCGAAGGTCCAGTCGCGCCCGTCGGCCGACCAGCCCCATGCGATGTCGCGGTGATCGGTGGTGTTGTTCAGCATGAACAGCATCACGTAACGGGCGCCGAGCGCGGGCAGGTCGTGGCGGAACACCCGGGCATAGGACGTCTCCGTCGAACCGGCGGGCATCATCGAGGTGGACAGCACGACCTTGTCGTACGTGAAGTTGATGCCGTCCTTGGAGCGCGCCAGCCGGGTGGTGGTGTTCTCGCCGTGGAAGTACAGCCACATCTCCTTCTCGTCCTCGTTCCACAGCACATGAGGCGACGAGACATGACTGACCTTGTAGTGCGGCTGCCAGTCGTTGGTGACGATCGGGTTGTCCGGGTACTCCGTGAACGGCCCCTCCAGCGAGTCGCCGTAGGCCAGGCAGACGCCGCCCGGCGCGTCATGCGGCGCGTAGTAGAGGTGGAACCGTCCGAGGGCGCCGGACAGCCTGCCCACCGTGCCCCGCACACACGGGAAGATGATCTCGCCGGTCGGGTTGTACGCGAGGTCCGAGGGCTTGAGGAGCGTCCTGACGTAGCTGTAGTCGGGGAAGCCGCCGGGCGCGGCCGAGGCCTGGGCCGCCGTGCCGACGCCGACCGCGAGGGCGGTGCCGGTGGCCGCCGCGCCGCGCAGGAAGACGCGGCGGGAGAGGGAGGCGGGGAGTGCGGGGCTCTGCTGCGGGGTGTTGTCGTGCGGCTCGTTCATGTCTGTACTCCGTCCCGGGAGTTGGATGTTCAGAGCTGGTCGGTCAGAGCTGGCTTGCTGGTCAGAGGTACGTGGCGGCCGTGATGCAGAACCCGCCGAGTGCGACGGCCCACACATAGGGAAGGGTGCGCAGCATGACCTGCTGCGGGCCGACGCCCGCGTACTGCGCGCTCCACACGGTCTGGGTGCTGGTGGGGTCGGCGACCCCGAAGACCTGGTTGTAGGAGGCGGCGAGACCGAGCACCGCGACCGCGGGGTAGATGCCGGCCGCGATGAGGACTCCGGCTATGCCCGCGCCGAGGCCGTAGACGTTCAGCGGGCCGCGGTAGAGGCACAGCGGCACCAGCACGGTGAAGACCAGGACGAACAGCACCGGGTTCTGCGGGCTGACGGCCTTCACCAGGGGTTCGAGCGCGTCGATCGATCCGGGCAGCTGCACCGCGGCGAGCAGGATGCCGATGGCGATGAACAGCGCGATGGGCGGCGCGGCGACCTCGAATCCGCCGTACAGGGTGCGCAGCAGCCGCTTGTTCATCTCGCGCGGCCTGGTCGTGGTCACCAGGGCGTAGAGCACCCCGGCCAGCAGCGCGGGGATGATGGCCACTTCGAACCCGAGGGCGAGCACCAGCGGCACGACCGGGGTGAGCAGGGCGTACCAGGGGGCGTCGCCGAGCCGCTCGCGGCGCGAACGCGGCTTGTCCGCGGCCGTCTTCAGCGACCAGGTGTGCTCGACGCCCCGACGGCGCGACTCGACCAGCACGAAGGCGACGGCCGCGACCAGCGCCAGCGGGAACAGCTTCACCATGAAGCCGCGCACCGTCGGCACCGGCAGGTCCAGGGCGGTGGAGAAGAACTGCCAGATGGGCAGCTCGAACGGCACACCCACGGCGATGCCCATCAGGATGGTGCCCGCGGCTGTGACCTTCGGGATGCCCACGGCGACCATGGCCGGGATGCCGATGATGCCGGCGAGCATCGCGGCCGGCGCCGAGCCCGTCACCGTGCCGATCAGCGCGGACACCGCGAGGACGCCGAGCGCCACGACTGTCGGCCGGTCGCCGCCGAACTCCACGATCTTGCGGACGATGGTGCCCGCGATGCCGGTCTCGTCGAGGAGCTTGCCGAGCCACGAGCCGAGCAGGACCGCGATCATCGTGGAGGCGAGCATCGGAGCTCCCTCCTGGAGGACCGTGTCCAGGACGCTCTCCTTGCCGGTCAGCGGCGCGCCGGCGACGAAGGCGATGACGACGCCCAGCAGGACCAGGGCGAAGGCGGTGGGGAGCTTACGGGTGAGCATCGCGGCGACACCGGCCGCCATGACGATCAGGATGACAACGCCCATGGCGCTACTCCTCTCAGGGTCACGGCGTCGGCGAGCGCGGCCGTGAGGTGCAGGGGACTGCGGCCGAGCCCGCAGACGGTACGTGCGTAGGCGTGGGCGGCGATCTCCTCCGCGCCGGCCACATGCCCGTACAGCCGGAACCGGCCGGCCCGCAGGACCACATGGCCGAGGGCCCGCTTCAGCGCGGTCTTCGCCGGGCCGTGGTGGAGCTGTTCGTGCACGGCCTCGTGGGCGAGCGCCGCCTCACGCACCGAGCCCGGCGGGTACCAGTGCCGCCAGCCCCGGGCGTCGATCAGCGCGTCGGCGGCGTCGAGCGTGTCGGTGCAGAGCTCCACGGTCGGCACAGGCCGTGAGGTGTAGCGGGCCAGCAGACCGCGCTCCAGGCCGTCGGCGCGCTCGGTGATCCTCGCCCGGCAGGGGACGGGAGCCAGTGCCGAGCCGAACTCCTCGGCCGTACGCGCCCAGTGGCGCAGCAGTTCCGGATCGCGGCCCTCGTGGGTGGGGGTCGCGGCCAGCAGCCGCACCGCCAGGTCCAGATCGTCGCCGGTCTCCCACGCGGGGGCTCCGGGCGTGCTCATGTGCGCACCTCCAGTACGGCGACCACCGGTTCGTCGGCGGCGCGTGAGGTCAGTTCGCTGCGGGCGAGCGCCAGCAGCGGCTGCGGGTCGAGCACACCTGACAGGTCCGCGATCCGGGAGCCGATCAGCAGCCGTACCGCGGGGGCGCGGACCCCGCCGTCGCCGTACGACGTGGTCTCGCGTACCAGCTCGGCCAGCACCTCGGGTGCGTCGGCGACCCGGGTGGTCTCCACCCGGGCGTCCGGGACATGCAGCCGGATCACCCCGTCGGCGTCGACGATCCTCACCGGATGCCGGGTGGTGCGCAGGGTGCGCCTGACCTCCGTGCCGTACACCGTGTGGGCGGGGGTCCCGGCGAGCACCGTGACCCGCGACGGGTCGGCCTTGAGGCTGGCCGCCGCCGTGCGCAGCCGCTCCGCCTCGTCCGCGCGGTGCGCCCTGTCCTGGGTGCGCAGTTCGGTGGCACCGGTGGCCACGGCCCGTACGGTGCTCGTCTGCGGGTCGACGGTGATCTCGACCTCGACCTCGTCGGCCGCGGCGCCCTGGGCGATGACCGCAGCCTCCGCCTCGGCCCGTACGGCGAGGATCTGCTCCTGCCCCGCGCCGGGGATGATCCGCTCGATCTGCTCCCGCACCAGGGCGAGCGCCACTCCGATGGGACTGATCACCTCGCTGTGCCGGGCGATGCGCCCCTCCATACCGCTGACCGCGGCGAGGTGCGGGGTGACGGACGCGGCACCGCCGCCGCCTCCGACGAGCGGCGCGGTGTCCTTGTCCAGCCGGTAGTCACTGATCATCGTGTCGACGACCGCCCCGACCTGTGCCGTCCCCGCGTCGAGCAGCCGCGTCGCGGCGGTCGCGACGTCCACCCCGAGTACCTCGGCGAGCGGGGCGAGTGCCGCCTTCGCGACATCCTGGTCGCTGCGGGCGAAGTCGCCCTCGGGCACCCGGCCCAGGGCGTTGGCCGCACAGGTCATGGTGAGCGCGAAGCGTCCGCCCGCCGCGTCGATGACCGCGTAGTCCGCCGGGTCGTCGGCCATCGGCCTGACGGTGGTGAGCGTCGCGTCGCGCAGCTCGTCCGCCGACGCGTAACACGCGTACGGCAGCCCGGCGATGTGGGCGCTGCGCGGTCCGACGCCGGTGACCTTGCCGCCGTCGACGCGCACCATGGAGCCGCCGCCGACACCGACGGTGCGTACGTCCAGGGCGTTGAGGTAGGACTTCTTGCCGAGGATCGTCGCGTGCTGGACGGCCACCTTCCCGCGTCGTACGACGCTGATGTCGGTGGAGGTGCCGCCGGTCTCCAGGAACACGCCCTCGCTGATCCGTTCCTGCATCAGCGCGCCCGCCACCCCCGCGGCCGGCCCCGAAAGGACCGTCAGCAGCGGTCTGCTCCGCATCTCGTCGAGCGACATCACCCCGCCGTCGCAGCGCATGACCATCAGCGGGGAGGAGACCCCGGCCTTGGTGATCGAGGCGTCGACGAGATCGGCGGTGGCCAGCATGCGCGGCAGGATCGCCGCGTTGACCACGGCGGTACGGGTGCGCTTGTGCAGCCCGTACAGGGAGGTGATCTCGTGCGCGGCGGTCAGCGGGAGCCCGGTGGAGCGGGCGGCCTCCACGACGGCCTGTTCGCCCTCCGGCCTGTCCACGCTGAACGGCTCGGTGGCGACGAGCACCTGGGCGCCTTCCTGGGCCAGGCCCTCGGCGGCACGCCGGACGGACGCCGTGTCGTCGGGGTCGCCGACGTGGGCGTAGACGAGCGGAAGGGTCTTGCCCGGGGTGAGCTGGAGCTTGCCGAGCGAGGCGAGCCGGCGGGTGAGCGCGGCGGCCGGGCCGCCGCCGATCCCGATCAGTCCCACGGTGGCGACATCGCCCTCCAGCAGGGCGTTGGTAGCCTGGGTCGTGCCGTGCGCGAGGAACGCGACGTCTTCGGCGGCGCGGCCGGTCTCTTCCAGCAGACGGTTGAGTGCGTCCACGATGCCGTGGGCCACGCCGTCCTCGTGATGGTGGCTGGTGGGGACCTTCACCTGTCCCAGGAGTTCCAGGGTCGTGGCGTCGACCGCCACGGCGTCGGTGAAGGTTCCGCCCACGTCGATGCCGACGCGGATGCGGTGGGTGGTCATGGTTGGGCACCTCCTTGTGCGGGTGGGCAGTGCGCGGGCGGGCCGGGTGGGACAGGTGGAGCTGTCCCACCCGGCATTTCCGCGTGGTGGAGCGTCGTTCGGGGTGGTGCCGGGCGTCGTTGCCCCCGTGACGGCCGCTCAGTAACCGCGTACGTCGGGCCAGTGGCGCTGGACCCCCTGCGAGTCGAGCAGCCGGGCGAACTCCCCGAACCGCTTGTCGTCGGCCTGCACCTGGTGGGGTCCGACGCTCTCGGAGACGCAGTGCGCGGCCAGTGCGCCGGCGACCTCGCCGATGTTCCATTCCACCGGGTGGAGCCGGTAGCAGCCGTTGGTGATGTGAGTGGTGCCGATGTTCTTGCCCGCGGGCAGGAGATTGCGGACCCGGCGCGGCACGAGCGCGCCGAGGGGGATCTCGAAGGGGACCGAGCCGATGTCGACGTAGTTGTCACCGCCCGTGGAGGGGTGCAGGTCGATGCGGTAGTTGCCGACCCCCACCGAGTCCCGGTACGCGGTCCGGCCGTAGGGACCGACGACATCGATGGCGACGTCCTGCTCGGTGACGGTGGTGACGGCCTTGATCCTGCGTGACTCGCGGATGTACGGCGCCTTGGCGAGGCCGTCGGCGGTGCCCGTGATGTCGGGGCGCAGCCGCAGGCCGGGGAAGCCCCGCCCGCCGTCCTCGCGCGGCGCCTCGGTCTGGAGCCAGTACAGGACCGAGAGCGACAACTGCCGGGCCTCCGCGACCGCCTGCGCCGAGACCTCGGGGCCGGCGCCGATCAGCGGCTTGAGCCAGTAGTCGTTGAGCGGCCAGTTGACCAGGGTGATGTCGGAGTCGAAGGCACCGGCCCTGTGCATCCCGCGGGCGAGGATACGGCGGAAGCCCCACAGCTCCTTGTCGCCCGCGTCGGCGCTCTGGTCGGCGTTGACGGCGAGCGGGTCGATCTCCGGGTTCGGGACGAACGTACGGGGAACGGCATCGAGCGAACGCGGATCGGGGGCGAGGAAGCCGAGGAGCGGGCCGGGCCAGAAGTCCGGCCGGTAGGAGCGCCAGAAGTCGTAGTCGGCGGGCCGCTCGATGACGTGGTTCTCGCCCTCGTGGTGGGAGAGCGCGAAGCAGACCGTGATGCCCTGCTGATTGAGGGGCTGCGCCTCCTCGGGTGCGTGGGGCTCCCCGAACTCGGCGCGGGACTCGGCGCCCACGGCGTGCTCGACGCCGCCGAGTTCGAGGAGCTCGCCGGTCTCCGTGGCGTCGATGACGTACTGCGCGTGGACCGTCGTACGGGTGCCGTCGCGCAGGCTTTCCAGGGTGACGGGGCCGATGACATCGTTGTCCGACTCGACGGCGACCGCCCGGTGCTCGGTGAGCAGGGTCAGCCGGCCGGACGTCCGGTGCGGGGCGATCATGCCCTCCAGGACGGCGAGGGCGGCGCGCGGCTCGTGGCAGAGCTTGCTGACCCGGCCGGCTCCCGGGTTGAGGCCGGTCAGCGCGAGCGCCTCGGAACGCATCGGGTACCACCGGCGGTAGTGGTCCCTGATGCCCTCGCGCAGCGCGCGGTAGGTGGCGGTGGTGCCGAACTGCTCCACCCAGGGGTGCTCGTCCGGCGGGACGGCCTGGGTGGTGAGCTGGCCACCGATCCAGTCGGTCTCCTCGGTGAGGACGACGGTCCGGCCGGCCCGGCAGGCGGCGAGCGCGGCGGCGACGCCGCCCAGGCCGCCGCCGACGATGAGGATGTCCGGTTCGGGGATCACAGTTCTCCTTGTGCGGTACGGGTGGTGCTGTGCGGTCGTGCTGGGGTGGGCGTGCCGGGTGGTGGACCCGTGGTGGCGCCCGGCCGGTACGCGCAGGCCACCAGCGTCACCAGCTGTTCCGGGAGGTCGTCCCCGGGTCGCGGGAGGTCGTCCCCGGCGACGAGCGTGGCGAGCAGGCGTACGGCCTCCGCGCCCAGCTGCGCCCGGGGGATGTCGAACCCCGTGGGTTCCGGCGCGCCGGCCAGGTCGGGCGGCGGGCTGCCGAGCAGAGCCAGCGAGAGGTCGCGGGGGCAGTCGAGACCGGCCTCACTGGCCGCCGTGGTCAGCGAGCGCCAGGCGGCACCGCTGTCGGTCTCCTCGGCCACGAACGCGGTGACGCCCTCGGCCAGCCACTGCCGCAGGCGCTCCGGCGTGAGGGTGCGCGCGGGGTCGGCGCTGCGGAAGACCACATCGGGGCAGTCGGGCAGTCCCGCCGCCCTGAGACCCTCCAGGAAGCCCTGCTCACGGTCGGTGGAGGCGGGTGCCTCGTCGTCCTCGCGCACCAGGACGACACGGCGGTGCCCGAGCGAGGCGAGCTGCTGGACGACCTCACGGCTGGCGCTGACATAGTCGGCGCCGACCCAGGCGAGCCCTTCGGGCTCGTCCCTGCGCCCCAGGTGGACCACGGGGAACCCGTCGTCCACGAGCCTGCGCAGCTCCTCCACCGGCGCGTGGCGCCCGAGCAGGAGACAGCCGTCGGCGAGCCGTGCCCGGTTGAGCGCGCGGGGCGCCGAGGCGCCGGCGCCGCCGCTGCTGGACCCGGTGAAGAGCACCAGGTCGTAGCCGCGCGCGGCCGCCTCCCGCTCCACGCCGACCAGGAACGGGTAGTACGAGTGCTGGACGTCGGTGGGGAAGGTGGCCGTGAAGCTGAAGACCCCGAGGAGGTCGTTGCGCGCGGCGGCCAGCCGACGCGCCGCGGGGTCGGGTACGTAACCCAGGCGCCCGGCGGCGTCGAGCACGTTCTGCCGAGTCTCCTGCGAGATGGCCGCGCCCTGTTTCTTCCCGCCGAGCACCAGGGAGACCGTCGCCTGCGAGACCCCCGCGAGCCGGGCGACCTCCGCCTGACGCGGACGCCCGGTGCGCCCCGCCGGTGCGGGTGTCCGGCCTCGTCTGACCCGCTTCGTGGGTTCCTCCGGCACTGTTCCTCCAGCTGTTAATGCGTATTAGTGATGCGCATTAACGAGTACTGTGCGTGCGCCGGAGCTGCCGGTCAAGAGGCTGGACGAAAATTCCCCGGCGGGTACGGTCGCCGAAAACGCGAGGGCCGCAGCGCCGAGGGCCGAGATCTGCAACGACCTCTGTCGCCGCGTCGGTTCCCTCTGCCCCGTGCGCTTCGCCGCCCGCGGCGATGCCGCCCCAGTCACCCGGCGTCGCCCCCGGAGCTGACCTGAGCTGACCTGAGCCTGACCGCACGATTGGGCCTGCTGCTCGTGCTGCTGACCTCCGATGGAGGGGCAGGTGTCTCGGGCTCCGCGATCGCGGTGCCGGCGCTGACGCTCAGCTCGACGCGATCAGCTCCGCACGGAACCCGACTCCGGCTACCGGACCGCGGCCTGACCGCGGTGGTGCGTGGGCGCGCCGCCGTCACGAGCAGGTGGTGTCGTTCTCCGGGACCGTTCCGTCCAGCAGATACGCGTCGACCATCGTGGTCAGGCAGCCGTTGACACCGTAGGTGCCGTGTCCTTCGCCGTCGACGGTGAGGCGGACACCCACTCCCTTGCCCAGCCCGTCCGCCATCTTCCTGGCTCCCTCGTAGGGAGTGGCGGGGTCACCGGTGTTGCCGATGACGAGAACGGGATCCGCGCCGTCGGCGGCCACATCGACGGTGGGCGCGTGGCCGGCCACCGGCCAGCCGGTGCACTGGAGCAGCTCCCAGGCCATCCAGTCGCCGAACACGGGGGAGGCCTTGCGGTATTCGGAAAGATGCTGAAGCACGTCGTCCGTGCCGAAGCGGTCCGTGTAATCCGCACAGCTCACCGCTGTGAAGGCGTCACTGAGGTTGGAGTACCCCTCGCCGTCGGTGCGCTCGTTGATGCCGTCGGAGAGGAACAGCAGCAGGCTGCCGTCCCCTTCCTCGGCCGCGGCCAGCCCCGCACGGAGCATGTTCCAGCCCATGTCGCTGTCGTAGAGGGCGGCGGCGATGCCGTCGAGTGCGAGGCTCTGGGTGAGAGGGCGCCCGAATTCCGTGGGCAGGGGCTTGGCGTCGAGGCTCTTGACGAGCGCGATGATGTCCTTCTCGCCGCGAGCCGGGTCCTTGCCGTCGAAGGGGCACTCCTCGTGCTTCACGCAGTCATCGGCGAAGTTCTCGAACGCGCCCTGGAATCCCTTCGCCTGGCCGAGTCCGTTGGCCAGGACGTTGTTGGTGGGATCGACCACGGCGTCGAAGACGGTGCGTCCGACGTTCTCCGGGAAGAGGTGCGCGTAGACGCCGCCGAGCTGCGTCCCGTAGGAGATGCCGAAGTAGTTCAGCTTCTTGTCCCCGAGGGCGTGGCGCATCAGGTCGAGATCGCGTGCGGCCTCCTCCGTGCCCATGTGGTCCAGCACGGCGCCCGAGTTGCTTTCGCAGGACCGGGCGTACGCCGCCACGCCACCGGCGTAGGTCTTCCGCTCCGCGGCGTCGTCGGGTGTCGTGTCCGCAGCCTGCCAGGCGTCCATGGCCTTGGTGTCCAGGCACTTCACACCGGCACTGTCCCCGACCCCGCGCGGGTCGAAGCTGACCAGGTCGTAGCGCTCGTGCAGCTTCGCGTAGTCGTCCTCGGCGAAGAGGGGAAGCGTCGACACCCCGGAACCACCGGGACCACCGAAGTTGAAGACAAGAGAGCCGAGCCGCTCATGGCCGGAATCCCGCGAGGCCGTGGCCCTGATGAGGGCGAGATCGATGGTCCCGCCGGCCGGATGCTCGTAGTCCAGCGGCACCTTCATGGTGCTGCACTGCCATGCCGTCCCGTCCGGCAGCTTCTCGGGTCTGTCGCCCCCGCCCTGAGCCGTGGACGGAGCAGCACATGCGGCCCAGTCCAGTTTCTGGTCACTGAGGGCGGCGGGGACCGGGGGTATCGCGGAGGCTGTGCCGGCGTCGGGGTCGGGGTCGCACGCCGTGACGGTGGCGGCTGCCAGCACGGCGAGCGAGGCCACGGCGACGGCGGTACGGGACGAGTGAGGGGTGCGCATGCTTCTGCCGATCCGAGGTTGTGGTTGACGGAGGGAACGGACGCTCACGTGTCGATTTCCTGGCAGTGAGCAGCCGGGCGGCCGGTGCGGGCGGCCCGGAAGGACCTGAACCACCGGACCGCCTGCCAGCCGAGTGCGGCGAACATGAGGCCCGTGCTGACGGTGAAGACATGCGCGGCCCATGTGCTGCCGGCGCCCGCGGCCGACTCCAGTGCTGAGAGGAGTTCCCGGTCCACCGGGTAGGAGGCTGCGGCCACGACGACGATGAACCAGAACGGCGCGTTCTTCAGCAGCTTGCCCGGGACGACAAGGGCCAGGACGGCGGCCAGGGAGATGATGACGTCGGTTCGTTCCATGCGTCGATCGTCTCGCCCTCGATCCGCTGCGACGTCTACCACCAGGAGGAATGTCCTCTAGGCCGGGAGACCTAGTGCCGCGGCACTGGACAGGAACGACCACCCCTGTGTCCGGCTCTAGACTCGTGCCGCAATGGAAAAGACTCGGGGCCTGCTCCTGCCAGGTGTGTTCGCGGTCGTGCAGTTGGCCCTGTGGATGGCCGCAGTCCCGACACTGGGGGAGCCCCCGAGCACCACGGCGTGGATCACCGCTTTCGCCGGGACCGCACTCACCGCCCACGCCCTCGGGCGACGGAACCGCTCCCCGCTCCCAGCCCTCGGCCAGATCCTCGTGTCGTCCGTGCTGGTGCAGCTTCTGGCACCGCCCGACACCCTTGCCCTGGTGACCGGGGTGGCGGTCCTGATCATGCTCTTCTCCGCCACCGCCCGGAGCGGCTGGATCACCGGCCTGGCCGCGACCGCCGTTGCCGCCGTCGTGCAGCTCCTGCCGGCCGCCGCACAGTACGGATCCGGCAGCGCCCTCGTCTCCGACTGGCTGACCCACGTCGCCCTGTACCTGCCGGCCTTGGCCCTCGGCGCCGGCCGTCGGCACTGGCTGCGGGAACGGCAGGCGTCGAGACAACAGCTGGACGGTGCCGAGAGGGAGCTGAGACAGGCAGCCGACGCCGAACGTGAGCGGCTGGCGAACGAGTTGCACGACATCAGCGCGCACCACCTCACCTCTGTCGTGGTGTCCGTCGAAGCCGCCCGCAGGCTGGGAGGCAGCAGACCCGAACTGACCACGGAAGCCCTTGCGTTCGCACGCCGCACCGCGCAGGAGACCCAGGTGGCGCTGCGGCGCCTCGTGGAAGTCATGCGAGTGGACGAGATACCGGCATCCCGGTCCATGACCGCTCCGATCGAGGCCCTGATCGCGGGCTTCGGCAGGCTGGGCCGTCCCGTCTCCGTCTCCCTCCCCGCCGACCTCGTCGGACCTGCGGCGGAGGCGGCCCACGGGATCATCCGGGAGGCTCTGACCAATGCCCTGCGCTATGCGCCGGGTGCCTCCGTCGGTGTTCGGGCGAAACGATCCGGCGAGATGCTGCTACTGACCGTCGACAACAGCAGGCCGCCCGGCGGCACCGGCGACGACAAGCTGGGCATCGGCTCGGGGCGCGGTGTGGACGGGATGGTCCGGCGCGCCGCTGCCATCGGTGGGCACGTGTCCGCGGGGCCCCGCTCTGACGGGGGCTGGCGCGTGGACGCCGTACTGCCCGATGCCAGGTCCACGTGGAAGCCCGTCACGGGGCGACGGCGCAACTTCACACGGGAGCAGCGGATCGCGGACGCGGCGGTCTGCGGTTCGGTCGTCGTGGCGTCGGCGGGCTACGCCCTGGAGCGGGCTGCGGACGCCGGTTACGGAGCCTCTGTCTGCCTGCTTCTCGCGCTGCTGCTGACGGTTCACGCGCTGCCGCTGCTGTGGCGCCGACGAGCCCCCTGGTCGGCGCTCGCCCTGGTGGGGGCCACAGCCTTGGTATGGCCGGTGCTGCTGGGGAGCGGTGTGCTGCCGGCTTCCGCCGCGCACTGTCTCCTCGGCGGCGGATGCGCCGAGTTGGCCGCCGTCTACGCTGTCGCGGCGTACGGCCGCGTCCTGAAACGGGCGACCGCCCGCCCTCGCGCCCAGCCGACGACCACGCAGCCGACGACCACGCAGCCGACGGCGACGTATCCGACTGTCACGTATCCGACGACCACGCAGCTGACGCATCCGTCAGGCCACCGGCTGTCGTATCTGTCCGTTCCTGCCGTGCTCCTCTCGTTCGGCGTCTCGATGACGGCTGCCTTCACCAGCGACGGGATGCTGTTCGGGGAGCCGGCCGGTCCTCTCCTCGTGCTGCTTCTGCTCGCCGATGTGCTGCTGTGGCTCGGCCTGATGCTCACGGCCGTGTGGTGGGCGGGATGGCTGATGCACAGGCGCCGCAGGCGGGTGCTGAGCAGGGAGGACGCGGCGTTCACGGGCCTGGTGTCGAGCGCGAGGGACGTGGTCCACAGTGAGCGGCAGCGAGTCGCCGGCGGTCTGCGGGACCGGGTGCTCCAGCAGACCACGCTGGTGATCACCTCGGCGGAGGCGGGCAGCCTGAACGACGTCGCCACCGCCACCAGAGCGACGCTGGCCGCCATGCGTCAGCTGCTCGGGAGCCTGGACGCCGGCAAGGCGCCGGCGCCACCTCGGGCGGTCGCCGTACGGAGCGCCCCTCGCACGCAGGAGTAGCCGACGCGCGACCCGTCCGTACGGGTACCGGCCTGGCATCCCTGCTCAGGACCCCATGGGAGAATGCGACGCGGGCGATGGGCTCGCCGTGGGCGGGACAGAGGAGATGCGCCATCGGTATCCGGGTGCTGGTCGTGGATGATCAGGCGATCGTTCGCGCGGGCTTCGTGGCGATTCTGACGGCCGAGGCCGATATGACCGTGGTCGGCGAAGCCGCGGACGGGGACGCGGCAGTGGCGATGGCGGCCGACCTCTCGCCCGACCTCGTACTGATGGACATCCGTATGCCCGGTATGGACGGGCTGACGGCGACCCGGCTGATCACGCGTCACAGCAGCCGCACCAAGGTCCTGGTGCTCACCACGTTCGACCTCGACGCCTACGTCTACGAGGCTCTGCGGGCCGGATCCTCCGGTTTTCTGCTCAAGGATTCGGAGCCGGAGGCCCTTCTGACCGCGATCAGGGTCGTCGTCTCCGGTGACGGCGTCCTCGCGCCGGCGGTCACGGGACGCCTGATAGCGGCCTTCGCCCACGGCGCCCCGGTGGCTCCGGAGATCAGCGGAGCCCTGAACAGCCTCACCCACCGTGAACGCGAGATCATGACTCTGGTCGCCACGGGCCTGAGCAACACCGAGATCGGGGAGCGTCTGGGGCTGGCCATGGGCACGGTGAAGGCCCATGTGAGCGCGGTGCTCAACAAACTGGGTCTCCGGGATCGCGTCCAGGCGACCATTCTCGCGTACGAGAGCGGACTGATCCGCCCGCTGGGGATGTCAGCTCCCTGAGCGGTTGCCCGCTCAGGAATGGCCGGCGGTGGGGCGGACGATGATCTCGCTGACGTCGACGTCGGCGGGCTGGCCTACGGCGAAGGCGATGGCCGCGCCGACGGACGAGGCGGGGATGGCGACGCTGCGGTAGGTGCGCATCTCCTCGCGTCCCACCGGGTCCGAGATGGATTCGGCCAGTTCGGATTCGGTGACGCCCGGGGAGATCACGGTGACCCGGATGTCGCCGCCGACCTCCTGCCGCAGCCCCTCCGAGATGGCCCTCACGGCGTACTTGGTGGCGCAGTAGACCGCCGCGGTCGGGGAGACCTGATGAGCGCCGACGGAGGCGACGTTGATGAACTGACCGTGGCGCTGCTCCCGCATGACGGGCAGTGCGGCCGCTATGCCGTGCAGAACGCCACGGATGTTCACGTCGATCATGCGGTTCCACTCGTCGAGCCGGAGCGCCTCCAGCTTGGACAGTGGCATCACCCCGGCGTTGTTGACCAGGACGTCGACGCGGCCGTGCCGGCTGCGGGCGCCGTCGACGAAGGCCCGTACCTGTCCGGCGTCGGTCACGTCCAGAGCGTGGCTCTCAGCGCTGCCGCCGGCCGCCTGGATGGCGTCGGTCAGCGCTTCGAGCCGTTCGGTGCGGCGGGCACCGAGAACGACGTGGTGGCCGTGTTCCGCGAGCACCTTGGCGGTCGCCTCCCCGATGCCGCTGCTGGCGCCGGTGACGAGGACGACCTTGCGGCCGGTCGGCAGTTGTTCCCGGTGGATGAAGCCGTCAGCCGGCGCCGGCATTCCGACGTACGGGTGTGGATCGCGGGGCGTTTCGTTGCTGGTCATGGCTCCACCCTCGGTCCCGCGGCGGGAAGTAACCAGGTCGCCGTCCTCCCAGGTGAGGGCTTCCTGGGTGCCGCGCATGGGAGTACGGGGACCAGGTTGCCGGCCGCTCGGCGGCCTACCCTGACCGGCATGACCACCTCGAAGATGGGCGAATATCTGCGGAGCCGGCGTGCAGAGGTGCTGCCGCGCGATGTCGGTCTGCCCGAGGACGGCCGGCGACGCGTTCCTGGCCTGCGCCGTGAAGAGGTCGCGCTGCTGGCCCGTATCAGCGTCGACTACTACCTGCGACTGGAGCAGGGCCGTGAGCGGCGCCCGTCGACGCAGGTCCTGGACGCCCTGAGCGACGCGCTGCTGCTGGACGACGACGGCCGGCTGCACCTGTTCCGGATCGCGGGGATGACGCCGCTGCCGCGCCACGAGGGGAGCAACGAACGAGCGGACCCCCAGCTGCTGGCCCTGGCCGAGATGTGGGACCGCACGCCGGTCCTGCTCCTGGGACGGGCCTACGACGTCCTGGCCGCGAACACGTTGAGCCAGGCCGTCTTCCCCCACCTCAGGCCCGGCGCGAACCTGCTGCTCGGGATGTTCCTCGACCCGTCGGCCCGCTCCTTCTACGCGGACTGGGAGAAGGACGCCGCCAACGCGGTCGCCGGATTCCGCTTCCTGGAGGGCGCCCGGCCGAACGACCCACGGATCCACGAGGTACTGCGGGCGGCATCGGAAGGCAGCCGCGAGTTCGCCGACCTGTGGCAGAGGCGGGACGCACGGGGCAAGAGCGATGCCGCGAAGGTTCTGCTGCACCCCGATGTCGGCGAACTCACCCTGCGCATGCAGACCTTCGACGTGCGCTCCGCTCCCGGGCAGCAGCTGATCGTCTACCACGCACAGGAGGGCACCCGGACCGCGGACGCGCTACGCCTGCTCGGATCACTGGCGGCGACCGCTCGCCCCGGACAGCGGGACGACGACGCGTCGAGGACATCCGGAGACGGAAGCGTTGGGGCACCGGGCCGCCACCAGCGCTGAGGCGGCGGCAGCCCGGCGCCGGTGGGTCACGCGGGAACAGCCTCGATCACGGAGACCAGCGAGGCGGAGGGTGTCACACCCTTGAGCTGGAGTCCGGCCTCCTGGAACAGCGCCTCGAACTCGGGGCGGCTGCGTTCCCGGCCGCCGTTGGACAGCGTCAGCATGTTGAGGTCCATCAGGGGCGGCAGGCCCGTGGCATCCTCGGTCCCGACGACCAGCTCCGCGACCAGGACGCGACCGCCGGGATTGAGCGACTCGCGACAGTTGCGCAGGATCCGCACCGCCGACCCGTCGTCCCAGTCGTGCAGCACGTACTTCAGCAGATACACGTCCCCGGCAGGTACGGCGGCGAAGAAGTCTCCGCCGACGAAGCCGAATCGGTCGGACACGCCCGCCCGGGCCGCCGACTTCTCGGCTGCGTCGGCAACGCGCGGCAGGTCCAGACACAGCCCCCGCAGGGAGCGATGCCGCGTCAGCAGGCTCTGCACAAAGGCGCCGGCCGCTCCGCCGACATCGACGACGGTCTCGGTGCCCTCGACATCGATGATCTCGGCGAGGTGATCCGCGACGCCCTCGGTCATCGCCGACATGGCCGCCGTGAACCGCTCTCCCTCCTGGGGCTGTTCGGTGAAGTACTCGAACAGCCCCTGGCCGAGCGCCGCCGGGGCCTGGGCATCGCCGGAGCGCACTGCGTCGGCCAGTCGGCCCCACGGCTGCCAATGGGAGGTCATGCCGCCCCAGAGCGCCAGGTCGCGCAACGAGTCAGGGCGATCGGTGCGCAGTGTCTCCAGGAGCGGGGTGGCGGCGAAGTGCTCGCCGTCCCGGCAGGTGGCCAGGTCCAGAGCGACACACGCCCGCAGGAAGCGGAACGTCGCGGAGGGATCGAGCGACTCCGCGCGCGCCACGTCGGCCGCCGTGGCGGGGCCGGTACGCAGGTGGTCGGCGATGTTCAGTTCCGCTGCTGTGCACAGCACCTGGGTCGCCCAGTAGCCGGTGATCATCTGGAAGACGCGGCCCGATTCGCCATGTGCGGGCGTCGCCGAACCGGCGGGCGTCAGGGGGTGTGCATAAAGGGTCATACCGCTCCTCGATACGTTCGTGGCATCACTCTGTGGCCGCCCCTCGGCACGAGGGGGCAACGGGGAGACGCTGCGACTGCGGAAAGGCAACGGGTAAGGGGGTCGCCTCCGCCGCAGCCCGCCCCGCGCGGCTCGCCCGGTGCGCGCACACGCGTGATGCGCCCGCGCCATCTCCGGTGCAACGATGGAGGTACTCAGCACGCCTTCGCGTCGGTGACAGTTGCCTACGGGCGCGTCCCGGAAGTCCGTGAAGTGCCGACCGTCGAACGGTCGCGCCAATCCCCGCACCCAGCTGTCGAGTTGTTGTGACGAGTGTGTGGGGGTCGTGGTAGTTCGCGCACGATTCCCGGGATTCGGTCACGGGGGCGGAAAGCTCGGAGCGCTCACTCGGCGCTCTTGAACAGGTCGGGCGCCGACCTATGCGACGGGAGACCGATCAGCGATGTTCACTCTGGTGCGGAGCAGGGTGCGGACGGCAGCGCTCGCGCTCTCGGCCGTCGCGGCCCTGGCCTTCGGCGCGACCGCCACGACGGGCGCGGCAGCGGCCCCCGCCCCTGCTCCCGCGAAACAGGGGCCGACCTCGGTGGCGTACGTCGAGGTGAACAACAACAGCATGCTCAATGCCGGCAAGTACACCCTCGCCGACGGCAGCAACGTCTTCGACGTCGCCGTGGTCTTCGCGGCGAACATCAACTACGACACGGACACGAAGGCGGCGTATCTGTCCTTCAACGAGAACGTGCAGCGCGTGCTCGACAACGCTGCCACGGAGATACGGCCCTTGCAGGAGAAGGGCATCAAGGTCGTCCTCTCGGTGCTCGGCAACCACGAGGGCGCGGGCTTCGCCAATTTCCCCGACCAGCAGGCGGCTTCGGCGTTCGCGAAACAGCTGTCGGACACCGTGGCCGAGTACGGCCTCGACGGCATCGACTTCGACGACGAGTACGCCGACTACGGCAACAACGGCACCGGCCAGCCCAACGACAGCTCGTTCGTGCATCTGGTGACGGCGTTGCGCGCGAACATGCCGGACAAGATCATCAGTCTCTACAACATCGGCCCGGCCGCGGCGCGGCTGTCGTACGACGGCGTGGACGTCTCGTCCGCGTTCGACTACGCCTGGAACCCGTACTACGGCACCTGGCAGGTCCCCGGCATCGGACTCCCCAAGTCGCACCTGTCGCCGGCGGCCGTCGAGATCGGTGGCACCTCGCAGAGCACGGTCGCCGACCTCGCCCGACGCACCGTCAGCGAGGGGTACGGCGTCTATCTGACGTACAACCTCGACGGCTCCGACCGCAGCGCCGACGTCTCCGCGTTCACGAGGGAGCTGTACGGCAGTGACGCTGTCTACACGCCGTAAGGCGACTCCACGCACCGGCGCCGATCGCCAACTCGGGTCCGGTCGCGTCCCGTAGACCGCGACCGATGCAGGCCGCGCCCTCGACAACGATGTCGGGGGCGCAGTCGCGCGCACAGCGGCCGGTGGGCATCTTGTCGGCCGGCGCCTCCGATGCGGGGGAACTCAGCCGGGCACTCCGGCCTGCCACTTGCGTCGCAGCAGCACATGGTCACTGAAGAGGTGCCGGCTCCGGTCGAGCAGTTCGCCCACTTCCACGGCGCAGCCCCGCTCCGCCACCGACGGATGCCAACGCTGGACCGACTGTCCTGCCCAGGCCCGCAGCTTCACATCCGCGTCCTCCAGCAGCCCGACTGCGGCCCGCAGCGCCACGACCCCGTCACGAGCGACGAGCAGCCGGAACGCGGCGAGCCGAATGTGCCGTGCCCTCTCGGAGCCGGTGCGTTCCAGCAGCCAGTCAGCGGGCAGTTCCCGCGCCGACGGCAGCAGGGCGACGGCGGTCTCGCGTACGACACCGGGCGCAGGATCGTCGAGAAGCGGCCGCAAGCGCTCCGCGTGCGCGCAGTCCAACGTCCGCAACCCGGCCACCGCCCGCGCTCGTACCCCGGCTGCCGGGTTCGCGAGCAACGGCCACAGCAGCCCGGCAGCCGCCCGGTCCCCGCACTCGGCCAGCCCGATGACCGCACCGGGCGGCACATCGCGGCTGTCCGGTGTCGCGCACCGCTCCCGGTACCAGGCCACCGGATCGCCTCCGTGCTGTCGTACGACGTACCGGGCGCAAGCGCGCACGAGCGCTGACCGGTCACCGAGGAACGGCGTCGCGTCCTCCGGCCGCCCTGCCTTCCGCAGCGCGGTCACGCCCGCCGAACGCGTACGCGGGTTGCGCGCGGTCAGCAAGTGCGGCAGCACATCTCCGTACGCCTTCGCGTCGCACAGGGCCGTCAGCGCCGCTGTGGCGCACCGGTCCTGGATCAGGGCGTCCCCGTCCTGGGCGGCTGCGCGGGCCAGCTCGACGGGTCCGAGCAGCCGACCGTCGATGGCCAGCTGGTAGGCGAACCGCCGTACGACACGGTCGGAGGAAGAGAGGAGAGCTGTGAGCCGCCCGAGGGCCGCCCGGCGCAGGGTCTCCCCGAGAACCTCGACGCCGAAGGCGCCCCTGTCCCGGCGGCCGACGCGCAGAATCAACGACGCGAGGCCGGCGGCGGCATCCACATCCAGTACCTCGCGCAGCAACCGCCGGGCCTGCGCGCGGACCGGGCCGACCCAGTCGGTGCAGCGGATGACGATCAACGGCAGCAGACCGGGGTAAGGGGCCGACCGGCGCACCGCCTCCTGGCGGATCCGTCCGTCGCGGTGACAGAGGGCAAGTGCGAGCTGGGACTCACCGAGCCTGGTCAGGTCGGCGGGCAGCGGGGCGGAGTGCTCCCACTGCGGCAGAGGCGCCGAGTGCCAGGTCACCACACGTACTCCCGCGTCCAGAGCGAGCCACTCGCCGGGGTCGGTGGCATCGAGCACGCTGAGAAGCGGCGCACCTTCCGCGAGCCGCACCGCCGCAACTGACCCGTGCACGCTGTCCTCACTCACACCCGTACCTCTCCCGCCGGGATTTCGCCCCCATCACATCGGACGCCCGGCAGGCGCTCAGGCCTGGGCGGCATACGAGACGAAGCTCGACCACGATGTGGGGGACAGGTCGAGTCGAGGGCCCTGCTCGACCTTCGAGTCCCGGACGTGGACGGCCTCCGGGGCGGTCGCTACCTCGATGCAACTGTCGCCGGAACTGCCGCTGTAGCTGCTCTTGAACCAGGCCAGTTCTGTGTTGCTCATGTTGCTCCTCTGATCTGCCGCAACAGGCTCAGGGAGTCCTCCAACGACAGAGCCTGTGACCGCATCCTGGCATACCGCATCTGGAGCATGCTGACCACTTTGAGATCAGAGATGAACTGGCCGCTTTCCTGCCCCTCGCAGTAGCCGAGCCACCTGTTGTCCGGCGTCTCCAACAACTGCATAGGGCCGTCGATCCCTGCGTGGCTGCCGCGCACCTGCGGCATGACCTGGACCTCGATGTTCCGGAACGTCGCCAGCATGAGAACGCGGTCGATGAGCTCCACCGAAGCTGCCGGCCCAGCCGTTCCTCGCAGGAACACGTGCTCCTCGATGATGAAGCTGTAGGCCGTGTTGGGGCGCGCCGAGAGTATCCGCTGCCGATCCGTACGTGCTGCCAACCGGGTCTCGATCTGGTCGTCCCCAGCGGCGGAAGTCGCTCGGAGAACAGGGTTCGTGCGTAGGCCTCCGTTTGCAACAGTCCGGGGATCAACCGGCACTCATACGTGTAGAGGGCGAGCGCCTCCGCTTCCAACTGGGCCCACTGCCGGAACCAACTGGCCAGCCCCGGCCGCCGCGACAGATGCCGCGCCGCGCCCCGCAGCGCCCCGAACGCGTCCAGGACCTCTTCGGCCCGCTCCACGAAGTCCGCCGGCGGGAAGCGCCGCCCCTGCTCGATCGAGGCGACGGTCGGCACCGAATACTGCACCCGGGGCGCGAACTGCTCCTGCGTCAGCCGGGCCCGCTTCCGGAACGCCTTCACGACCTCCCCGAACGCCTTCAGGCTGTCCGAACCGGTGTGAAGATTCGGCCGTTCGTGAGGGTGTGGGTACTCGACCGTGGATCGTGGACGATGAGTTGTGGGCGCTGATCGAGCCGTTGTTGCCTCCGTGGCCGGAGCGGTCACCGGGGCCTCGGCCGGTGTCGGACCTGCTCTGTCTCCAGGGCATCCTGTTCGTCCTCTACAACGACATAGCCTGGCAACTTCTGCCCCCGGAACTGGGGTTCGGCTCGGGACAGACGTGCTGGCGCCGCCTGGACCGGTGGCAGAAGGCGGGGGTTTTCGACCGGCTGCACCGGGTCCTGCTCGCCGAGCTGAACGCGGCCGGCGAGCTCGACTGGTCGCGGGCTTGCGTGGATGGTTCTCACATCCGCGCGAAAAAGGGGGCGCCGATACCGGTCCGTCGCCGGTCGACCGGCGGAAGACGGGCAGCAAACACCACCTGATCTGCGACGGACGCGGCACCCCGCTCAAAGTCATCACCACCGCGGCGAACGTCAACGACATCACCCAGACCCTCAATCTGGTCGACGGCATCCCGCCCGTCGCTGGCCGGCCCGGCCGACCGCGACGGCGCCCCGAGGCTGTCCTGGGCGACAAGGCATACGACTCGAAGGCCGTACGCCTGGAACTGCAGCGCCGCAGGATCCTGCCGGTCGTCTCCCTCAAGGGTGCCCCGAACATCAAGGGCCTGGGCAAGCTCCGCTACGTCGTCGAGCAGACGTTCGCCCTGCTCCACCAGTTCAAACGTCTCGCCATCCGATGGGAACGACGCCTCGAACTCCACGACGCCTTGGTCTCGTTGGGCTGCAGCCTCATCTGCTGGAGACGCCTGAAGAAGTTCGGATCATGAATCTGCGCTGCAGTTCTAGGAGTTACGGCTCACGATCGAGTTGGCGTATGACGCAAGATCCTGGACCCAAACCTGCAGACGCCGCCTCCTGAGCATGTCCAGGAGAGGGAGGGCGTGTCGGTAGGTCGCTGACCAGGTGATGTCGGTGCCGCCATGGGGGGCTCGGGCCAGGTCCACAGACCCTCGATGAGAGGTGAACAGTCCTGCGGCCTGTTCGTAGCTGAAGCGCTGGTCGGGAACCATCTCGACGACGCGCTCGCGGCAGCACACACGCCCAGTAAGGGAACGGATGGTGCGCAGGTCATCGACGCGTGCCGGCCGGTCGACTCCCGCAGGCACATCCCACTCGACGTCGGCGTAGGCGGACCACAACGGCCAGGATTCTGCATCCAGGAGCGCCGCGTAGACGATGGCGGCAGACGCCGATGAGTGCGAAGAAGCAGTAACAGCGAGGGACGACACCCCAACAAGGTAGACCGCGTCTCACCATGATCGTGTTACGAGCTCTAAGGCTTGTCCCGCTATCTATCCGGCGAGAGCGATGTTGTGCAGGCGGGCGATCCCGAGCATGGCGTGGTGGACTCCGTTGCCCTTGAGGCGGCAGTCACGAAGGATCTTCCAACTCTTCATTCGGGCGAAGGTGTGTTCAACGCGGGCGCGTACCTGCTTGTGGGACTTGTTGTGTAGCAGTTTCCAGTCGGGCAGTTCCTCGCCCTTGCGGCGCCGGTGAGGCATAACCAGGCCGGTGCCGGGGTAACCACCGTCGGCGATCGTCATCGTGTTGCCGACGGCGGCCTTGGCCCCGGATTCCTCCCATGCCTTGCAGTCGTTGCGGTTACCTGGAAGCGGCCGGCCGACCACGACGACCAGGCGGCTGTCGGCATCGATGACGACTTGGTGGTTGGTGGAGTACCGGTAATTCTTGGACTGCTCGGCCACCGTGTGGTCGCGAGTGGGCACCAGCGTGCCGTCCACGATGAGCACGGTGTCCTTGCGGAACCGCTTCCGGGGCTGGAGCGCGAGCAGGGGCCCGAGGTGGGCGATGATGCGGTCAGCCGCGGACTTCGAGATGCCGAACAGCAGGGCGTACTGGCGCATCGTCAAGTTCGTCCGCCAGTACGCCGTGACCAGCAGTACCCGGTCCTCCAGCGGTAGGCTCCACGGTCGGCCCCTGCGAACCGCGGCCGCCCCGTCACGCCGCAGCATCGTCACCAACTTGCTGAAAGAGCGCGGGCTCAGCCCGGTGAACGGAGTTATCCACGCCGGCTGCGTAGCCGTGATCACAGCAGTCACGGCAGGATCGTTCCAAACATGACCACTTGCCGTTGGGAATGGGCGTCAGCGCGGCTGCCACCCGGGCCAGGCGATCGGCTGACAGGGCGAAACCCTTGGTGGGGTTGCGGAAGGAGTGCTCGCCGTCGTTCACGGCGAAACCGTGCCCGGCTATCGTCCAGCGCGCGGGGCCGGGGGCCCCTTGGTCCTGCAGGAGAGCAGAGGCGAGGGCTTCAGGGTCTTCCACGCTCGTGCGGGCGTGCAGCGCACCTGCCAGACGGCCAACGGCATCGTCGGGTACTGCATCGTCGCCGAACGCAGGCAGCAGGAGCAGCAGGCGGGAGTGGGGATCGGTGGTGCTGCCGCCGGGCAGGGCGTTGTCCGCTGCTGCCACGAGCTCGGGCCAGGACAGGCCCGGTCCCATGAAGTGCCCGTCATCCCTGGCCAGGAGTTCGGCCTGGTCCCAGTCGGGGTGGTGGAGGAGGTAGTCCGTGCCGCTGTCGTCTGCGACCGTGCGGTAGACCACGTGAAGGCGGTGATCAGCAGCGAGGGGAACCGTGAATGCTGGCCACTCGGCCCGCGTCCACAGCCGCCGCTGGAAGTCGCCGGCCGCGTCGTAGTCCGCGCCGAACAGCAGTTCCTCGGCGTCCTCGCTCTGGATGCACGAGTAGAGGTGCCCCAGCCAGAAGAGCGGCTCGTCCAGGAGCCCGGCCTGGTACGTGAGGGGACCGCCGTCGTAACCCGGTATCCGGGCAGGCTGCAGGTCTGCGCTATTCATCACAGGGACATCATGCCGCCCTGGCCCCGCGCCCTTGAGGCCGGGCGCACCAGACGATCTTTGCGGGACAGCCCTTAGGTGTGATGATGACCGAATCAGATGGGGCGGAAATGGAAGCCGCCAGGAAAGGGAAGCGAGGCTAGAGCATGCTGTTTGATGTCGACCACGGCGCACTGGCGGCTGCCGTCGGCCAGGGCAACGTTCACCGTCTGCCAGCCGGTACCGCAGAGCGCTACGGATTCACTGCGGAGACGTTCGATTTTCTCACTGAGGTTGGAATTCCGTCTGCCGAGGATTACGAAATCTCCTTCGGTCTCCCTGCGGAATTCGACGATGGTTATATCTGGCGCCGCGCCGTGCAGGAATCGCAGGGCTGGAAGTTCCCCGAGGGGGTTGAGGCGCTGATCAAGATCGGGAATTTCCCCATCAACGCCGTAGTCATCGACCCCGTCACGGGAATCGTCTACCAGTACACCGATGCCTCAATGGAAGCGATTCCCGTTCATGCTGATGTTTCCTCCTTGGCCAAGACCGTCGGATCTTTCGTCGAGTACGTCGAAAACTACGCGCGCGGTGATGGCGAGGACGATGAGGACGTGGAATATGCTCGCCGCAAGCGGGAAGTCGACGCCATTCACCACGCGATCCGCCTCGTAGACCCGCTGCCGTTCGCTCATGAGTACAGCGAATGGGTTGAAATGTTCGACAACCTCGAAGGCGGGATCTACACCTGACGGCCCTCGTTTTCGCCTTGCGATTGGCGGGAAGCCAGGACTTGTTTCCCGCGAACCCTTAAGCGCCGCGTCTCAGAGAATCCCCTTCCACGCCCACGGTCGCGGGCCGGATCGACCACGGAGACAGGCGATCCGAAACTGCGCCTGGCTCCTCCACTCAGTGTTGCCGGCTGCGTGCTGAGCCGCGTAAGTCACCATACGCAGCTCACGGGCGCGCGCGAGGACGGGATAGCCCTCCCACACCGTCACGTCGTACCCGTACCCGTACACCGCACAGAAGCGGTCGTACTCGCGTGCGCTGACGGCGCCCGTGGTCTTCGCGCGCACAGCGGTGGACACGAGATCCCACTCCGGGGGGTGACTGAAAAGCGCTCCAGGTCCATCATCAGAACCCCACCGGCGGTGCGGACGATGTTGCCGGGCCAGGCTTCACCGTGCACGGCCCGATCGGGGAGACCAGCCGGCCGCTCGGCCCAGGCCGCTACGAGGTCGCGGTGAAGAGCGTGCAGCCACTGCTTGTCGTCGTCACGGATCGTGGTGGCCGCGTGCAGCCGTTCGCCGACCCGGACGAAGGGGTCGAGGTGCCACCCTGGCCATGGCACTGATCAACGAGCCGGGGACCGGGGTGTATCACCCCGGGTTCCGAGGCGGCTGGGCGAATGTTCGCCCGGTACGTGTAGAGGTCCGGGGCGAAACTGGTCGTAGTCGTGTGGTGCGCTTGAAGCGCGTGCGCGGCGCGAACTGAACTCCGACTTGAAGGAACGCCAGTGGCAGCGTCGGCGCGGGCATTGCGAGGCCCCTCTGGTGAGCACTCTCCGCGAAGGGTGACGGGCAATCAGGTATTCCTGATGCATTGTTACTAATTCAAGATCATCTTGCACACGCGTTGCACAAGGTGATGAAAGACAGCGGTGATCAATGGAAGGTCGAGAAATGGTATAACCGCAGGTCGTCAGGTATTTAGGGGTGTCGTGCCCCGTGCCCCCAAGGGGCACGACACCCCACCCGTCAGATGTCGCGGAAGATCTCGATCTGCGCGCCCACCGAGTTCAGCCGCTCCGCCAGCTCCTCGTAGCCCCGGTTGATGACATAGACGTTGCGGAGCACGGAGGTGCCCTCGGCCGCCATCATCGCCAGCAGCACCACCACCGCGGGCCGCAGTGCGGGCGGGCACATCATCTCGGCGGCGCGCCAGCGGGTCGGGCCCTCGACCAGGACGCGGTGCGGGTCCAGGAGCTGGAGCCTGCCGCCGAGGCGGTTGAGGTCGGTGAGGTAGATCGCGCGGTTGTCGTAGACCCAGTCGTGGATCAGGGTCTGGCCGTGCGCGGATGCGGCGATCGCCGCGAAGAACGGCACGTTGTCGATGTTCAGCCCGGGGAAGGGCATCGGGTGGATCTTGTCGATGGGCGCCTCCAGCTTGGAGGGCCGGACCGTCAGGTCCACCAGCCGGGTCCGGGCGTTGTCGGCGGCGTACTCCGGGGTCCGGTCGCAGTCGACGCCCATCTCCTCCAGGACCGCGAGCTCGATCTCCAGGAACTCGATCGGGACCCGGCGGATCGTCAGCTCCGACTCCGTCACCACGGCTGCGGCCAGCAGGCTCATCGCCTCGACCGGGTCCTCGGAGGGTGAGTAGTCGACATCCACGTCGATGTCCGGCACCCCGTGCACCGTGAGGGTCGTCGTACCGACGCCGTCGACGCGTACGCCGAGCGCCTCCAGGAAGAAGCAGAGGTCCTGGACCATGTAGTTGGAGGAGGCGTTACGGATGACCGTCGTGCCGTCGTGCCGGGCGGCGGCCAGCAGGGCGTTCTCGGTCACCGTGTCGCCGCGTTCGGTCAGCACGATGGGGCGCCCCGGCCGGACCTCGTGGTCGACCTGCGCGTGGTACAGCCCGTCGGTCGCCGCGATCTCCAGGCCGAAGCGGCGCAGCGCGATCATGTGCGGCTCGATCGTGCGCGTGCCGAGGTCGCAGCCGCCGGCGTACGGCAGGGTGAAGCTGTCCACGCGGTGCAGCAGCGGGCCGAGGAACATGATGATGGAGCGGGTCCGGCGGGCGGCGTCCGCGTCGATGGCCTCCAGATCGAGCTGCGCGGGCGGCAGGATCTCCAGGTCGACGCCGTCGTTGATCCAGCGGGTGCGTACGCCGATGGAGTTGAGGACCTCAAGGAGCCGGAAGACCTCCTCGATGCGGGCGACCCGGCGCAGCACGGTGCGGCCCTTGTTGAGCAGGGAGCCGCAGAGCAGCGCGACGCACGCGTTCTTGCTCGTCTTGACGTCGATGGCGCCCGAGAGGCGACGGCCGCCGACCACACGCAGATGCATGGGTCCGGCGTAACCGAGCGACACGATCTCGCTGTCGAGGGCCTCACCGATGCGGGCGATCATCTCAAGGCTGATGTTCTGGTTGCCACGCTCGATGCGATTGACCGCGCTCTGGCTCGTGGCCAGCGCGTCGGCCAGCTGGGTCTGTGTCCAGCCACGGTGCTGACGGGCGTCACGGATGAGCTTGCCGATACGTGCGAGGTAGTCGTCTTCCATGGCTGCACGCTATCTCAGATATGAGATGGCGACCGTGCGGGGGGTGTGGGGTTCGGGTGACGTCCCGGTGCCGGGGTCCCGGTCGGGCGCCTATGTGAAGGGTCGGGCGCGCCCGGTGAGTTCGCGTGCGGGGCTCGGCCGATCGGGTGAGGGGTCCGGTTGCCGGGTGAACGCCTGGGCCGGATGGGCGCGAACAGGGTGCCCGGGCATGACCGGGCGGCGGTGATGTACTAGAGTTATCTCGACATCGAGATATCTGCCGAGGCGCACCGCAGCCGCCGCTCGGTAAGGGTTACCTAACTAATCCTTACCTTAGCGGATCGTGGGGGCCGCAGGCGGCGCCGGCCGCACATGAGGCGCGGATCGGTTGTACGCGCACATCGAAGAAGGAGACTGTCGTGTCGGCGAACAGCTTCGACGCCCGCAGCACGCTGCAGGTGGGCGACGAGTCGTACGAGATCTTCAAGCTGGACAAGGTCGAGGGCTCCGCGCGCCTCCCTTACAGCCTGAAGGTGCTGCTGGAGAACCTGCTCCGCACCGAGGACGGCGCGAACATCACCGCCGACCACATCCGGGCGCTGGGCGGGTGGGACTCGCAGGCCCAGCCCAGCCAGGAGATCCAGTTCACGCCGGCCCGCGTGATCATGCAGGACTTCACGGGAGTCCCGTGTGTCGTGGACCTCGCCACCATGCGTGAGGCCGTGAAGGAGCTCGGCGGCGACCCGGCGAAGATCAACCCGCTGGCCCCGGCCGAGCTGGTCATCGACCACTCCGTCATCGCCGACAAGTTCGGCACCAACGACGCGTTCGCGCAGAACGTCGAGCTGGAGTACGGCCGTAACCGGGAGCGTTACCAGTTCCTGCGCTGGGGCCAGACCGCCTTCGACGAGTTCAAGGTCGTCCCCCCGGGCACCGGCATCGTCCACCAGGTCAACATCGAGCACCTGGCCCGCACGGTCATGGTCCGTAACGGCCAGGCGTACCCCGACACCCTCGTCGGCACCGACTCGCACACGACCATGGTCAACGGCCTCGGCGTGCTGGGCTGGGGCGTCGGCGGCATCGAGGCCGAGGCCGCGATGCTCGGCCAGCCGGTCTCCATGCTCATCCCGCGCGTCGTCGGCTTCAAGCTGACCGGCGAGCTCCCGGCCGGCACCACCGCCACCGACCTCGTGCTGACGATCACCGAGATGCTCCGCAAGCACGGCGTCGTCGGCAAGTTCGTCGAGTTCTACGGTGAGGGCGTCGCCGCCACCTCCCTCGCCAACCGCGCCACCATCGGCAACATGTCGCCGGAGTTCGGCTCCACCGCCGCGATCTTCCCGATCGACGACGAGACGCTGAAGTACCTGCGCCTGACCGGCCGCGACGCGCAGCAGGTCGCGCTCGTCGAGGCGTACGCCAAGGAGCAGGGCCTCTGGCTCGACCCGGCCGCCGAGCCGGACTTCTCCGAGAAGCTGGAGCTCGACCTCTCCACGGTCGTCCCCTCCATCGCAGGACCGAAGCGCCCGCAGGACCGCATCGTCCTCGCGAACGCCAAGGCGCAGTTCGCCCAGGACGTACGCAACTACGTCGCGGACGACGAGGAGGCGGGCAAGGAGTCCTTCCCGGCCTCCGACTCCCCGGCCGCCTCCAACGGCGTCCCGTCGAACCCGGTCCCCGTGACCGCCCCCGACGGCACGACGTACGAGCTGGACCACGGCGCCGTCACCGTCGCCGCGATCACCTCCTGCACCAACACCTCGAACCCGTACGTCATGGTCGCCGCGGCGCTCGTGGCGAAGAAGGCGGTCGAGAAGGGCCTGACCCGCAAGCCGTGGGTCAAGACCACCCTCGCCCCGGGCTCCAAGGTCGTCACCGACTACTTCGACAAGGCGGGCCTGACCCCCTACCTCGACAAGGTCGGCTTCAACCTCGTCGGCTACGGCTGCACCACCTGCATCGGCAACTCCGGCCCGCTGCCGGACGAGGTCTCCAAGGCGGTCAACGAGCACGACCTGGCCGTGACCTCGGTGCTCTCCGGCAACCGTAACTTCGAGGGCCGGATCAACCCCGACGTCAAGATGAACTACCTGGCGTCCCCGCCGCTGGTCGTCGCTTACGCCATCGCCGGTTCGATGAAGGTCGACATCACCAAGGACGCCCTCGGCGTCGACCAGGACGGCAAGCCCGTCCACCTCGAGGACATCTGGCCGACCGAGGCCGAGGTCAACGACGTCGTCGCCAACTCCATCGGCGAGGACATGTTCAACAAGTCCTACCAGGACGTCTTCGCGGGTGACGCCCAGTGGCAGGCGCTGTCGATCCCGACCGGCAACACCTTCGAGTGGGACTCCGAGTCCACCTACGTGCGCAAGCCCCCGTACTTCGAGGGCATGACCATGGAGACGAGCCCGGTCGAGGACATCACCGGCGCCCGTGTCCTGGCCAAGCTGGGAGACTCGGTCACCACCGACCACATCTCCCCGGCCGGTGCGATCAAGGCCGACACCCCGGCCGGCAAGTACCTCACGGAGCACGGCATCGAGCGCCGTGACTTCAACTCCTACGGCTCGCGCCGTGGTAACCACGAGGTCATGATCCGCGGCACGTTCGCCAACATCCGCCTGCGCAACCAGATCGCGCCGGGCACCGAGGGCGGCTACACCCGCGACTTCACCCAGGCTGCGACCGCTGACGCGGCTCCGGTGTCGTTCATCTACGACGCCTCGCAGAACTACCAGGCCGCCGGCACCCCGCTCGTCATCCTGGCGGGCAAGGAGTACGGCTCCGGCTCGTCCCGTGACTGGGCGGCCAAGGGCACCGCGCTCCTGGGCGTCAGGGCCGTCATCGCCGAGTCCTACGAGCGCATCCACCGCTCGAACCTCATCGGCATGGGCGTCCTCCCGCTCCAGTTCCCCGAGGGCCACACCGCCGAGTCGCTGGGCCTCACCGGTGAGGAGACCTTCTCCTTCGCCGGCGTCACCGAGCTGAACAACGGCACCACGCCCACCACGGTCAAGGTCACCACCGACACCGGTGTGGAGTTCGACGGCGTCGTCCGCATCGACACCCCCGGCGAGGCGGACTACTACCGCAACGGCGGAATCCTGCAGTACGTGCTCCGCAGCCTCATCCGCAAGTAGAGGCACCGCGAAGTGAGCGAGGGCCGCACCCCGAGGGGTGCGGCCCTTCGCCGTTGCCGACGGCCCCCGGACGGCCCCGGAGGCAGGGCGCCGTTGCTACCGTGCGGCGATGACGCACGGCAGGCAAGGGGGGCCGTCATGAGCAGGGTGAGCAGGGGCCAGGACGGGGTGCTCGAACCGCGTCTGCGGCTGGGCGAGGTCGTGGTGCGCGGGGCGGCGTACGGTCTGGGGGCGGCAGCCTGCCCGGTCGTCGCCACGGCGCTCCGACGCTGATGGGGGCGTACATCGCTTAGGCTCGGGGCCTCATGAAGAACACCCTCACCTCGCCGGCTGCCAAGGCCGGACACGAGTCCGTGCGGCGTCACAACCTGAGCCTGGTCCTGCGGACCGTCCGTGACGAGGGCGAGGTCACCCGGGCCCGGGTGGCGAGCCTCGTGGGGCTCACCAGGGCCGCCGTGTCCTCGCTCGTCGAGGAGCTGCTCGCGCTGGGCTGCATCGGCGAGTCGGGCAAGACCTCCAGCGGATCGGCCGGCCGCCCCGGCACCGTACTGAAGCTCTCCCGCACGGGTCCCGCGGGGCTCGGTGTGGAGATCAACATCGATTACGTCTCCGTGTGCGCCGTGGACCTCACCGGTACCGACCGGGTCCGGGTCACCGAGCACACCGATCACCGCGACATCCCGCCCGCCGACGTCCTGGCCCACGCCGCCCGGCTCACGAACCGGGTCATCGCCTCGACCAGGGAACAGGAACTGCGGGTGGTCGGCGTCGAGCTGGCGCTGCCCGGTCTCGTCTCCGGCGGCGTCGTCCGGCAGGCCCCCAACCTCGGCTGGAGCAGGGTCGCGGCCGAGGGCATCTTCGGGCAGGCACTCAGCACCCTGCGTCCGGCCGGGCGGGCGCTGGCCGTCGGCTCCGACAACGAGGCCAATCTCGCGGCCCTGGCCGAGCTGTGGTTCGGGGGACTCGGCGGCGTACGCACCTTCCTCTATCTCACCGGTGAGATCGGCGTGGGCGGCGCGCTCGTGGTCAACGGTGAAATGCTGCGGGGCGCCCATGGGTTCGCCGGTGAGATCGGGCATGTCGTCGTCGACCCGCAGGGCCCCCTGTGCCGGTGCGGCGCGCACGGCTGCCTGGAGCAGTACGCCGGCCGGGCGGCACTGCTGCGGGCTGCCGGGATCGTCCCGGACGCCGGTGTGCGGGGCGTCGCCGAGCTGGAGCGGCGGGCCACCGAAGGCCAGGAGCGGGCCCTGAGGGCCCTGCGGACCGCGGGGGACCGGATGGGCGTGGTGCTGGCCGGCGCGGTGAACCTCTTCGACCCGGAGGCCGTCGTGCTCGGCGGGATCTACCGCGGCCTGATGCCCTGGCTGGAGGGTCCGGCGGACGCGCAGCTCGCGGCACGGGTGGTGTCGGGCCGCTGGCACGAGAAGGGCAGCAGGCTCCGCGCCTCGTCCGTCTCCGGAGACGCGGCACGGGGCGCGGCGGCCCGTGTGGTGCACGAGGTGCTGGAGAACCCGGCGGCGCACGCCGTGCGTTGACGGCGCCGCCGGGGCCGTGTCACTCGCTCACTCGCCCGGTTCCGCCGCGCAGGCGAGGTCACGCGCGGGGCGTTCTCCGGTGGTCAGGAACGTCGTCGCAGCGTCCTTGACGCACGTGTTGCCGCTGAACGGGTAGACGCCGTGGCCGCCCTGGTCGGCCGTCACCATCGTCGCCCGTCCTCCGAGGGCCCGCCGCAGCTCCCGGGCGCCGGCCAGCGGCGTGCCCGGGTCGCGCTCGTTCTGCACCATCAGCACGTTCGACGGCCCCCGGCCGGTGATGCGCACCGGCGGCTCGGTCCGCTCCCGCGGCCAGAACGCGCAGGGGTTGATGCTCGCCGTGGAGCCGCCCAGCATCGGATACCTCAGCCGGTCGACGGCGGCGTTGCGCTGGTACTCCAGGACCGTGCCCGGCCAGCGCGAGTCACCGCAGGCCACGGCGAAGCGCGAGGCCAGCAGGTTCTCGACGTCCGCGGCCGGCGTCTGCTCCGGAAGCGGCAGCTCCCCGCCCGTATCGACCGCCTGCCAGAACTCGGCGAGCCGGGGCATCAAGGCATCGACGTAGAGCTGCTCGAAGGTGTACCCGCGGAACGCGATCCCGTCGACGCCCTCGACCGGCTTCGTGTCCAGCCGCTCCACGAGCTCGTAGAACTTCGCTGTGACCTGCTTCGGCGTGGAGCCGAGCCCGTACTCGGGGTGCTCCGAGGCGAACGCGGCGAAGTCGGGGAAGCGGTCCTCCATCCCCAGGGCGAAGGACCGCATGGCCGTGACGTCGTAGCCGCCGGGACCCATATTGCTGTCGAGCACGATCCGGTCGCCGCGACCCGGGAACAGCGTCGCGTAGACCGCGCCGAGGTAACTGCCGTAGGAGGCGCCGAGATACGAGACCTTCGGCTCGCCCAGGGCCGCCCGGAGGTCGTCCATGTCGCGCGCGGTCTCGGCGGTGGTGGTGTGCGGCAGCATCCACGCCGTCGACGAGTTCCGGCACTGTTCGGCGATCTTCCGCGCGTATCCGACCTCCCGCGTGACGTCGCCCGCGGTGTACGCGTACGGCGGGAAGTTGCCGCGCTGCTGCTGCTCCTGGGTCAGGTCACAGGTCATCGGCGAACTGCGGCCGACACCACGCGGATCGAACCCGATGATGTCGTAGGAGTCCAGCACCTCCTGCGGAAGCTTCGACGCGGCGAGGACAGCCGGGTACGTCAGCCCCGAGCCGCCCGGGCCGCCCGGGTTGGTCAGCAGGACGCCGCGCCGCTGCGACGGCTTCTCGCTCGCCAGCCTGGAGACGGCGATCTCGATCTGCCGGCCTCCCGGATCGCTGTGGTCCAGCGGGACTTCGAGCGTCGAGCACTCCAGACGGGGCGCGGAGGCTCCCTCGGGGCACGGGCCCCACCGCAGGGTGCTCGGTATCGGTGTCGCCGTGGCCGTCGACGCCGGAAGCGCGGTCATCGTCAGCGCGGCGGCGGTGAGAGCGAGGGACAGACTTCTGCGCATGTGGTGTCCTCCTGTGAGGGCTTTACCGGTACGCGGACGAGTCTGTTCGCGGGGGGCGGCCGGCACATCGGCCCGGCGGACCGCACCGGCTCCTACCGGGGGAGAGGTGCGCCTTGGACCTGGGTCCAAGGCGTATCAACCCTCGGGCTGATCCACCGGCCGCACGATGTGGCGACAATGGACCGGTGAACAAGGACGTTTCGCCACGGCTCGGGTCGTGGCAGCAGGCCTGGCGGCTGATGGTGGCCGTGGTCGTGAGCCTGCCGGTCTGGCTCACGACCCTCGCGCTGATGCGGAACCAGTCCGGCGGCCCGGGCTCCTGGATCCTCGTCGGTGATCCGCTGGTGGCCCTGGGCTGTCTGACGGTGCTCCTGTGGCGCCGCCGGTGGCCCCTGGCCATCGCCCTGGCGGTCACGGTCGCCTCGACCGTGTCCGCGCTCGCCACCGGTGCCGCGCTGCTGGCCCTGTGCTCGGTCGGCACCCGCCGCCGCGCGGTGGAGATCGGGGCCGTGTCCTTGGCCTACGTGGCGGCGACACAGTTCGCCAACAGGGTGTACCCGGTGGAGGGTTCGACCGACGTCTTGTGGTGGATCCAGATCGTGGTGCCTGCGGCCACCGCCGGGATCGCGGTGTCCGTCGGCGTGGCGGCCGGGGCGCGGCGGGTCGAGCTGCGGTCCCTGCGGGAGCGGGCGGAGAGCGCGGAGCGGGAGCAGCGCGCGCGGGCGGCGCAGGCACGGGCCCTGGAGCGCAACCGGATCGCCCGCGAGATGCACGACGTCCTCGCGCACCGCATCTCCCTGGTCGCGATGCAGGCCGGGGTTCTCGACCACCGCGACGACCTCTCGGCCGACGAGGACCGCGTCCTGGTCCGCAGCATCGCCGAGAGCTCCCATCAGGCACTGGAAGAGCTGCGGGAGGTCCTCGGCGTGCTCCGGGCCGACCCCGGCCGCCCGGAACCACCGCAGCCCTCGCTCGACCGGGTCCCCGACCTGGTGGCCGACGCACGCGTCTCGGGTCTCGACATCAGGCTCACCGACGCCGTGACCGGAAACCCGCCCGAAGGCGTCGGACGTACCTGCTACCGGATCGTCCAGGAAGCGTTGACCAACGCCGCCAAGCACGCACCCGGCGCGGTCGTGCGGGTCACCCTCGACGGCGCCGTCGGCGGCACCTTCGGCATCGGCGTCCGCAACGGACCGGCCTCCCTGCGACACGCCGCACGGCCACCGGCCTCCGGCTTCGGTCTGCTGGGCCTCGGCGAACGGATCGCCCTCGCAGGAGGCGAACTCGACCACCGCCCCACGCCGGATGGCGGGTACGTTCTCACCGCACGGCTGCCCTGGCCGGACAGCCCCGCCCACAGCCACGAAAAGAGCGCATGAGTGGAAGACCGACACGGTCCCGTACGGGTCGTCATCGTCGACGACGAACAGCTGGTGCGCATGGCGCTGCGGCTCATCATCGACGGCGAACCGGACCTGACCGTCGTGGCGGAGGCGGCCGACGGGAACGCCGCGCTCGCCGTGGTGGACGAACAACGGCCCGACGTGGTGCTGATAGACGTACGGATGCCGGGACGGGACGGTCTGGACACGACCAGGGAGCTGCTCACCAGGCCGGAGCCACCCCACGTACTGATGCTGACCACCTTCGACTCCGACGGTCTGGTGCTCGGGGCGCTGGCCGCCGGGGCGCTCGGCTTCGTCCTCAAGGACACCCCGCCCTCACGCATCCTGGACGCGGTGCGGACCGTCGCGGACGGCAACCCCGTACTGTCCCCCGCGGCCACGGCACGGGTGATCGCCGCGGCCACGGGACCGACGTCATCGCACACCCGTGACCGCTCCCGTGGGGCCGCGCGCGAGCGGTTGTCCGTCCTGACCGAACGGGAGCGGGAGACCGCCCGGGCCATCGCGGACGGACTGGGCAACCCGCAGATCGCCGAGCGGCTGCGTATCACCGTCGCGACGGTCAAGGCCCACACCGGCAGCCTGTTCGCCAAGCTGGCGGTCGAGAACCGGGTGCAGATCGCGCTCCTGGTCCGCGACGCGGAGGACTGACCACGCAGGACCGGTCAGGGAGCGCGCCTTCGTCGCGGGGCACCCGAGTCCGTGACCGCCCCGGGAAACGCGAAGCGGGGGCGTACGCGTCCTCGTGCACGCATACGCCCCCGCTCCGGGGATCAGGCGATCAGGCCTTGTGGGCCGCGATCAGCTGCTGATACCAGCGGTAGCTGTCCTTCGGGGTGCGCTCCAGGGTGTCGTAGTCGACCCGGATGATCCCGAACCGCTTCGCATAGCCCAGCGCCCACTCGAAGTTGTCCAGGAGCGACCACACGTAGTAGCCGCGCACCTCGACACCGGCGTCCATGGCCGCCCTGAGCGCCGTCAGGTGGTCCCGCAGATACGTCACCCGGTCGGCGTCGTGGATGGAACCGTCGGCCTCGACGCTGTCGAACTCCGCCGAGCCGTTCTCCGTGATGTGCACCGGAGGCAGGGCGTCGCCGTACGTCTGCTTCAGCACCGTCAGCAGATCGGTGAACGACTCCGGCACGACCGGCCAGCCCATGGCCGTCCTGCGGACGTCCGGGTAGCTCCCCTCCGCGTACCGGTTGTCCGTCGCCACGCGCAGCGCCGGGTCCGCCTCGCGGTGCGGGGCCGCGGCGACGACGATCGGCCGGTAGTAGTTGATGCCCAGGAAGTCCATCGGCTGGGAGATCAGCTCCAGGTCGCCCTCGCGGCGGAAGTCCTGGCCGGTGATCAGCTCGCCCCAGGTCTCCTCCTCGGTGGCCGGGTAGCGGCCCGCGAGGATCGGCTCCGTCCACACCAGGTTGTGCTGGGTGTCCGCGCGTACGACAGCGGCGAGGTCGGCGTCCGACTCGGTGGCCGGGACGTTGCGGTCGAGGTTGAGCGTGATGCCCGCCTCGCGGACGCCCGCCGCGCGCAGTGCGCTCATCGCGTGGCCGTGGCCGACCAGCAGGTGGTGGGCGGCGGCCAGCGCCCCGCGGCCTTCCTTGGCGCCCGGCGCGTGCCGGCCCACGGAGTAGCCGAGGAAGGCGCTGCACCACGGCTCGTTGAGGGTGATCCAGCGCGGCACCCGGTCACCCAGGTGCTCGGCCATGATCGCCGTGTACTCGCCGAAGCGCTCCGCCGTCTCCCGTACGCGCCAGCCGCCCTTGTCCTCCAGGGCCTGCGGCAGGTCCCAGTGGTAGAGGGTGGCTGCCGGCTCGATGCCCGCCTCCAGGAGCGAGTCGACGAGCCGCGAGTAGAAGTCCAGGCCCTTGGGGTTGACCGCCCCGCTGCCCGTGGGCTGGATGCGGGACCAGGCGACGGAGAAGCGGTAGGACTCCACGCCCAGGTCGCGCAGCAGCGCCACGTCCTCGGGGTAGCGGTGGTAGTGGTCGCAGGCGACGTCACCCGTGTCACCACCGTCCGTCCTGCCGGGCAGGTGGCTGTAGGTGTCCCAGATGGACGGGCCGCGGCCGTCCTCCTCCACGGCACCCTCGATCTGGTACGAGGCCGTGGCCGCGCCGAAGACGAAGCCGGGCGGGAAGACGGGGAAGTCACTCATGGATACCCTTACTTGACCGAGCCGCCGGTGATTCCGGCAGCGATGTACTTCTGGGACAGGACGAGGAGGACGGCGGCGGGCACCGCCGAAAGCACGGACGCGGCCATGACCGAGCCCCAGTCGCCGACGTGAGCGCCGATGTACTGGTAGATGCCCAGGGTGATCGGCTTGACGTCGTCCGTCGTGTTCAGTGTGAGCGCGAACATGAAGTCGCTCCACGCGTACAGGAACGAGAACAGCCCGGCGGTGATCAGCGAGTTGCGGCTCATCGGCAGGACGACCTGGACGAACGTACGGATACGGCCCGCGCCGTCCACCTCGGCGGCCTCGATGACCTCGCGGGGGATCGACACCATGAAGGACCGCATCAGGACGATCGCGAAGGGGATGCCCAGCGAGGCGTCCGCCAGCATCAGGCCGAAGTAGGAGTTGACCAGGCCGAGGTCCACGTACGCGCTGTACAGGGCGTTCGCGATGACGATGCCCGGCACCATCTGCGTGATGAGCGTGCCGAAGACGATGGTCCTGCTGCCGCGCAGCTTGAACTGCGCCAGGCCGTACGCCGCGGGCGCGGAGATCGCCAGACAGATGGCCACGGCGCCGAGCGCCACGGCCAGCGAGGTCAGCAGGTTGGTGCCCTGGTCGGTGATCGCCGATGTGAAGCCGGAGAAGTCGAAGCCCGTGGGGACGGGGCCCACGTCGACCAGGCTCGCGTCCGGCTGCAGCGCGGTGTTGATCATCCAGTACAGCGGGAACAGCATGACCGCGAGGACGACGACGCCGAAGACGGTCGCACCCCAGCGGCGCTTGGGCCGGTGGACGGCGGGAGCCGGGGCGGCGGGGATCTGGGTGGTGGTCGCCATGCCGGTCACTTCCCCTCGTTGCGGTTGACCCGCAGGTAGAACACCGCGAAGACGGCGGAGATCAGGATCAGGATGTTGCCGACCACGGCGCCGGCACCGAAGTCCATCTGGACGAAGGAGTTCTGGTACGTGAGCGTGCCGAGCGTCTGCGTGGAGTCGGCGGGCCCGCCGTCGGTGAGGGCGAGGACCAGGTCGAGGATCTTGACCGTCGACATGAAGCCGAGCACCAGCACCACGGTGATGACGGGCTTGAGCATCGGCAGGGTGACCGAGCGGAACGCACGCCAGGCGGACGCGCCGTCGAGCGCGGCGGCCTCGTTCAGCTCCTTGGGGACCTCCTGGAGGCCGCCGTAGAGGATCACCATGTTGAACGGGATGCCGATCCAGATGTTCACCAGGATCACCGAGATCAGCGCCATGCTGGTGCTCGTCAGCCAGGGCGTGTCACCGGGGAGGCCGACGGTGCCGAGGAACGAGTTGAGTACACCGGTGTCCTGGTCGAAGATGCGCCGCCACACGATGCCGGAGACGACCATCGGGACCAGCCACGGCAGCAGGATCAGCGAGCGCAGGATCCCGTTCAGCGGGAAGCGGCGGGTGAAGAAGACGGCGAGTGCGAGGCCGATGCAGAACTGGCCGACGAGCGATCCGACGGTGAACAGGATCGTCTGCCACAGGGCCTTGCCGAACAGCCCGTCGTTGAAGACGTTGGTCCAGTTGTCGAAGCCGTTGAACGGCGCGTCGCCGGTGAAGAACGTGGACGGCGAGTAGTCCTGGAAGCTCATCACGATGTTGCGGACGAGCGGGTAGCCGAAGAACAGCGCCATGAAGATCACGGCGGGGGCGATGAACCCCCACTGGGCGAGCGCCTTGCGCCGCTTGGCGTTACGCGGGTTCACCGGCTTGCCGGTCGCACCGGTCGTCGGGGCCTTCGGGTCGGCCGGCAGCGCGGAAGCCGAGGCTGTGGTGGATGACATGGTTCGTTACCTCAGTTCCCGCTCGTGACCTGCTGCTGGGCACGCTTCAGAGCGGCCTCGCTGGATTGGCCGGTGAGCGCGGACTGGAAGGCGCTCTGCAGCGCGAGCGACACGGACGACCACTGCGCGCCGACCTTCGCGGTGCGGGAGCGGGCCGTGGCGACCTGGTCGGCCAGCGCCGCCAGTTCGGGGGTCTTCTTCCGCCAGATGTCGGCCGCCTTGGTGTTGGCCGGGACCATCCAGCTGTTGATGGCGTAGGAGATCTCCTCCTGCTCGCCGGACATACAGCCGATGATCTTGGCGGCCTTCTTCTCGCGCTCGGTGTCGCCCGTGTTGGGCACGGTGAGCACACCGCCTCCCAGCGGCCCGACCGAGTCGTCACCGGCCTTGGGGACCGGGATCTCGGCCATGCCCCAGTTGAGCCCCTTCTTGGTGTTCAGGGTCTCGACCTGCCACGGGCCGTTGATCATCATGGCCGCGTTGCCTGCCATGAACTGGTCGTTCACATCCGCCTGGGTCCAGTTGACCGTGGACTTGGAGAGCGAGCCGTCCTTCAGGAGCGCCTTCCAGTAGTCCAGCGCCCCGGCGACCTCAGGGGTGTCGAGCTTCGACTCGTCGCCGCCGTTGGACCACATGAACGGGGTGAACTGGAAGACGCCGTCCTCCGCACCGCCCGCGCTCAGCGCCAGGCCGTACCGCTTGCCCTGGGTCAGCTTCTTGGCGGTCGACTGCATCTCGGCCCAGGTGGTGGGCACCTTCAGGCCGGCCTTGTCGAGTGTGTCCTTGTTGTAGAACAGCGCCAGGGTGTTCACCGTGCGCGCGGCCCCGTAGTACTTCCCGTCGAACGAGCCGAAGTCGACGATCCCCTCGGGGATGTCCGTCGTGGTCAGTCCGAGGTCCTTCAGCGGGATCAGCCCGCCGGCCTCGGCGAAGGTCGGCATCTCGGACGCGTCCAGCTGAAGGACGTCGGGCAGCGACTTCGACGACGCCATGCGCAGCGCCTTCGTCATCAACTGTGAGGCCGGCACGCTCTGCTGCTCGATGGTGACCCCGAGCTGCTTGCTGCAGCGCTTGAGGGTGTCACCGTCCCAGCGGTGGTAGGACTCGTCGGTCGAGGAGTTCATGACGGTGTAGACGTCCTCGTCCCGCTGCTGGCCGCACCCCGAAAGAACGGTGCCGGCGACGATGGCGGAGACGGCGGTGAGAGGAACGACGATCCGCCTGGTGCGGCGGCTGCGGCGCCCGGGCCGTCCGTCCGGGGAAGGTTCTGTCACGGTGGTGCCCTTGCGGTGAGAGGGGGGCCGGGGCCCATGGGAACGCTCCCATGGCCTCTTCGTCAAGCCCCTGCGTGGATCCGGCGGTGTCACGGAGGTGGTGCCCGGGGCGCCCGGTGGTCGGGTGGGCGCCCCGGTGGGTGGGTCAGCGGACGTTGAGGAGGTGTTCCATGGCGAGCTGGTCGAGGGCTTCGAAGG